>JAEELR010000012.1 GCA_016282835.1 Treponema sp. | reverse complement strand
TTTTCTTCTGCAAGAATTTTTCCCTGCAGGGCATTTTTTACAATTTTATTTAAGTGATCAAGATCAAGTGGTTTAGTTAAAAAATCAAAAGCACCTGCTTTTAAGGCAGCAGTAGCGTCATCAATACTTCCGTGACCAGTTAAAACAATAATCGGAATTCCAGGATGTTCGCTAGTAACCCGTTTTACAACTTCACTTCCGCTGATTCCATCCATTCTTAAATCAGTAATTACGAGGTCAATTCCGCCCTGTGTAATAAGCTGAAGACCTTCTTCACCACTTGCAGCCTGTTTTACCTCATAGCCTTCAAGTTCAAAGTTGTCTGCAAGTCCATTACGGATATTCTCTTCATCGTCAATTGTAAGTATGCACATAAGGCTCTCCTCCTATTTACTTTCAGAAGTGAGTAATTTCACATCTTTCTGCGGAATCGGGAAAGAAAGAATAAAAGAAGTCCCCTCTCCTTCTTTTGAATTAACTGTTATTTCTCCGGAAAATTCCTTTACAATTTTATAAACCATTGTCATTCCAAGACCAGTTCCGTTGGCCTTAGTTGTATAATAAGGTTCAAATATTTTTGAAAGACTTTCATCTGACATACCACATCCATTGTCAGAAATTTTTAATATATATTTATTGTCTTTTTCGCCGCTGTAAATCGAAAACTTTCCACCGGATTTATCTGCAAACTTCGACTTGATTGCAGCCAGACTGTTTTGAGAAATGTTCATTATTACATCCCGGAAGAGTTTTTCATCCAGCATGATTCTTTTACCGCTGCTGCTTTCAATAAAATCAACTTCAATTTTATCTTTGTGGAATTCAGGCTTAAAAAACTCAACCAGATTTTCTATAACCTTATCAGGATCTTTTAGTTCCAGCTGAGCTTTTACCGGTCGAACCGCAAGGAGAAAATCCATTACAAGTTTATTCAGATGTTCAATTTCTTCATTTACAACATCAATATGATCTTCTACAAACTTTTTTGCAGGAAGCTGATCATTGTTTTCGCGGGCTTTTTCAAGTGCTTTTTGTATCAGCTGAATATGAATACTGATTGCGCCAAGTGGATTTTTTATTTCGTGTGCCATTCCTGCGGCCAGGTTTGTAAGATTTGCCAGATTTTCCATTCTGTGCAATAGTACATCTTGATTTTTCTTTTCTGTAATATCTCTTACCAGAATTACCTTACCGTTAAGTTCGCCTTCACTAACAAGAGGAGAAATGGTAATTGTCAAAAACCTTACAGAGCCACCTGATGTCACTATGGAAAAATCTTCGGAAGAGTTTGTAATTTCCTTTTCCATACTTTTACGAAGAAACTGGGCAATATCTTCATCCTCTATACATTCCCAGAGACGAATATCAGTCCCCTGAATGTCTTCGAGCCGCGTATTAAAAGGAAGCCAGCTTTCTACAATTGTATTGTATTGCAAGAGCTGGAAATCATTATTAATAATCAAAAGACCTGTAGAAAGAGATTCAAGAACAGAATAAAGACTTTCATTTTCATCAACAAGGTCTTCGAGAAGAGAAAGGACTTGTTCTTTTGAAAGCTTTTCCGCCTTCTGTTTTACACGTTTTACATAACCGCGCAAAAGGCACCTCCAAAGCTGTTATTTAAAGCAAACATATCGCGTAAAAGTATTTCAAGGGCACTTACAGGAGACTGATTATACAAGGTAATGTTGTCACTGCAATTTCGTAAAAGCTCCATAGCTTTTGCGGCCACTTCTGCACCTCTTTGAGTATTACTGATCGGCTTCATGAATGCTGCAATATAAGAAAGGAAAAGTCTTAATTCAACTCTTGGATTAAATTTTTCACATTTTTTCACAATCTCTTCCATATTACAAATCTGACGATTAGCAACAGAATTATAAAAGATTTTTGCCTGAGCTTTTATTTCGTTCGGACTGACAGGGAGATATGTCAAAAGATAATTATTTATATTTCCAGAGAAATCCATATTATGAAAAACTCTTTGAATTACAGACTGCTGCTGTTCAAGGGTGCGTTCTGTAAAATTATAGGTTCGGACACGAGAAAGAATTGTCTGCATAATTGCATTTCGTTTTGATGTAAGCAGAATGAAAACAACATCCTCTGGTGGCTCTTCCAGTATTTTTAACAAGGCATTTCTTACACTGGTCTGCATTCTGTCTGCATTTTCTATTATGACAGTTTTACGGCCTTCCTCAGTTTTAATATGAGCCCAGGCTTCCATATTTCTAACCTGACTGATTGGAATTGAATCATAAAGAAAGTCATCTTCGAGCTTTGTACAAAGTTTTGAAATATCTTCGCATATTTTTTTAACTTCAGAAATTTCTGGAATCTGTCGTGGAAAATCAAGCTGCTCCAGATTTTCATTTATTTCTTCAATAAGACTACCGATTTTATTTAGATTAGATTCACCCTCCCAAAGAATTCCGTTAAATCTCATTGTAAGCTTGCGGACACTTCGTAAAAATAAATAACGGGCCGCATCGATATATTTTGCATTTATAAAATGAGCATCTGTAAAGGTTTTGGCAGCTGCAGAAATTTCAAGGGAACAATCACGTGGTCCCATAAGTAATAAGTTAGAACAAACTAAGGCTTTGTGTTGCAAACAGGATGGACACTCACACAGCCAGTTTCCCTGAGGCTTTTCATGGCAGGAAAGGATTCTAGCAGTTTCAAGAGCGGCAGTAAGCTTACCGCTTGCCTCTGGGCCTGAATACAAAAGAGCTCCAGGTAATCTATTATGTTTTATATCACTAACAAGCTGTTTTCCAGCTTCCTGATTTACAAGATTTTCAAACATGGGCACCTATCTCCTCTTTTGAAGAATTAAATAAACTCGTTACCAGATTATAA
>JAEELR010000130.1 GCA_016282835.1 Treponema sp. | reverse complement strand
TACAAAGATTAACGATGAATTCATTAATGAAGTGAAAGCTCTTTTAATTGAAACAAAAAGAAATAATGATTCGAATAAAAATTCTTCAGCAATAAACTGGATTGTTTTACTTGATGCTGTAACCGAAAAAACTTACTTAACATTACATCCTGATTCAGATTTTAAGGCAGCAAAAAAAGGTTTGTCTCTTTTATGCAATAAATTTCCTGGAAGCGTTTATCCGCAGTTTACCCGCTGTACTTTAAACGAAGATGAATTGGAATTGTTCTGGAAGCTATATCATAATGAAAATTCTGAATCACATGGAAAGCTTGTAGTTCAAAAATACGATTCTTACTGCAAAAAACTTGAAGACTTAAAAGTTTGCGATTTATCTCCTGTAGAAAGAAATGTTTGCTGGCACTTAAAGCGCGACATGAATATTTTGTTTAACGGGGATATTTTATTTTGCAAAGAAGTAATTTTTGATAAAATCATAGGTAATGTTTTTGTTGATGGTTTGGAAAATGTCTGGCACAAAACAGATGAAGAAATTCAGAATCATCTTCAAAATAGATACTGTAAGTTCTGTGAGAATTGCGATGAATACTATACCTTCAATTTTTAATCAACATCATATCAACTACTCAATACTTGAAGGTAAAAAATCATCTTCAATTAAATTGCCATTAACCTGCATTGTTTTACGCGATACTGAGTTTACGCAGTATAGAAGCATTGTCTTAGAACAGTTGTGTTCAAAGGGATTTGAAAGAATTATTAGTGTTGGCCTAAAATCTTCTATGGCAGCCCTTAATGAATTGCAGTCAAAATTTTCTTCCGTTGATTATATTGAAATCCAGGATACAGTTACTCAAGGCGAAATGTTAAATGTCGCAGTTTCTCTTGTTAAAACAGAATATTTTTTGGTTTTGCAGGAATCAATGTGTGTACAGAGTTTTACTTTTTCTAAGTCTTTAATGGAAAAGTTTATTGAAAAAGATGCATTTTGTATTTGTCCACTTTTGTATTCTCCAAGTCATGAAGCTGTTAATGTTAAAATTGAGCCTTTTGCAAAAGATTCTAATTTTATATTTAATGAATATAATCAATTTCTTAATGATGCTAAAACTTTATATCCATTTGATTTGGCTGCATTTTACAAAACACAAACCTTTATATATTTAGGTGGTTTTGATTACACTATAAAATCTTCTTACTGGCAGAAAATTGATTTTTTTATCAGAAGCTGGCTTTGGGGTGAAAAAGTACTTTTATCTTCGGCCTTTATTTTAAATTATTCGAATTCAATGCCTAATGAAGAGCGTACAATTGATTATTCTTATCTTAAGTTTTATATAAAAAATATTCTCCCTGAATTTTTTAATGATCATGCATATATTCCTTTTTCATCTTTTTTTGCATTTAAATTAAAAAATCACTGTGGACTTTCAGAATCTATTTCTTTATTTAATAGCGCCAAAAAGTGGGTTAATGAAAATAAATATAGATTTAAAACAGATGTAAAAAAGATGATTGAGAATTGGGAAAGATAAAATGTTTTTAAAAAAAATATTTGAAAAGAAAAGTAAAAAAATCGTAATAGTTCAATGCCGTTTATCTTCTACACGACTTCCCAGAAAAGCTTTAATGAAAATCGGGGATAAAACTATTATAGAATGTGCTCTTCTTTCAATGAAAAAAGTTAAAGCTGATAAATATTTTCTTGCAACTGATGTAGAAAGTGCAGGTGAATTAGAAATCTATGCTAAAAAATGCGGTTATAAATTATATGCCGGTTCAAAAGAGGATGTACTTCAAAGATTTTGTGATGTAATAGAACTTTCAAAATGTGACATTGTAATCAGGGCTACTGCAGATAATCCGTATTTGTTTTATGAAACTGCAGAAAAATTAAGTGAAAAATTCGAAGAAAAATTTTTATCTGAAAATATAGATTATATGACCTTTACAGGTTTACCTCATGGAAGCGGCATAGAAGTAATGAATGCAAAGTCGTTATTAAAAGCGTGTGATGAAACGAATCTTGCATATGATCATGAACATGTTGGACCTGCATTATATAATCACAAAGAATTATTTAACTGTGTTTTTATTCCTGTTACCAGATATTTTGATTTTCCAAATTATATAGGAGAATATAGAACTACAGTTGATACTGATTTTGATTATAAGAAAGCCCAGCTTATTTATTCAGTTTTAATAAAAGAAAGTGAAGAAAAATTTCCGTTTACTGCAAATCAAATTATAAAGGCGCTTGAAAACCCTTTGGTTAAAAATACAGTCCTTTTGTATCCGTCCTGCAAAAAAGGTTTTGGAACCGGTCATTTTAACCGCTGCTTAAAAATTGCAGTAGAAAATAATTTCTTCATTTATATTCCTGATACTCCTGAAGAAAATTTTGAGCAGGTTGAAAATCTTGTTTCAGAAGCAAAACGTTCTGGCTTAAATGAATGGCAAATAATCAGAAATAAACCAGAATTAGAAAAATTTAATCTTGTAATTACAGATTTATTTAAAACCGACCCAAAGCTATGCAATGAACTGGCATCCAAAACTGCTGTTGTTGCTTTAGACGAAGGAAATGATGATTTAAACTATGCAGAATATGTTTTAAATATAATTCCAAGTCTTGATGAAAAAAAAGAATCAAACTGTACAGATTCAAGTTTTATTCCTCTACCGGAAAACACAAAAGCTTTATCTGAAAAAAAAGAAATAAAATCGGTGTTAGTAACATTCGGGGGAGAGGATCCTGAAAACTTAACCTTGAATACAGCACTTGTATTTGCAGAGAATGAAATAAATGTTACTGCAATAATTCCAAGCGAAAAAAAATATGAATTAGCTCAGCAGAGTATAACTGATGATTTACGAAAATATATTTCGATTTCAAATAGAATTGAAAACCTGAAAGAAAAATTATATGAATACGATTTAGTTGTTACTCATTTCGGATTCACGGCATTTGAAGCTCGAGGTGCAGGCTGTGAAGTGCTTTTAGTTTCTGTAACACCTTATCACGAAAAACTTTCCGTAAAGTATAATTTTAAATGCATCGAAAAAAACGATATTACAACAAAAAAAATAAAGGCTTTAATCAAACATTTTAACCTGACAGAAGAAAACAAAGACACAGTAAATGAAAAGCCGCTGACAAATATCAGGCAAAGAAATTTATCTTTATTCTTAAAGGATTTATCAAAAAGCAGAAGACTATTGTGTCCAATCTGCCACAACAAACTTAATTACACAGATAAAGTTATTGCGAGAACTGAAAAACGTACCTTCAGGCGCTGCTCAAAATGTTCACTCCTGTATATGTCATGGTCAGTTAATGAAAAGGTGAGTGAATATACAAAAGAATATTTTTTTGAAGAATATAAAAATCAATACGGTAAAACATATCTCGAAGATTTTGTTTCCATTAAGTCACAGGGCATCAGGCGAATCGGAATTATCGATATGCTTTACAGAACAAAATTTTCAAAGGTCAGTCCAACTGTTTTAGATATTGGCTGTGCAATGGGACCGTTTATGGATGCAGCAAATGAATCTGGCTGGCAGGTATTTGGTACAGATTTATGTGAAGATGCAGTTTCCTATGTTCAGAATGAACTTTCTTATCCTGCAGTTTGCGGCAGTTTCCCGGATGTAAATTTAAATGATGAATTTGGAATTGATTTATTTGATTGCGTAACAATGTGGTATGTAATCGAACATTTTTCTAATCTCGATAAAGTTTTAGAAGGTGTTTCAAAGATTATAAAAAAAGGCGGAATTTTTGCTTTCTCAACTCCATCAGGTTCCGGTGTCAGTGCAAAGTATAATACAAAGGAATTTTTCAAGAGTTCCCCTGCAGACCATTATTCAATTTGGGAATATAAAACCTGCGAAAAAATTCTGGAAAAATACGGCTTTAAAGTTCTTGTAAAAGTTTCAACAGGAATTCATCCGGAGAGATTTCCAAAAGTTGCAAAAGGAAAAGTTAATCCAAAGTCATTTAAATATAAGTTTTACAGAATGATAAGTAAAATATTTCATTTAGGCGATACATTCGAAGTGTATTGTAAAAAAATAAATTAGGAAATAAAAATGTCTGGCGAATACGTTTTAATTCTTGGTGCAGGATTAATGCAAAAAAGAGCATTTGAAGCTAGTAGAAAATACGGATATAAAATTCTTTGTGTAGATGCAAATTCAAATGCTGTCTGTGTTCCTTTAGCAGATGAATTCTTTTGCATAGATTTAAAAGATAAAGAAAAAATCGCAAACCTAGCGTTAGGATACAAAGATTCTCTCAAAGCAGTTTTTACCTGCGGAACAGATTTTTCTACATCTGTTTCTTATGTCGCAGAAAAATGTAATTTGATTTCACACACATTTAAAGCAAGCCAGAATACCTGCAGTAAAGTTTTAATGCGTAAATGCTTTCAGGAAAATAAAGTTCCTTCGCCTGATTTCACAGAAATTTCTGGTGATTTACCCAAAGAGAAACTTGATTCAATTAAAAATACAACTGTTTATCCAAAAGTAATTAAACCTTCTGACAATATGGGTGCCAGAGGATGCCGCTTAATCAGAAATAAAGAAGAGTTTTCATTCGCGGTTGAAGATGCATTAAATAACTCCAGAACAAAAACTGCAATTCTTGAAGATTATATGAGCGGTAAAGAATTTTCAATTGATGCAATTGTTTACAATGGAACTTTTACAGTAACAGGCTTTGCAGACAGGCATATATATTTCCCTCCATATTTTATTGAGCTGGGACATACATTGCCTTCAAATATCGATGAAGATTCAAAAAATAAATTGATTTCTACATTTGCAGATGCAGTTCATTCATTAGGTTTAACTTGTGGCGTTGCAAAAGCTGATATCAAATTAACTGAAAAAGGCCCTATGATTGGAGAAATTGCTGCCAGACTTTCCGGTGGCTATATGTCAGGCTGGACTTTTCCTTATGCTTCAAATTTCGACTTAACCGGACAGGCTCTGCTAATTGCACTTGGAAAAGAACCTGGAGATTTACTTTCTAACCGTAGGAAGCTGAATATAGAAAACAAATACTTTGAATTGTACGAAGTTCCATGCACAAAATTTTCAGCCGAAAGAAGTTACATTTCCATTCCAGGTATTATAAAAAAAATTACTTTCTTTAATGATGATTTTTCGATTGCAAATGATTTTGTAGAAACCGAACAAGTTCAAAACTTTTTTCCGCGCGTAAAGGAAAATGACTGTGTTGATTTCCCAAGAAACAATGTACAGAAATGCGGTAATTTCATAGCAGTTGCTTCATCTTACGAAAGTGCTTCACAATATGCAGAAAATGCTTCCTCACGAATAATACTGGAACTCGAATCATATAATGCTCAGACAGAGAAATTCCTGAACAATATAGAAAATGATTATGAAAAAGGGTTCCCATACAGTGCATATAAATGTGAGTCCAACGAAGTCAGCGATTTTATAAAGCTTTTCGAAAATATAAAAATCAAAAAGGATGAAAAAGTTTTTTCCCATATTCCACAAAATCTTTTAAAAAGTCTAGATTCAATCAAAGACTACAACTACAGAAGCATTTTGACTTCAATAAAAATGTTTGATATTCTAAGACCAAATCATATTGAAATTGATGGAAACTTATTTGTAAAATTTTTACTGAGGGGAGGGGTTCAAGGTATTTTATATTTATGTGATTCGTATTCACAGTTTGTATAAAAGTATTTTGAACTGATTTTAATGAAGAATAATTTCATCCATAAATTGATTATTTTTTTACTCAGTATTTTTCTCCTTGAAAACATTTTTGCGCAAAATCCTGGCGAAATAAATTTAGTTTCAGAATGTGACAAATATGGAATTGATTTGTATTGGGATCCATTAACTCAATCTGGAATTCTGGAAAAAAGAGGCCACCAGATTTCATTTCATATTGATGAAGATTTTTCTCTATACGATTATAAAAAAATAACTTTCGAAAAAGCTCCTTATTTAAGGAATGAAGTTTTATTTTCATCTAAAGGATTTTTTGACAAGGCAATACAGTTGTTCAATACGGACTCAGAACAAAGCCTGTATAAAATCGGTGCAATTTTAATTGACCCTGGTCATGGCGGAAAAGATCCCGGAGCAAGCGCAACTCATACAATAAATGGAAAAACATTCACTGTTAAAGAAAAAGATGTAAATTTATCTGTTGGCTTAAAGCTTTATGATTATCTGAAAAAAGCCTGCCCGGACAAGAAAATTTTGATGACCCGCAATACTGATGTTTTTATTTCACTGCAGCAGCGTACAGAAATTGCTAACTCTGTAAAATTAAAGGATAACGAAGCGATTCTGTATGTTTCAATTCATGTTAATGCCAGTTTAGATAAAAAAGCGTCCGGTTATGAAGTATGGTATCTTTCACCGGGATATCGCCGCCAGGTATTAAAAAATGATAAGAATGAAGATAAAGCTGTTCAAAACATTTTAAATAGCATGCTTGAAGAAGAATATACAACCGAATCAATTTTGATTGCAAAATTCATTACAGACGGAATTCAGGCTCAGGTTTCAGGTTTAAGTTCTTCGCGCGGAATTAAAGCAGAAGAATGGTTTGTTGTCAGAAACGCAAATATGCCGAGTGTTTTAATAGAAACGGGTTTTTTAACTAATCCTAAAGAAGGCGCTTTACTTGCAGATGATAAGTACTTGCAGAAAATATCTTTTGGAATATATAATGGATTACAAGCGTTTATAAGTCATTTTGAACGTTCTCATGGATTTACCGGAGTAAAATGATGATAGAAGTAACTAGGTTAAAGAATACATTTTTAATAAGTTTATTCATCGGAATACTAGTTTTTTCTCTTTTTACTTTTTTCAAAAAATCAGTTCAGCCAAGATTTGTTTATTATTTCTATTCATATAACAACGATAAAATTTATACTGAAATCAGAAGAGCTAGTAATGAAATTGAGCAGGATAAAGTAAAATATTTTGTAGATGATTTACTTTTAGGCCCAATGACAAACCGTTATAAAACTTTATTTCCGATTGGAACAAAACTGGATTTTTGTTTTTCTAATAATAAGGAATTAAATTTAGGTTTATCTACAGAGTCAATTTCGATTAAAAAACTGGATAAAAAAGTATTAGAGAAAGGTGTTTTTCTTTTACGATTAAATATCACAAGGAACTTTAAAAATTATAATAAAATTAATATATACATTGATGGAAACTATATTTAAGAATTGTATTTTTAGAAAATTAAGTTGACAAAATGAAAGACTTAATAGATACTATAAAGTACAAGGCTACATCAAATGTGTATAAAAAAGGAGCTTCTAATGAAGAAATCTTTAGTTTTAACTGTCGCAGTTATGCTTATTGCAGGAACATTCGCTTTCGCTAAAGAATCAGTTCTTATCGACTTTACTCAGCTTGATGCTGATATTGTTGCAGACGAAAACGGTAATCCTAAAGAAAACAGCAGAACTGTTATGGATTACTCAGTGGCTGCTGGTGCAACATTTACAGATGATCAGAAGTCACTCATGAAAACCTCTTTATCATTGCCTAACTGGGAGATTAAGTTAAACTCGTCAGCTCAGAATGTAAATGCTATTGCTTTATCTCAGGTTGTTGCTGCCCCTGTTAAAGAGTCATCAGAATTTTCAGGTGTTGCTGGAAAGAATGTTATGGGTGTTCGTGTTGTATTCCCTGTATGGTCAAATAATGCGAATGCAAAAATCGTTCCACCATTTGAAATTCAAGCTTATGAACCTCTCGCTGACGCAGATGAAAATGGAACACGTCAAGCTCCTACCGATGAACAAAAAGGTAAATATCTCTTTGAAGACGGTTATGGACTTGTAAGAAACGTAGGTACATTAAAATCTATTTCAGTAACTACAATGGGTATGAATTTCCCACATCAGTTATATGTTCTTCTTAAAGATAATGACAATATTGAAAGAAGATATTTAATGGGTGACCTTTTCTTTGATGGTTGGAAAACATTAACATGGCAGAATCCAGATTATATCTCTGAAGTAAGAACAAGAGAGATTAAAGTTTATCCAATTTATCCACGTGGAATGCCATTTATCAAGTTCTGTGGTTTCCAGGTTTGTAGAGATGCAATGGATGCTGGTGATGATTTTATCGGATACTTCAAAGATGTTAAAATCATTTACGATTTGGCAACTTTAGTTTCAGATCGTGATATTGATGATGAAGACGTTTGGGGTATTATTACTAAGAAAGAAGCTAAGAGACAGAATGACGAAATGAACCGCTTTGGTGATAAACAGGTTAATCGTTTCTTAGAGAAAGAAAAGATGGCAACAGAAGATCAGTTCACTGATTCACTTAATGATAATAACGGACAAGCTACAAGCGATTCTGCTGATGCCAAATAATTAATTTCATTATCAGTTATAAGACCGTCAAATTTATGGCGGTCTTTTTTTTAAGAGTATTATTTATATATGAATGAACTTCCAAACAAGAAAGAAATAAAACAATGTTATGAATCATTCTTCGATGTTTTTAATGAAATTTTATCTAATATAGAAAATAAATTAAAATCTGTTGTTAAATTAAATTCAAAGCCAACATTTAAAACCAGAATAAAGTCTTTTCCAAGTTATTATAAAAAAGTTTTAAGACTCAAAGCCAATGAAGCCGTAAATACATCTGATTTGATTGTATTAACAGATATGATGGGAATCAGAATTGTCTGTGCTTTTCTGGAAGATTTAGGTATTGTTCAAAAACAAATTGAAGAAGCTTTTGATGTTAAAGAAGTTGAAAAAAAAGGTGCACAACAGTCATTTCGTGAATTTGGATATGAATCTCTTCATATTCTTGTTGCTATTCCGAAAGAATGTATGCCAAAAGATAAAAATGTAAAGCTGCCGGAAAATACTGTTTGTGAAATTCAAATCAGGACTATTTTACAGGATGCCTGGGCAGAAGTTGAACATGAGCTTATATATAAATCAGAGTTTAATCCATTTGATAAACCGTTAAGAAGAAAGCTCGCTTCTATAAATGCAAGTTTAACTTTAGCTGATATGATTTTCCAGGAAATTCGTGATTATCAGAATAAACTCCAGGTTGAACTTGGTACCAGAAGAAACACATTCTACGAAAAAGCAGATGTATTAACCAGCGATAACGAAAACAAAAAAACTGATAATGATTTCTTTGCTATGAGTGAAGCCTTAACTGAATCAGGAAGTATTGATGATTTAGTATTAAAAGCTTTGCATGAACATAACATTGGTAATTTTTCCAAAGCTATTCAGATTTATACAGCAATTATTGAGTCAAATCCAAAGCCAAATAATATTATTCTTTCTGTTATTTATAAACACAGGGGAATGGCTTATTTTGCTCAGAGTGAATATGACCTTGCATTATTAGATTTCAAATCAAGTGTAGAAAATGATCCTAAATGTTTCAGATCTCTTTATTATGAAGGTATTGTTTATTCAGTTAAGAACATGGATAAAGAGGCTATAGAAGCATTTACAGACTCATTAAGTATTGATTCATTCCAAAGTCATGTTTATTACAGGCGTGGTTTAGCTTACTATAACTTAGGCGATTATAATAATTCTTTAGCTGATGTTAAAAATGCAATTAATTTAGGTCTTGAAGATGATGATTTATTAAGTCTTAGAGCTAAATTGATGAAAAAATTTGATATGTCAATGTAAAAAAAAATAAAAAATTTATTAAAAAATTTGAATAAGTACTTGAAACTTTTTTTTATATATTGTATATTATCAAAGTCAAGTTAATTCTTGTCTCCCTCGTCTAGTGGTTAGGACATCGGGTTTTCATCCCGACAACATGGGTTCAATTCCCGTGGGAGATGCTAAAAACTAAGTCTTGTGAAAGGCTTAGTTTTTTTTGCCCAAATTTTGTTTGATTTATTCGCACTTCACTTATATAATTTAAAGGATATTTGTAATTAATTTAAGTTTTTTAATCATTAAGGGGCATTTAAATTGAAAAACAAAATTCATAATATATTTAGAAAGCTTTTATTTAGTTTCTTAAAATTCATTGGTGCAGCAGCATTTTTAGGTTGTGATCAATCTATAATAATCAATCATGAATTTTATTCTCCATATGTTATGTACGGAATGCCTGGAAATACAATTGTAGTTACAGGAACTGTTTACGGAGATATTGATAACGACGGGAAAAAAGAAATAATTCCTGGAGTTAAAGTTTCTATTGAACCTATTGTTACAGATAATAATTCTAATGAACAAAATGAAAGTGTAATCGCAGATGAAGATGAAATTGATGATTTTAATCCTTCTATACAAGTTGCTGATAGATCAGGAAATTTTGAAGTTGAATATTATGATTACTCCGAAAGTCATTTTAAATATAAAGTTACTTTTAAAGATATTGATGGACCCGAAAATGGATTATTTAAAGATAACTCTATACCACTTGATTTTTCTTCTGAAAAAGAGAGGTCTAAAAATGCAACATGGGGAATCACAATAGAAAATGATCTAGGTGATGTTGATTTAGAAAATAATGAATAGTGTTTAAGGAGAAAGCTTATGAAAAAGAATTTAATCAAAAAAGTAAAACATGTTTTATTCTGGTTCTTAAACTTACTTGGTTTTACCGCATTTATGGGATGTAAGGATGTTCCAATTGAACCACAAGTTTGTATGTATGGTTGTCCTGAAAATACTTATTTGGTTTCAGATGGTATTAATGAAGCACAAAATACGGAAAATATCAATAATATTGAATTAATAGAAAAAGAATAAATAAAAAAGTCACCTCAAAGTAAATTTAAGGTGACTTATAATACTATAAATTAATTATATTTATTATTTGAATATAATGATTAAAAGCTGACTTACAATTACAACTGCAACTAAAGCAATTGGATATGTAGAAGCATAAGCTCCGGCAACTTTTTCAGTTTTTGCAGTGCCAATCAAAGTTCCGAGAGCTGGAGTAGAAGTCATTCCTCCGCAGATAGATCCAAGATTGTTCAAAAGATTGAGCTTGAGGACAAACTTAGCAAAGAAGAATCCAATAATCATTGGAAGTAATGTCATTATAATTCCGTAGATGAAGTAAATCCATTTAAAGTATTTAACAAAGCTTGCACCACCGGCAACACCAGCACCAATCAAAAAGAGCATAAGACCTAACTCTCTGAAAACCTGTAAAGTTTCTGTTTTTGGCATGAAATTTACTTTTCCAATTTTCTGGAAGTGTCCAAAAATAAGAGCAAGAATTAAACAGCCTCCAGTTGTTGTAAGAGAGAAGTTACCAAATTTGAATGATCCAACTAAAACTCCAAGAACTGCAACAATTGAGAATACACAGAAACCAAGTGGATCTAATTCCATTTCAGTACCTGTAAGTTTTGAAGGAGCTTCTGGAGCTGATTCAGAAAGCTTCTGGCGTTCAACTTCCATATCTGCTTTCATAAACTTTGGAACAAGCTGTACAAAAAGAACTACACCGATTACACCAAAAAGATATGCAATTCCGTGTCCTACAGCAACAATTGCTTCTAATTCATCACTTGTAACTGTTGCTTTTGCAGCAGAGAAAGCTGGAGTAGAAGTAAGAGAGCCTGAAAGAAGACCAACGAGCATTGCAGCAACTTCTTCTAAGTCGCGACCGAATACTTTGTTGTCAAAAATGATACAGCCGGCACAAGAAAGACCACCAACAAGAATGATAATTAAGCCAAGTAAAATGTATGATTTAAAGTTCTTTTTTAAATCACCAAAGAAACTTGGACCAGCAATAAAACCAACTGAAGTAACAAACAGAATCAAACCAAGATTCTCAACAATTTTGAGCGCGTTTGAAACATAAGAAGCATCGCCAACCTTTAACTGATTTGCAAGCGGCATGTACAGAAAAGCACCAAAAAGAAGAGCTACGATAAATACTCCCGCAGTTCCCAAAGAAACACCTTTAATTGTGATTCTACCAAGAAGGTATCCTAATCCAGCGATTAC
>JAEELR010000129.1 GCA_016282835.1 Treponema sp. | reverse complement strand
TGTGCCTAAGATAATAGTCGAAAGTTACATCGATGAAGAAATGAACGCTGCTGACGACAACTATGCAATAAATGTTTTAAAGCAAAAGCCTCCAAGACGGCATGACGCAAGCACTACAAAAATTAGAAATATTTTATACCCTTATGATGACTGCATTTTTACCTACGATTTTGGAGATAATTGGAGAATTAAAATTGTTCTTGAAGACACGAATGCACAGACAGGACTTTCAAAATCAGAGCTTCCAAGAGTAAAAGAAGGTGAGTGTCTTGGCATCATAGAAAACTGTGGAGGTACTGGAGGGCTTGAAGAAATTGTAAAAGCTTTTTCAAAAAAGAAAGGTGAAGAATACGAATCATTTAAAGAGTGGCTTGGAATTGAAGATTTTGACATTCATACTTTTGATATAGAAGAAATCAACTCTTCATTTAAAAGCTTTATCCGCTATATGACGCGCGAGTATAATCAAAGTAGGGATGAATTTTAAGCATCAGAAGGAAAAATAAAACACGGAGCTTTATGAAGAAATCCACGAGATACACGGCACAAAGCCTAGCCCTGAGTGTAGCTGCTGCGAAGCAGTAGTGCGGAATAAAATGGAGCACTATGCAGGCGAAAGCCGGAACAGCGAAAGTCAGGTTAACGCCCGTAACATGCTCCAAAAAATAAAAAAGATTAGTCTTCTACTTTTAAAGACTCCTGGTATTTATTCCATTCATCTTCAATTTCTGCATTTTCGTTTGGCTTAATTAAGCTTACTATGATTGCTGCCAGAAGACAGAATACAAAGCCCGGAATAATTTCGTAAAGGTTCCAGATTCCGCCCGAAAGATTGTGCCACAAAACTACTGCGATACCGCCTGCAATAATTCCTGCGATTGCACCACGAGCTGTTGTTTTTTTCCAGAATAAAGCGAGTAAAACTAAAGGTCCGAATGTTGCACCAAAGCCTGCCCATGCATAACTAACAAGTCCCATTACAGAAGCGTTGTTATCTAAAGCAATGAAGAATGCAATTAATGCTACTACCAAAACTGCAGCTCTGCTTATCCATACAACTTTTTTTGCTTCCAGTTTTTTCTTTGAGATGTTCTGGAAGAAGTCTTCTGTAAATGCACTGGCTGCAACGAGTAACTGGCTGTCTGCTGTAGACATTGCTGCTGCCAGTACTGCACAAAGGAAAATGCCGGCAATGAAAGCAGGGAAGGTTTTCATAAATGATTTGATTACTACAGTTTCAGAAGCACCGCCTGCCAAAACAATTCCGTCCTGAAGAAGATAAGAAGTTCCAATTGCTCCAACAAAAACTGCAACGAGTAAAGCAATTGTTACCCAAATCATTGCAACACGGCGGGCAACTTTAATTTCTTTATTAGAACGAATTCCCATAAAGCGAACGAGAATGTGTGGCATACCAAAATATCCCAGGCCCCATGCGAGTGCAGAAATGATTGACATTGCACCATAGTTCTGGTTTGCAGAAATACTCTGTTTGATTTCTTCGCCAAGCTGTCCGTTTAAAGCGTTTGCTGTAAATTCGTTTACCTGCTTAATTGCTTCTACAGGACCGCCAAGTTTTACAGAAACTACAATTCCTGTAATGATGATTGCAACGAACATCAAAGTGCCCTGTATAAAGTCTGTTGTACAAACTGCACTAAAGCCACCGAGCAGGGTGTACAAAAGAATGATTACCATTGAAAGAATGATTCCGCAAATGTATGGCAAATTAAATACTGACTGTAAAAGTTTTGCACATGCTACAAAGCCTGATGCTGTGTAAATTACAAAGAAGAAAATAATGAACACTGCAGAAATAATAGAAATAATATGCTTTGTGTCTTTGAATCTGTTTGTTAAGAACTGTGGGATTGTGATTGAGTTGTTACAAACTACAGAATACTTTCTTAATCTTTTTGCAACAATTAACCAGTTCAAGTATGTTCCGATTAATAATCCCAATGCTGTCCAGAAAGCTTCTTTCATTCCGCCAAGGTATGCAAGGCCAGGAAGTCCCATGAGCATCCAGCCGGACATATCACTTGCTTCTGCACTTAAAGCAGTTGTCCATGGTCCGATATTTCTTCCGCCTAAGAAGAAGTCCTCTGAACTTTTGTTGTTACTCATAAAGCTGATTCCAATATAAATCATCAGCCCTAAATAAATTACGAATGCAATAATCTGTTGAATCATCGCGCTAGACATTTATAATCCTCCAATTTTAAACTTGGTTAGATTTTAAATGAATGCGCTGGTAATTTCAATGTTTAAACTAAGCCCAGACAAAATAAAGCACAAGTGAAGCTGCTAAAGTAGTTAAGATTGTAAACGGCACTCCCGTCTTGAGCCAGCTTGAGAATTTCATCGGGTAGCCTTCGCGCTTAATTATTCCCATTGCTACAACATTTGCACTTGCCCCGTATGGCGTTAAGTTTCCTCCCAGACAGCTTCCGATTAAAAGTGCAAACATTAAAAGCTCTTTGTTGATATTCATTGTAACAGCCATAGAACCTGCAACCGGTAACATTGCTATGATGTACGGAACATTATCTACAAAGCCTGAAATTAAAATAGAAAAAGCCAGAATCATTACAAAGGCAAGCAGTTTTGAGTCGCCGCAAACTCGTGCAAGGAAATGTGCAAAATCTTCCAGAAGCCCTGTAGACTGAATTGCTCCGATTACAATAAAAATTCCAAGCAGGAAGAAAATTGTTTCCCAGTCCAGGCTTTTTACCTGCTCCCAGACTTTTGATGCCGATTTTTTCTGCGATACTGCATACCAGATTAAGCAGCCGACTCCGAGTGCAAATACAAATAAACCGCTTAAATATACGAAGGTAGTTTTTATAAATGAAATGCAGGCCAGCCCTATAATCATTACCAAAAGCATTATGAAAGGGAACCAGCTGATTACACTTTCTTTTTCGATTTCGATTTTATTTTTGCCAAGTTTAGCAAAGAAGAAATAGAAGAAAAGACAGCCTGTTAAAAGTCCGATTTGAATGAACCAGAAGATTGAAATCAAGCCGCCGTGAAAGAAGAAGTCGTTGAAATTGTAGCCGGCATAACTTGCAAATATCATTGAAGGAGGATCGCCTACTAAAGTTGCAGTTCCTTCGAGATTACTCATTACAGCAAGTCCTATCATAAAGCTTGTAGGATTCGCCTTTATTTTTTTGCATAGCGCAAGGGCAATTGGTGCCATTACTAAAACTGTTGCAACATTCTCTACGAAGATTGAAATTATACCGGTCATTGCAAGAATCATTACAATAGCAATTCCAGTATTCGGGCATCTGGCAATAATGCTGTCAGCGATAAGGGCAGGAACTTTTGAATACAGGAACATTGAAGCTATCATCATGCTGCCAAGATAAATTAAAATTACATTCCAGTTAATTATATCTATGAATGAATGACTTAATGCGTAAAGATGAGACGGAAGAGAACTTTCGCTTGCCATTATATCTTCAGGAAGCGGGAAAATTACATCGGGGAAAATTATTCCAAGTAAAATGATTATTACTGCAGCCCCTGTTGTGAACCATACTTTTTTGTTCTGAAAAATGATTACACCTGCATACATTAAAAAAGCAAGTCCTAAAATAATCCATTTCATATAAGCCATATAAAAATCCTCTCTTTCTAAAAGAATATACCATTTATTAAAATTTCTATACCCAAAAGGATTAAAATTATTCCGCCAAAAATTTCAGCCTTGTCAGAAAGTTTTTTGCCGGCAATTTTTCCTACCTTTAATCCTGTAAGACAAATTATAAATGTAACGAGAAAAATAATAAATGAAGCAGTCAGCGCAAAGGGCAAAGTATAATTTGAAATTGTAAAGCCAACGGAAAGTGCGTCTATAGAAGTAGAAATTCCCTGTAAAACTATAATCCCCAGCTTTTGTTTTTTTGCATCAGCTTCAGTTTCTTTCTCTTCGTCTTTTTGTTTTTGGTTCTTAACCGATTCAATAATCATTTTTATTCCAATAAAAGAAAGAATTACAAATGCTATGTAAGGAATAAATTTCTGAAAATTCGTAAAGTGCTCTATAATTGTATGAATGCAAATCCAGCCTAAAAGCGGCATTATAAACTGGAAGAAAGCAAAGATTCCTGCAAGCAGACACATTCTGCCCTTC
This sequence comes from Treponema sp., assembly GCA_016282835.1. Classification (GTDB taxonomy): domain Bacteria; phylum Spirochaetota; class Spirochaetia; order Treponematales; family Treponemataceae; genus Treponema_D. The sequence continues at coordinate 3,360 of JAEELR010000129.1, read as the reverse complement.
TTCATATTTGTCTCATGTAATCCATTTGCAACAGAAAGACTGAACGAATCCATGGAAAGTCCCAGTCCTAATAAAAAGCTGTTTATAAAAAACAAGAAAGACCACTTCATAACCTTTTAAACTCCAAAAAAAAGACCCTCAACTTAAGTTCGCTGAAAACTCAAATTGAAGGTCATATTCACCGAGCCCTGCATGTACAGTTTTCAACTAATACATGAGTCTCGCAATTTAAAACAAGCCAGATTAAAAATCAGTATGTTGACTTGTTACGATTTACGTCTGCTACTCCCTCACGGAACACAGACAGTTTATAAAATCTAAAAAGGTTAGAACAAGGTAACTGTGGGCTCCCTTATTTTAATGCCTCGAAAATTATATCGGCAACAAAGATAACTGCCAGTATCCAGGTAACAACTGGAATTTCTTTAATTTTCTTTCCGGCACATTTTGCAATTACATAAGAGATAATACCCCACATAATACCCTTTGAGATTGAGTATGAGAAAGGCATTGTCATGATTGTAATGAATGCAGGAATTCCTTCTGTTGGATCATCAAATTTAATTCCTGTAACAGCCTTCATCATCAGGTAACCAACGAAGATTAAAGCTGGTGCTGTTGCTGCTGAAGGAATCAATGAGAACAATGGTGAAAGGAAAAGTGAAAGCAGGAATAATACTGCTGTTACTAAAGAAGCGAGACCTGTTCTTGCTCCGGCTGCTACTCCTGATGAAGATTCAACGAATGAAGTTACAGTTGAAGTTCCAAGACAAGCACCTGCAACTGTTCCGATTGCATCTGCAAGTAAAGCGCCTTTTGCGTTTAATACGTTTCCATTTTCATCTTTTAAATTTCCCTGTTCTGCAACGCCAAGCAATGTACCGATTGTGTCAAAAAGATCAGTGAAAAGGAATGTAAAGAATATGATGAAGAATTTGCCCAAAACTAAACCGCTGAAGTTTCCTGTTGCTTTATCAATTACAATGCCCTTGAAATCAAATGCAAGGAAATGTGGTGCAGAAGGTAATGTGAATGGTTTAAATCCTTCAGGAATTGTTGTTACACCGAATGGAATACCAATGATTGTTGTAACGATAATACCGATAAGAATTGAACCCGGAACATTTAATGTATATAAAACGATTGTAATTATAAGTCCCAGAATTGCAACGATTGCTGCTTTGTTTGCAAGGTTAAAATTAACGAATCCGATTAAAGTTCCTGTTTCTGTAGATACAATGCCTGCATTTGCAAGACCGATGATTGCAATGAAAAGACCAATACCTACAGCAACTGCTTTTTTAAGTCCGTCTGGAATTGATTTGATTATTGCTTCACGAACACCGCAAATTGAAAGGATAATAAATAAAATACCTTCGAGTAAAACTGCTGTAAGAGCGAGCTGCCATGAACAACCCATTCCCAAAACTACTGTGTATGTAAAGAATGCATTTAAACCTAAGCCTGGAGCTAATGCAATCGGAAGGTTAGCAATAAATGCCATTACCAGAGTTGCAATTGCTGCCGAAATTGCTGTTGCAGTGAAAACGCCGTTCCATGTTGGGAAAGTTCCTGCAGGTACATCAATTCCAGCTCCAGAAAGGATGCTTGGATTAACTGCTAAGATATAAGCCATAGCGAGAAATGTTGTAATTCCACCAATAATTTCTCTGCTTATCGAAGACTGTCTTTCCTCGATTTTGAAAAAACTTGATACTTTATTCATCGTATCCTCCATTAATAAAATATAAGTACAATTTAATACTTTTTTTGACTCTGTTAAAGTTTAATCCGGAATATTTGAATTAGATTTTTATAAGTTTTTTGTAATGACTTTTCGCTTAAATTTTTAACCTATAAAACTTAATACATCTTCTTTCGGCATATAGCCTGCTGATGATTTTTCGGCTTTACCGTTTTTGAAAAGGATTAAATATGGAATGCTCATTATGCCAAACTGTTTTGCAAGCTCTGGTTCTTCATCAACATTTACTTTGCATACTTTAAGTGTTTCTTCGTTTTCATCGGCAATTTCTTTTAAAACAGGACCCAACATTCTGCAGGGACCACACCATTCTGCCCAGAAATCAACTAAAACTGTCTTATCAGATTTTAATACTTCATCTTCAAAATTCGCATTTGTAACTTTTACTTCCATAGCAACTCCTTTTTATAATCGAGCAAGCAATGTGGTGGTTGAGCGTGTCGGGGCAACGCCCTCCACCACGAACTCGCAAGAGACGTGGTGGTTGAGCGTGTCGAAACCACGACCGTGTTTAAACCCTTTCAGGTGGTTTCGATACGCTTCGCTACTCAACCACCGCGCACTCTCCTTTTTTAAAATATATTACTTCAAGATTCAACAACTAACAAGCAAAAATGCCGCGTGACTTACTCAGAAAAAAAATGTATTGTGTAAGCGTCGAAAATGAAAGAAAACTACGATGCAAAATTACAGCTTCTCATAAAGGAACTCGAGAAAGAATTTCAGGCGCGCACACAAAATCCGTCTTACTCACAGCAAAAGAAACCTTCTCTTTTACTGCATGCCTGCTGTGGCCCGTGTTCCTCGTATGTAATTGAATACATTTCATATTATTTTGACATTACAATTTTATATTACAATCCGAACATTTATCCTGAAAGCGAATACAATAGAAGGCTTTTAGAAATAGAAAATTTTTTGCCGCGCTTTAAACCTGCCGTTGAAAATAAAATCAAATTCTTAAAGCTGGAGTATAATCCGCAGGAATTCTATGACGCAATAAAGATTAAAGAAAATCCGGAGCTTGCACAGGAAAGCGAAAAAGGCGAGCGCTGCAGAAGATGCTATGAACTCAGATTAAGAAAAGCATACTCCTTCGCACTTGAAAACGGTTTCGATTATTTCTGTACAACACTTTCAATCAGTCCGTTTAAAGACGCACCAAAAATAAATGTGATTGGTGAATCCCTCTGCAAAGAAAACGCTTCTGGCCCTCAGTGGCTTTACAGTGATTTCAAAAAGAACTCTGGCTTTCTCCGCAGTCTTGAACTTTCAAAAGAGTACGGGCTTTACAGACAGCAGTATTGTGGCTGTGTATATTCTGCTAACTCACGCGAACAATCAGACTCAAACGAAAAACAAAACTGCAGCAATTAATCCAGCGGCTTGTATTTTTTTAGTTCCTCAATATATTCTTTTGCAAGATCACTTAGGAACGAGTTGTTTCTGGTTAAATATCCGATGTGCATTTTTTCATCCATTTTAAGCTTAACGGCACAATAGTCTTTTCCATTTAACTCGCGGCAAATAATTCCGGAACACAAAGTATAACCGTTAACGCCTTTCATTAAATTTAAAAGCGTTGCCCTGTCACA
>JAEELR010000128.1 GCA_016282835.1 Treponema sp. | reverse complement strand
TTCCGGTGCTTTAATGCGGCCCATCTGAATTCCTGTAAGAGTGTCATAAATCTTTTTCAATACAGGACCCATTTCATCTTTTCCGTCATTAAAGATAATTTCCTTTCCGTGGTCATTGATTTTTCCAACAGGAGAAATTACAGCTGCAGTTCCACATAAACCGCATTCAACAAAATCTGAAAGTTCATTCTTATTAACCTGTCTTTCTTCTACTTCAAGACCTAAGTATTCTTTTGCAACAATAATGAGTGAGCGTCTTGTAATTGAAGGCAAAATTGATGAAGATTTTGGTGTTACAAGTTTTCCGTCTTTTGTAACGAACAAAATGTTTGCACCACCAGTTTCTTCAATATAAGTATGAGTTGCAGGATCTGTATACATATTTTCTGCATAGCCGTTGTTATGAGCATCAACAATATTATGAAGGCTCATAGCATAGTTTAATCCGGCCTTGATGTCTCCAGTTCCATGAGGAGCAGCTCTGTCTAAATCAGAAATTCTAATTGTAATAGGTTTTACTCCGCCCTTAAAATAAGGTCCTACAGGAGTAACAAGAATTCTAAACTGATATTCTTCAGCTGGCTTTACACCAATTACTGCACTAGAACCAAACATATATGGTCTGATATAAAGTGTAGCACCAGTTCCATAAGGAGGAACATATTCAATATTTGCCTTAACTGTATCTAAAACAGCCTGAATAAATTTATCTTTTGGAAATACTGGCATTTCAAGACGCTTGCAGGAGTTTTCCATTCTTTCTGCATTCAAATCAGGTCTGAAAGTAACAACTCTTCCATCTTCAGTTGTATAAGCCTTTAATCCTTCGAAACAGGTTTGTGCATATTGTAGAACACCGGCGCATTCTGTAATAACAACCTTATCATCAGAAGTGAGACAGCCTTCATCCCATTTACCATCTTTGTAATTAGCAACGAATCTTTTATCTGTTTTTAAATAAGCAAAAGAAAGATTTGACCAGTCAAGATTTTTCTTATCCATAGTAGTTCTCCCTTACAGCAAAAGTGATAATTTCGCACTTCAGCTTTTAATGTAAATATTTTATTCATTTTGATTAAAGCAAACAAGTAGTAGATTTAGAAAATGGAAAGAAATAAAATAAAGCTATGGCAAAAATTCTTATCAGCGCCTGTCTTGCGGGAGATAACTGCAAATACAACGGCGGAAACAATTATAATCAAAAATTAATGGATTATTTAAAGGACAAAGACTATATAAAAATTTGTCCTGAAGTTTTAGGAGGTCTTCCAATTCCAAGACCGAGCGCAGAGATTTCAAATGGAAAAGTAATTAACACAGAAAGCAGCGATGTTACTTTTGAATTTCAAAATGGAGTCAGCAGGGCCCTTCAGATTATTAAGAACGAAGAAATAGAATTTGCTGTTTTACAATCAAGAAGCCCTTCATGCGGAGTTAAGCAAATATATGACGGAACCTTCTCAAAAAAACTAATTGAAGGACAGGGACTTTTTGCAAGAGCATTAAAAGCCAAAGGAATAAAAATTATTGATGTAGAAGATTTTTAACTGCTGCCATGTATAAAAAATTATTCTACAACTTTTTTCTTTGACCACTCGCCTAAAAGCTTTGAGGCATCTTTTGAAGTTAAAACCTTTGCAAATAATTCTTCTGCTACAGAAAAAACCTGAGAAAGAGTTATACTTTCATCCTGTGAAAATCTTCCAAGAACATAGTCTGCAACATTTCCATTTGAAGGCTTACCGACACCGAATCTTAAGCGCCAGAAATCAGGAGTGCCAAAAACTTCTTTAAGAGAACGAAGCCCATTGTGCCCGCCAAGCCCACCTGACCATTTTAAACTCAAGAAGCCTAAAGCAAGTTCAATTTCATCGTGAACAATCAAAACATTTTCAGCCGGTATTTTATAGAACTTACACGCCTCAATTACAGCCTGACCGCTTAAGTTCATGTATGTTAAAGGCTTCATAAAATATATTTTGCTCGGGCAATTTTCAGGAACCGGTAGAGAAGAATCACTTCTTAATTTCAGAATATTCAAATCAACCATTTTCTGCACTAAAGACTTATAGTCCTCAACTGCAAACTCAGCCTTAAATTTATTCTGCCAGGAAAGATTAGACAAATATCTTACAGAGTCTTCAAAAAGCCATGCAGTGTTATGCCTTGTATTTTTATATTCCTCTCCATAGTTTCCTAAAAAAGCCACAAGTTCAATCATTTACATTTACCTTCTCTTTTGACCGATTAGCAAACGCGTAGAATTTAATATAGCAAGCAGGGTAACTCCAACATCACCAAAAATTGCCATCCACATATTTGCTTTACCGAAAATACATAGTGCAATTATGGCAAGTTTTACTAAAAGTGCAAATACTATATTTTCTTTTACATTCAGCATTGTTTTTTTAGAAAGCTTTATAGCATCCTTTACGCGCGAAATTTTATCGTCCATAATTACAATGTCACTGGCTTCGATTGCGGCATCACTTCCCATTGCTCCCATTGCAATTCCAACATCACTTAACGCAAGCACAGGAGAATCATTTATTCCGTCGCCTACAAACACAAGCGATTTTTTAGTTGAGTTTTTATTTACATTTTTCTGCTTCATCAATTCTTCAACTTTCGAAACTTTATCCTGAGGCAAAAGGTTTGCATGGAATTCATCCACACCAACATACTCTGCAACAGACTTTGCATTTCCGCTGGAATCTCCCGTCAGCATTACAGTTTTTACATTCAGTTTTTTCAGGTTCGCGATTGTTTCTTTTGAATCCTCTTTTATTTTGTCGCTGATTAAAATATGACCAGCATATTTTCCGTCGCACGCAATGTGTACAACTGTCCCGATATGATTTTCAAAACAGTAATCAAAGTCACTTACCTTTTCTTCATCCATAAGCATTTGATTTCCAACAAGAATTTTTGAACCATTAAGTACACACTTTATACCTCGGCCAGGAATTTCCTGCATTTCACTTGCTTTTAATTTTCCACACTCAGGGCAGGAATGTTTTTTCTTTAATGAAACAGAAATCGGATGATTCGAATAGTATTCAGCATGAGTTGCGAGAGCAATTAAATCGTCTTCATTAAAATGTGTTTTTTCAGAAAGATGAATTGAATTAACTTCAAACACGCCCTGTGTCAAAGTCCCGGTTTTATCAAATACACAGACTTTAGTTTTTGAAAGTAACTCAAGATAATTTGAACCCTTTACTAAAACCCCATTCAAAGACGCTCTTCCGATTCCTGCAAAAAATGAAAGTGGAATAGAAATAACCAGAGCACAAGGACAGGAAACTACAAGCAGTTCAAGTGCACGATAAATCCATGTTCTGAATGAAAAACCTTCTGTTCCCCAGAAAATAATCGAAGGGATTACAAATACTGCAACCGCCACAATACAAACAATCGGGGTATAAACTTTTGCAAAACGGCTTATAAACTTTTGTGTCTTAGACTTTTTGTTCTGAGCCTTTTCAACCATTTCAAGAACACGGCTGACTGTACTTTGGGCAAATGCTTTTTCAACAGTTATTTCAAGTATTCCATTTTGATTTACACTGCCGGAAAGAACTTCCATTCCTTCAAACACTTCTACAGGAACTGCTTCTCCTGTTAAAGCTGATGTGTCTATGAATGAATTTCCCTTTACAATTTTTCCATCCAAAGGAATTCTTTCTCCAGGCCTTACAATAATGGTTTGTCCAACTTTTACCTTTTTCGCCAAAACTTTTTCTTCACCGTTTTCTGTTTTTACTGTTGCAGAATCAGGTCTGATATCTACAAGTTTTGAAATTGATTTTCTCGAATTATCTACAGCCTTATCTTCCAAGTATTCGCCTAACTGAAAGAACAACATTACGGCAACAGCTTCTGTATACTCGCCTAAAAAGATTGCTCCAATTGTTGCAATACCCATCAAAAAGTCTTCGTTAAAAATTTTACCTTTAATGATATTTCTGACTACAGATTTTATAATTGGAAGGCCAACTAAAATATATGATACGGCATACAGGGCAAGAGAAACTATTTTGCTGTAACTGAAATTTTCATAGATGAACGGAATTTTTTCTACAAGCAGTGCTGCTAAAAATATAAAGGCAGATACCAGGATTTTCCATAAAGGCATTTCTTCACTGTCTTCTGAACAACATTCACAGTGATGGTGATGGTGGTGATGTTTATCGTGCTCATCATCGCAATCGTCATCGTCATCATGTTCGTGATGGTGATGGTGATGTTTATCGTGCTCATCATCGCAGCCATCTTCTTCATCGTGATGATGGTGGTGGTCGTGGCAGCATTCACAGTCATCATCGTCATCGTCTTCGTCATGGTGGTGATGATGATATTCATGCTCATCTTCATCATCGTCATCGTGGTCGTGGTGGTGACAGCATTCGCAATCGTCATCGTCATCATGTTCGTGGTGGTGATGATGATGTTCTTCTTCATCGTGTTCGTGATGATGATTTAATTCCATTTCTTCATCAAAAATTTTTTCTTTATTTTCTTCATCTTTAACAAGACTCATTTAAAAACCTCCGCTTACCTGTCATTCAAATGCTCAATACCAATACTGATTATTGAATTAACATGTTCATCTTCCAAAGAGTAAATCAAAGACTTACCATTTCGCTTAAATGAAACCAGCCCGCTAGTTTTCAAAATTCTAAGCTGCTGGCTTATTGCACTTTGAGTCATATTTAATTTTTCAGAAATTTGTGTAACGTTTAACTCTCCGTTCAATAAAGCAACAAGAATCTTAACGCGGGTTGAATCCCCAAACACCTTAAACAATTCCGACAAATCATAAAGCATTTTTTCATCGGTAATATCAATTTCAGATTCATTCTTTTTCATATCATCATATTAGCAAATTCTAATATGTATTGTCAATCAATTTATAAGCGTTAAGAAGCGAAGCCTTATTATTTTAATCAATGCACAGAACAAATCATTGAATCTTTATCTTCAGGTTATAAAGGGAAAGTGATGTTTACATGAACTCCTGTTGATGAATGATTAGTTTATTTTTCTTCAACACAAGTTTATTGAAATACAAATTTCTTGAAACGCAAACCACTCCTACACGAATATTGTTTTTGCAAAGAATTCATTACTGCATCATCCGCCCCTTCGCCCTTCGCTATACAGCTCACCGTCCTCACTGCGTTGCGGTCGGCAAGGGGCTCCGCGGCGTGCTCATTCCTTTTTTGGGGAAAAAGCTTGTCATATAGCTATGATTTAATCAAAGAAAATAAAGTGGTACTCTAAGTCTGACGGGACTTGGAGGCAGGCGAAGGTTGTGCTCAGAATTAAGGAAACTGAAAAAGTTTACCTCGATCGTCAGATTAAATTTCAACCTGCTGTCGTAAAACTAAAATGCGGCTGGAAGCAATGCAACCAGACCGCGAATAGGAGAACGGTGTACCATCACCAAAAATCGTCTCCAGTCCTTACTTTATACTTTAGGAGAAAAAAATGAAAGTAGAAGAAGGAACAAGATTTGTGGGAATCGATTTAGGCAAAAAAGGCTATGTATTAAGACTTATTGATTCAAACGGAAAGATTACCGGCTGGGAAGGAACAAACAATAAAGCTGGTCGTGAAGAACTTTACAGAAGGCTTCGCGATACAGATAAAGTTGCCGTTGAAGCATGTAACATGGCATTCATAATGAATAAAGAATTTAAAGAAAAGACAGGAAGTGAATTTTACATTTTAAATCCGAATAAACTTCCACAAATCTTCATTACAGATAAGAAAACTGATAAGGAGGATGCCTTAAAACTGGCAAAAGAACTTCGTGATAAACCTGAAGAAGATCTCCCAAGAGTCTTTGCTCCGACAGAAGAAATGAAGGAAATGAGAAAAGTGATTTCTGAATACAAGGAAACTGTAAAACTTCATACCCAGAAAATAAACAGGCTTCATGCAGTTTATGAACACTGTGGAATTACGGATTTGAAACGTTCGGATTTAAAAACTAAAACTAACAGAGAAAACAGAATAGAGCTTCTTACAGGATATGAGAAAGAAGAAGCTGGAAGATTGATGCAACTTATTGATTTGATTGAAGAACAGAAAAAAGAACTTGAAGATAAAATCAAGCAGGCTGAAAAGGAGAATGAAAAAGTAAAGACTGTAGAACAGGTTCCTGGAGTTGGAAAAATTACAGCCTATGCTTTTGTAGCATCAATTGGAGAAGCAAGCCGTTTCCTTAATGTTACTCAAATAAGCAGTTTCCTTGGATTCGTTCCAAAAATTGACTGCTCTAGTACAACGAACAGATATGGACATATTACAAAAAGAGGAAACGCATATTTAAGAGGACTATTAGTGCAAGGTACCTGGACTCTGGTAAATAGTAAAAATGGCGGCTACCTGCAGGAAAAATACAGATATCTTGTTCTTAGAGGAATGAGTAAGAAAAAGGCAATTGTTGCAATCGCTAGAAAGATGGCAGAGTTAATGTTTACTCTTTTAAAAAATAACAGTACATATGAACGAAGGAAGTTCATTCCACCTGCTTTGACTGCAAAAAGTCTTGTAAGTGAAGCCTTATGTACTGTTTCTGATTAGGAATTTAAGGACTGGAGTAACTTTTCTTTGGTTACTCTATTGATTAAATCATAGGATTCTGAGCT
>JAEELR010000127.1 GCA_016282835.1 Treponema sp. | reverse complement strand
TTCCTTGTCGATTAAAATGATTTTGCCTGATTTAATTCCTTCTTCCCTGCTGATTAATTTTACTTCTGTAACTGCATTTACTTCGTTGATTATGTTTGTATCGTGTGGTTCTGTAATTTGTGCACCATCTTCCCAATATGCCTTGTAGCCGTTGTACTGAGGAGGATTATGGCTTGCTGTTACTACAACACCTGTTTTACAGCCTAAGGTTAAAATTGCAAATGAGAGTTCAGGAGTTGGTCTCATTCCTGTGAACAGATATGCTTTAATTCCGTTTGCAGCTAAAACTCTTGCCGTTATATCTGAAAACTTGTCGTGGTTGTGTCGGCTGTCGTAAGCTATACATGCACTTAAAGTTCCTTCTTTTGCTTCTTTAGGGAAGGCTTTGATAAGATAGGTTGCGAGTCCCTGTGTTGCTTTAGAAACGTTAAGGGTATTCATTCTGTTTGTTCCGCCTCCCATTACGCCTCTTAAGCCTGCAGTTCCAAATTCAAGGCTCTGATAGAATCTGTCTTCGAGTTCCTTATAATTTGCTTTTGTGTCTTTAAGTAAGTTTTCTACTTCACTTCTGAATGATTCATCTTTTTCTTCGGCTATGTATTTTTGTGCCCTTTCTATAATTTCTTTTTCTTCCATATTTGTAATTCTCTCCTTAACAAATTGATGTTACATTCGTAAATCACATTTACTTATCTATATAGTATAAATCTTTTTTGTGAATTTACGAATTTTTTTAAGCGTTTTTAGTTTATTTTATCAGCCTTCAGCAGCATAGAAATTTCCCAGTCCAAAAGGGATTTTTCTGTTTTTGGCTTATTTCCTTTTACATCGCACAAAATTCTAAATACAGGTTCAGTGCCGCTTGGTCTCATCCAGATAAAGGCCCTGCAGTTTTCTTCTGCATCATAGAATTTTATTTTTAAACCGCCGTTTCCATTGTTCCAGTCTGTTGCATTTGATGTTTCTTTTGTTCCGTTTGTTGTAACAGCTTCGTACTTAACGAATTTGTATTTTTCAGAAAGAACAGGGAGAAGTTTTTTCCATTCAGTTTCAAAAATCTGCTGGAATCTCAGTTTTAATTTTCCTTTGTCTTCAGTTTTTACCTTTAAGACTGCACGGCTTTCGCTTACGCCTGTTGTTGTATAAACAGGTAAAGTTTCCATTACATCTGCAAGTGTGAAATCGCTTTTGTATTTATCGCTTTGATTTGAAACGTCGCACCATAAGTGGAATAATCCCTTTTGAATTGAGCCGTCCCTGTTGATTTTGTCGCGGATTGTTAAAAGCTTGATGAGTGCAAATACAGTTGAAAGAGGATCTCTTACGCTGGAAGGATTTGTAATGTTTCCGCCGTTACTTCCTTCGCCTAAAATTCTTATGTTGTAGTCTTCGTTTCGTTTTTCGCGTGCAAGATTTACAACATTTGCTTCTCCAACTTCTGCCCTGAATAAGGAAGCCTTGAATGATTTGCAGATTTCATCGATTCGCATTGAAGTAGGGCAGTTTACGGCTACACCAATTTTCTGCTTTGGTTCGTTTCCTTTGTTTTTCCAGTATTCGAATGAAAGTTCAGCCATTACGCAAAGTGCAAAAACTTCCTGTGCTTTTATAGGAACTGCTTCCTGCTTTTTTTCGTCCCAGTATACAATGTTTCCTCTGTCGCCGTCGCAGTCAGGCATGTAGCCTAAAAGAACAGTGCTGTCTCCTGCAAGCTGCAGCTCTTTCATTGAATTTGCTGTATAAACCAAGTTTTCAGGTTCAGGAATAATTGCATGCACAATCTGTCCCGGGTTGTCGTTGAACGAAATGAATTTCAAGCCCTTGCTTTCTATATACGGGCGGTCAATACACAGGGTTCTTGAAGAGCCGTTCATATCTGTAAGGATAGTAATTTTCTTGTCTTTAACTGCTTTGCTTATAAAGTCGAAGATTTTTTTCTGTTCCTTCTGCTTTTCTTCGCCGGTAATTACTATGCTGATAAACTCCTCGTAAGCCTTTAAGGATTCTTTTTTTACAGAATTAGCTTTTTTGTAGAGGGCCTTTAATTTTGATGAGGTGAAGTTCAAAATTTCATCTGCATGTTCTTCTGCATTCACTGCATTGCATTTTAATACAAAGTTGTCTGCGAGAAGCTTTGCAGTTTTTCCTTCTATAACGCCGCCATTGTTCAGGCCGAATTTTATTCCGTTGTGTCCTATAGGGTTATGGCTTGCACTGATGTATAAAAAGCCGTCGAGTTTTTTTGCATATGCCATAATTTCCGGGGCACTTGCGATTCCAATGTATTTAATTTTCAGGTTGTATTTTAACAGGGCGTGCAAAATGCAGTCAGCGATTTCGTTTCCTGTAGGGCGGGTGTCTGTTCCTACTGCAACTACCGGGTTCTTCTTGCCTGTAGAAGAAATCATAAACTGGCTGAAGGTTTCACCAATCAATGCACAAAGGCGGCGGTTTGTTATGCCGATTGTTGTAGAAGTGTCTTCTTCATTTCCACTTTCTGCAAAAACTTTTCTCCATCCGGATGCCGAAAGAATCATTTTGTGTTCCATATCAATAAATCTCCAAATTATATGTAAAGGTTTGTGTTATTCCTAAAATGTTTACCAGCGTAATTGAAAGAGAATTGTATCCTTTTGTAAATAAAACTTTTCCTAAGAGCTGCTTGTCGTTTGCAGGATAAAATACTTCTTTCGAGTAAAAATCATTTCCGTGTATGCAGAGTTTTCTTTCTACCTGTGAAAGCGTTTCGTAAGAAATTGTTTCGTTTGTAACTCCATTTATGGCAACGAGTGTTTTAAATGGAACTGCAACTTCCTGTCTGTCTTTATAGATTTTATAGTTTCCCGAAGGAATTTTTCTTGTTTTCGAAAGCTCCCATTCAGTTCCTTCTTTATCTATCAGCGTTAGATTTGTGCAGTGCAGGCTGAGTTCCTTTCCTTTTCGGGGAAGTAAAATGCGTGGATTTACAGAAGTGTTGTTCTTTGTGTCATACACCTGGAACTCCAGGCAGCTTTGACTTTTTTGCCAGCCGGAATTTGCACTGTAGCCAAGAACTTCATTTTTTTCTACTTTCTGCTTTGTATTTAATTCGTCAGGTATAGATGAGTTTTCAAGGTTCCCGTAGACAGTGTTTAAATTGTCAGAATGGGAAAGGATTATGCAGTTACCGAGAGTCGAATTGAACCATCCCATTCCATCATCGTGCTCTGTAAGAATGATTCCAATCTGGCCGTTTTCGCATGCGTTTACTTCGCTTGGGTCTGTAAAAATCAGTGAAGAAGAAATCTGCTCTCCGCGCAATTGTCCGTAGTAGGAATAAAACATATCTGATTCAGTTTCTTCCTGTGGCCAGTCAAAAGCTATAAGCGGTAAAGAAATTAAAGTTAGTAAAATCAGACTTATGTATTTTTTCATTTGGACCTTCTACTTTCTTGAAATTTTTAGTGCCGAGATTTTATTGTCCTGGCCTATAAACAGATTCTCATCCTTGACCTGTATAAAGGCATATTTTGCTTCGAATGAAAACTGTGCTGCCTTTTTGTCAGGATTTTCTATTACTGTTACTGTGAACTGATTTCCATTTTTACTGAGGACAAATACCAGGTTTTCGAAATCTGAAAATTCTATTTGGGTTACATTGCCTTCAATTTCAACGAAGGTATTTTTTTTCTTATCCAGATCAACAACACCGATTCCGCTTTTGCAGCTGAAGTAAACCTTTGTCTGTTCCCTGTTGAATTTTACAAGCTGCTGCTTGTTTGTTTCAGAATCAAGGAAATTGTGGAAGATTATTTTTGAGTGATTATCACTTTTCTGCGCTACAGTTATGCGCTGCTTATTGTGGCCGCTGAGACTCGCAATCATCTGGCCGTTGTCGCTTAAGCCTAAGCCTAAAATTATATTGTATTCACTTCCGCTTGGTTCAAATACCTGAGTGATGTTTCCTTCTGTGTCAAAGCAGTAAATTGTTCCGTCTGCATAGCCTGCTGCCGTTCCGCTTTTGTTTGAATAAAATGCCGTAACAGGGCAGTAATTTTCAAAGCTCCATAATTCTTTTCCCTCTGTAGAATACTGGGCGAAGGAAGTTCCTCCCGGCAACAGAATGTATAGTTTTTCATCAACAAAATGCGGGAAACCCGGCCTTTCGATTTTAGTCAGCTCTTTTCCGTCCGGGCGGTAAACTGTTGTAACTGTGTTGTCTGGTGAATAGGTTGAATAATAATCCTTTGAAATTGTACAGTTGAACGGAAATGTTACACGCGAATAGATTTTTCCGCTTTCATCAAAATAGCCCATGTTCTGACCGAGCTTATATGGAATTATATTTTCTGAGACAGAAACTTTTTCTGTAATCTGGATATTTGAAGTCCATAAAGGGGTCATATGTAATTCTGTTGTTAAAGGTCTTACTGCAATAATTAAATATACAAGACTGAGTATAACAATTAGAGTAACTAAGGTTCTTTTTTTTATTTGTTTTTTCATTGATTAATTTTATATGAATAATGAAATTTTTTCAATTAAAATTAAGGGTTTCGCGCGGTGATTGAGTATAATCGAAACCACCATAGATAGTGAAAACTGTTCAACAATGTATCCGCTCCCAGAAAAGACAGGCGCTTTCACACGGTTGAGAGGTGCAAGGTATTTGACTCACTCGCTTACGCTCGTTCGCCCTCTCAAAGTGTTCAAGCGCCTTCTGCTTTTCTTCGCGCTTCTACATTGTTGAGTCTTTGGTGAATCGTACGGTGGTTTCGACTTGGCTCAACCACCATACTTATTGTGAAACACGTGGGAGCGGAGACATTTTTGCTGTACCGGGTGGTTTCGACGGGCTCAACCACCGCACTAACATTGAAAAAACTCCAAAATCTCTTGCGATTTATTCGAATTTTTGTGAATTCTATTCAATAACAAACTGTATTTGTTGACAAAAAAAAGTAAAGATTGCAAAATATTTCTACTATATAACAATACAAATGAGGTTTATTGTGGAAGATGATATTCTTACCATTGAAGAAGTAGCTAAATACTTACGCGTCAGTGAAAGAACTGTTTATGACTGGGCGCAGAAAGGTGAAATTCCAAGTGGAAAAATTGGAACTGTATGGCGTTTCAAGAAATCAGAAATTGAAAAATGGGTAAACGAGAGACTTGCCCTCACTTCAAAAGCAGCTCCTGCAGATTTAACTGTTTTAGTAAAAAATATTTTGTCACCTGAAAGAATTGTTTTTATGAATCATCAGACAAAGCACGATTCTTTAGTAGAACTCTCTCAGGTTTTAGCTACAGCACCTCAGATTAAAGATGCACAGGAATTACAGTCAGAGATTTTAAAGCGCGAAGAACTTATGTCTACAGCTATTGGCCGTGGAATTGCAATTCCTCATGTAAGGCTTTCAAGTGTTACAGATTTAGTAATGGCTGTTGGAATTTCAAAGTGCGATATAATTGATTTCCAGCCGCTTGATGAAGTTCCGGTACGCTTAATGATTATGATTGCAGCAGCATATAATCAGCACAGCTACTATTTGCAGACACTTTCATTCTTCAGTTCAAAATTAAAAAATGATGAATTCAGAAATTCTTTGATTAACGCAAAGGATTCTCTTGAAGCATACAATATCCTTACAAAATAAAGCAAAGCCTGTCTGGAAGATTTAGGGTAAAAGCACAATCACCCAGTCTTCCAGATTTGCCTGCTCACTTGAAATTTTTCCCCAGGTTAAGTCTTTCGCTGTTGTTTCTCCTGGCAGGAAATTTATTCCGTTTATATTGAAACTAAAGCCCGGGTGGTCTGATTCAAGAATTGTCAGCGCGTGGGAATGAACTGCACTTACAAGCATAGATGAGTTTATGTTCACAAGCTGCAGCAGTGTACAGAGAAGAAGCGAGCGCGAATCACAGTCACTTCCGCCGTTTATTAAAACTGATGGCAGGCATTCTAAATCGCTTGGAGTTTTTTCCCTTGAATATTCAAAGCCCTGAGTCCAGGTTAAAAGCTTCTGTGCATAGTCTGTTTCGTCAGCGCAGGAATCTTCTAAGGCTGCACAGACATCCTGTGCAAGATTCTTTAAGCGCCCGCAGGAATCCCTGAAAATCAATCTGTAATAGCGCTGCCAGGCTTTTTTCCACTCGCTGTGATTTCTGTAGAGGCATAAAACCTTGTATTCATTTTCAATAAAGTTCTGGGCTGCTTCTAAATCGCTTGTGTCCAGTTTTGTTTCTATTGTTTTTCCGGCAATGTTTAGAATGAGCGGTTCATCTTCATCGTTTTTAGGATATAAGAAGGTTGTAAACGCCCCGCACTCAAAGTAGCTTCCCGAGTCTGTGTACAAGGAATCTATAAAGCTCGACATATACGGGAAACATTCTGCCTTGTATTCTTCCGGACACCAGATGAGCATCAGAAGGTTTCTTTTGTCCTCGCTTAATTTTGTGCATAAACCAAAGCCGTAAGAAGACTGCCCCTGAATGGAACCGGAGATTATGCTCAGTGAGTTTTGAATTCCGTTCCAGTCAAATAAAGTCTGTTCGGCCTCGACATTTAATTTTTCTCCGGTTTCAGTCATTATCTGTTCGCAGGTCTTGTTGTTTTTGTAAATTGAAATGATTGCC
>JAEELR010000011.1 GCA_016282835.1 Treponema sp. | reverse complement strand
GTGAGGTACAAATGCCATTCACACTTGATGAGACCTTTGGATATCTTACAGAAATTCAGGGTGATAATGAAACAATTGAACGCTACTCGAAATTTTTGAATAAGCCGGGGGCAATTATTTTTAGAGAATCGATTAAAAAATATCCCGGGAAAAAATTTATTTATTTTTATATAGATGCCGGCACAGAAATCCAGTATTTTCACACCTCCTGTGGTGATGCAGAAGAAGATGGAGATTTGCTTAAGTTTTCAAATGGAGACACAAAATTTACATTCAAAATAGATAAAAACTGTTTAACTAATTTACAGAAGAAAGAATTGATGATGAATATTTAATCCAAAAGGAAGTTTATGATTTCGCAAAAAATTTTTATCCTGAACATTTTATTTTTAGTTGTGGGACTTGGCTTTTGTTTAACGGCAATTATCATCAGAAAAAAAATGAAGAATTTCCCGATTCTTGCAAAAGCCGCTTCAATTACTTTCTATTTAATTGGCGCACTAACCTTTGTTTTGGGTTTAATCAATTTAGTAATGAAAGATTATTTTTCCATAAAATTTAAAGAGGTAGAAATTTTAATTTATCTCGTAGTTCTTATAATTGCTTTTTCTATTTTTATAGGAGTCTTTTCTTTTAACGGCAAAGGTGAAATAAAGGGAGAAAACTTGAGAGGGGAAATAAAATGACAGAGACAGTTCATAAAGTAAAGGCAAGCACACAGTATAAACGGGAACACAAAAAAGATTACGGAAAAGAAAAAATAACCATTCTATACGAAGATAATGATATCGTAGTCATCAGCAAACCCACTGGGCTTTTGTCGGTTCCGTATCCGGGAAGTAAATCGCGCACTGCTGTAGAGCTTCTCGAAAAAATCATGAGGGCAAAAGGAACTTTATCGTCGGCTCATCATCCCTGCGTTGTACACAGACTGGACCGGGACACAAGCGGCGTAATGATATTTGCACTCAATGAGGCGGCTCAGAAAAAACTGATGAATCACTGGCATAAGGTTGTTTCGGAGCGACTTTATGTTGCTGTGGCAGAAAATCCAAAAGACAAGAGAAAGGAACTTCCGCTTTCAGGAGTAATTGATGATGCACTTGCTAAGAATGCATACAACGTTGGTTATGTTCCAAATAAAAAAGATGATAACGCAAAGACTGTTGCTGCAAGAACTCATTACAAAATTTTAATCCGCGGCAAGACACACACAATGTTTCAGCTGGAGCTTGATACAGGAAAGAAAAATCAGATTCGCGCACATCTTTCTTCTAAGGGATATCCTTTGTGCGGCGATGAAAATTACAGGGCAAAAACAGATCCGTTTCACAGGCTTGCACTTCACGCAAAAAGCATAGAGTTTATTCATCCTTCAACGGGCGAGAAAATGCGGTTCGAAGAATGTGAACCTGATGAATGGAAAGCTTATGTAGAAAATGGTGATGAGCATAGTGAAATTCCTGTATGGGAAAAAGATAAACTGAAAAAAGGGAAACCTAAAGAAAGCAGGGTGAGCTTTGTAAAGGATTTGCCTTCAAATAAGAAATGTAGGAAAATGGATTATATTCAGAGAGGAAAAAATTTTTCTAAGTAGGAGTAAATATAAATGAAGAAAAACAGATTATTATTTGGCTTAATAGTTTTGTGCGTTTTACTTTCAGGATGCAGTAAAAAAACTGAAGTAAAAGAAAGTGCAGGAAATTCACAGGCGAGTGAAACTGCAAATGAAACTGTAAAAGAAGCGATAGAAAATATCATCCTGAGTGAAAAAGAAAGTGAAAATCAAAGTGTAGAAAGCGAAGAAGCTGCAGAAACAGAAGATGCAGAATCGGATGAAACAGCAGAAAAAAAGGACAAGTATATTCTAGTTGAAGTTGGAATTTTAAACGGACCTTCAGGACTGCCTTTCTTAAATCAAATGAAAAATAAAAATTTGCTGAACGGATATAAATTGACTTATGATACTTATGCAGAACCAAGTTTAGTTATTCCGCAGCTTGTAAAGAATGAAGTACAGATTACAGTTTTGCCTCCAAATGTTGCTGCAAAAATTTACAATAAAAATAACGGCGCAATTGTAATGACTGCAGTTTGCGGAAACGGAATGCTTTCATTGATTACAAGAAATAAAGAAATAACATCATTTGCGGACCTTAAAGGACAGACAGTATATGTCGCAGGTTCAGGTGCAACTCCGGAATACATTGCACGATATTTACTAAAGCAAAATGAAATTGAAGCTGGCGAAGGTGAAGAAAAGGTGAACTTAGATTTTACAATTCCAACCGCAGCTCTAGTTTCTTCTATTATAGAGGGCAAGATTCAGAATGTAATTATCCCGGAACCATTTGCTACATCAATCAAACAGAAATTAAATAATGAATGCAGTGTTATAAACATTCAGAGTGAATATGCAAAATTCCAGAAAGAAGCAAAAAATTTCCCTATGAGCGTTATTGTTGTAAACAAGGAATTTGCAAAAGAAAATTATGACTTTGTAAAAAAGTTCATGAAAGAATATCAAAAGACTCTTGAATGGACTGTGGCAAATCCTATAAAAACAGCATTGAATGCAGAAGAAGAAAATTTTTCCCTAAAAAAAGAAGTGATTATAAAAGCAGTTCCAAACTGTGCCTTTACTTATATTCCTGCTAAGAAAGCAAAGAAAGATATAGAAGCGCTTCTGGAAATATTTTTACAGAACGAAGAAACTTCCATAGGTGGAACTTTACCTGATGAAGGATTCTATTTCAAATAAGTTAAAACAAATTCTAAAAGCAGTAATTTCCCTTACAATTATTTTTGTTGTATGGGAGATTGCTGCAAAAAAAATTCATGCACCGCTTATCCTTCCTTCAGTAGAAGAAGTTTTTATTTCACTAAAAGAATTATTGTTTACAGATGATTTTTATAAGTGTCTTCTTTCTACCTGGGAAAAATGTTTTGTCACTTTTATTATTTCACTGATTGTTTCCGTAGTTTTAGCAGAGCTTTCTTCGGGGAGCAAATTTTTTTATTCCTTCAATGAAAGCTTACTGTCGTTTATAAAAGCGGTTCCAGTTATTTCAATT
This sequence comes from Treponema sp., assembly GCA_016282835.1. GTDB lineage: Bacteria > Spirochaetota > Spirochaetia > Treponematales > Treponemataceae > Treponema_D. The sequence goes on along the minus strand of JAEELR010000011.1, from coordinate 2,772 downwards.
ATTCTGCTTTCTCTTTTCTGGTTAAAAACAATTTTTATTCCGGTTCTTGCTGCGGTTTTAATGGCAGTCCCTGTTATGACAGAAGGAATTTTTTCCGGCCTCAAGTGCGCTGAAGAAAAAAAATCTCTGTGGGAAAGCTTTAAATTTAATTCGTTCCAGAAAATGCTTTTTATAAAAATCCCTGAAAGCCTTTCACATTCTTTTGTCGGTATAAAGTCCGGCTGCGGAATGATTTGGAAAGTTTTAGCTTCTGCAGAGGTTTTAGTTTTACCGCGCTATGCAATTGGAAGACTTTTGCAGAAAGCCCAGGTTAATTTGGAAAGCCAGAAAATGTTTGCGCTTACACTTGTAATTATTCTTTCAAGCTATATCTTTTGCCTGTTCATTTCATTTTTACTTAAAGCAATTCGCCCGCTTTTACATTTGATTTATAGAATTTATTTTGATGCGGCCTGCAAAGTAAAAGAAACTTGTGACGAAGAAAAATTTAGTGGAGTAGAAATTAAAAATTTTTCGCTTGAATATAAAACACACGGTGAAGAAAAAAATGCTAAGTACATCTACAGCGACTTCAGCATAAAATTTAATAAAGAAGAAATAACTTCAATCGTTGCAGAAAGCGGAACAGGAAAATCAACTCTCCTGAAATTCATTTCAAATGCCCTGCCAAAAAATGCAGACTACAATGGAGAAAAAAACATAAAAGACACAACAAGAATTTCTTACCTTTCGCAAGTATGCCTTGTGATGAATGAATTAACGGTTTTACAGAATATCCTTTTAATGCAAAAGAATTTTTATTCAAAAGAAGCAGCTCTTTTTAATGCGAAAAAAATTTTACTGATAATGAATCTCTCTGAAAAAGCAGACCTTTATCCGGCAGAGCTTTCAGGCGGTGAAAAACAACGCTTAAGTTTAGCCTTAGTCTTTTCGTATCCTTCAAAAATTCTTTTACTTGATGAGCCGTTTAATTCGCAGGATTTAAAAATAAAATTCTATTTATACAAAAAGCTTTTGGAATTGAATAAAATAGAAAACAAGCAGATTATTTTTGTAACGCACGACATTGATGAAGCAGTTTCTCTTTCTGACAGGATAATCTTTTTAGAAGGACAGCCTGTAAAAATTTTAGTTGATGAAAAACTTTCCAGCGAAGAAAATAGAATTGAAGTGAAAGATAAAATTAAAAAAATACTTTTGGAGAATGTTGAATGAAAAATGTATTTATAGAAACAAAAAAGCTTGATGAAAATGTACGCGACATTTACGGCTTAACAGAAGATATAATGATGGAAAATGCAGTTTATATGCTGGAAACCGAATGTAATAAAATTTTAGAAAAAGCTTCTAATATAAATTTTTATAGAAAAGCAGTTTTAATTTTGTGCGGAAAAGGAAACAACGGCGGTGACGGTTATGCACTTTCGAGAAGGCTTATAAGTGAAAATCTTTCTGTAACAGTCTGTGTTCTTGAAGAGCCAAAAACTGAAATTGCAAAGGTACAGGAAAACAGAGCTAAAAAAAGCGGAGTAAATTTTATAAGCCCGTATGAGCTCGATGATTTTATTGCAGAAAAAAGTTTAGACTTGAAACTTGTGGTTGACTGCATTTATGGAACAGGCTTTCACGGCGAACTTTCTGAAACAGTAAAAGCTGTTCTTAATGCAGTAAATTCTTTAAGCGATGTAAAACGAATTGCGTGCGACATTCCTACAGGGCTTGATAAATACGGTGTATCTGGCGGCGTGCATTTTATGGCAGATGTTACAGTTACAATGGGCGCGTTAAAGCTTGGGCTTTTTAGTGATGAAGCAAAAGATGCCTGCGGGAAAGTAGTCCTGGCAAATCTTGGTGTGAGCCAGAAAAATTTTGAAGCTGAAGTAAAGTTTTCAAGTGATGCAAAATTATTGGAAGAAAGCGATTTACATTTACCGCTTAGAAAAAAACAAAATGTAAACAAAGGAAGCTTTGGAACTGCTGCAATTGTCTGCGGCGAAAAACCTGGTGCTGCTGTAATTGCTGCAAGTGCCTGCCTGAAATTTGGTGCAGGAAAAGTTTTTATAAAAACAGATGCAGAAAACAAAAATTTACAGATTCCTTATGAGCTTATGGAAGCAAAAGAAATTCCTCTGGAAACAAAAGCTGTTGCACTTGGAATGGGCCTTGGAAGAAATAACAAAAACGCCGGCGACTTACTAAACTATATTTTAGAAAACAAAAATGTATCTGCCGTTTTAGATGCTGATATTTTCTATTATAAAGAAATATTTTCATTTCTAAAAAACATTGCTTGTGAAAAAACTGAACGAATTGTTTTGACTCCTCACCCGAAAGAGTTCTGCGAGCTGCTCAAGATTTGTGAAATCACTACAGCAACCGTAAGTGAAGTCTGCAATAACCGCTACAACTTAATGAAAGAGTTTTGCCAAAAGTTTCCGAATGTAGTTTTACTGGTAAAAGGCGCAAACACATTCATAGTGCATAAAGCTTCTGGAAATGATTTTGAACTTTTTATAAATGCTTTTGGTTCATCGTCTCTTGCAAAAGCCGGAAGCGGTGATGTCTTAACCGGTTTAATTTCTGCCCTGCTCGCACAAAATTATCCGCCGGTTGAAGCTGCCATAAGTTCGAGCCTTTCTCATTCGCTTGCGTCAAATGCTGTAGAAAATAATTATTCTTTAACGCCGCTTACTCTTATAGAAAAAATTTCTTCCTTACGGGTTCCAGCCTCTGTCGCAGGTTAAAAGTGTTCCGTTAAGTTCTTCGTTTTCT
>JAEELR010000126.1 GCA_016282835.1 Treponema sp. | reverse complement strand
GAAAGGGAAGGCTATTTGCTCAGGACTAATCTTAACTACAGGAATAAAAGCCTGAATGATGCGGTTCCGCTGGGGGAGTGAGGGATGAGTTTGGTCGTGACTGTTTGATTTTATTGGCTGGTACAATCATTTAAATTTTCCCCTAGAAAAGTGTGAGTTTTTACTTGTTAATTCCGGTTGACGACTCTCCAAAAACGATAACAGATTACAGCTTATAAGGGCAAAAAATAAAATTTCTCTTAACAATAAACCGTGATATAATTTTAAGAGTAATTCTTTTCAAACACTTTTAATGAGGGTCTGCCATGCGTTCATATAAATTTAAGTTCATTACAATTTTCAGTTTATTTATTTTGGTTTCAGTTTCATTCATTACTTTTATGGCCTCAAAGGGAATTAAAAATTCAGGAGCAATTATTGCAGCAAATCAAGGAGTCCCGGTTTGTAAAAAAGCTCTTGAAGTAATTGATGCAGACAAATTTGCAGAGTTTATAAAAAACCCTTCTGAAGATGATCCATATTATGAGAAAACACGACAGGAGCTTTTGAATATTAAAGAAATTGTTGGCTGCGAATATTTATATACAATGATACCTGTAGAAGGCACTTTATACAGATACATAATTGATGGAAGCTGCGACCCGAGTGATGAAGAAAATTTTTCGTGCTTAGGTGATGAAGAAGATATTGCTGCTTATGGCACTGCACCTTTTGAAGCAATGAAAACAAAAGGACTTGTTTGCGCCGGGCTTGTAGTTCAGGATAAATGGGGAGCACAGGTTAGTTCATATCAGGCTATTGTAACTTCAGATGATGAAGTAGTCGGCTTTATTGGCTGTGATTTTCCGATTGCATATGCCTTAGAAAAAATGAAAAAAGAAACAATTATACTTGTTGTAATCGGAGCCTTCTGTATAATTCTCGGAATCCTTTTAGTTTTTATTTTTACAAAAACAATGTTCGGCCAGTTAAAAAATGTTTCTGAAGCAATGAATGATATTTCAAATGGAAATGCAGATTTGACACTAAGAGTTCCTGTTAAGGGAAAGAATGAAATTGCAACCCTTGCGAAAGATTTTAATCACTTCTCTGAAAAACTGCAGAGTATTGTGACTTCAGTAAAAGACTCAGAAGGAAAACTCAATTCTGTTGGTTCAACAATGTCAAACTCAATGACTAATACTGAAAATGTCATAAATGAAATAATTACGAATATTGATAATGTTCATACTCAGATTAATAACCAGACTGAAAATGTAAATGAAACTTCCAATGCAATAAAAGAAATAACCGGAAATATCAGCCAGCTTGAAAGAATGATTTCTGAACAGTCAAACGGAGTTTCTTCTGCATCTAGTGCTATAGAAGAAATGATTGCAAACATTCAGAGCGTAAATAACACAGTTGATAATATGGCAACTTCATTTACTCTTCTTGAAAATGAAGCAAAGACAGGACAGGAAAAGCAGCAGGCAGTAAACGAAAAAATTACTAAAATCGAAGAAGAATCTATAATGCTTCAGGAAGCAAATACCTCAATCGCGAGCATTGCTGAACAGACAAATCTTCTGGCAATGAACGCAGCTATTGAGGCAGCTCACGCAGGAGAAGCAGGAAAAGGATTTGCAGTTGTTGCCGATGAAATTCGAAAACTTTCAGAAACTTCTTCTCAGCAGTCAAAAACAATTGGTGAGCAGTTAAAGAGCATTCAGGACTCAATTATTGATGTAGTTGATGCTTCAGAAAAATCCAGCAAGGCCTTTAATGATGTTTCAAACGAAATTGAGCAGACAAATAAACTCGTTCAGCAGATTAAGTTTGCAATGGAAGAACAAAGTGCCGGCTCTAAACAAGTTATAACGACCCTGCACTCAATGAACGAAAGTACAAACTCTGTTACGGACGCCGCTCAAAAAATGTCTATCAACAATAAAATGATTATTGAAAATATCGAAAGCCTCCAGAATTCTTCGCAAACAATGAAAGAAAGTATGCAGGTAATGCAGGACAGCGCTAAAAAAATTACTACTTCAAGCCAGGAATTATTCGATGTTTCTAATCAGATGAATACTTCTATTTCAGAAATTGACTCGCAGATAAACCAGTTTACTGTTTAAGGCTGGGGATTTATTCAGTATATTCAGGCGGTTCCCGCTTGCTTTCGCAATCGGTCGCGCTTTTCGTGGTTCCGGCTTCCGCCTTCATTCCTCCGCTCTGCTACGGAACTCGCCTTACGGCAAGCCACTACAATCGCTAACCGGTTCATAAAAATTTCATAAAAAGATTGAATTCTCTAGAAAATGAAGTAAAATTTAAGTTACTAAATTAAAAAGGATGATGATAAAAGGCTTTTGTCTTCATCCTTATAGAGGAGCAAAAATGAAAAAATTAGTATTAGCAATTATCAGTCTTTTTGCATTTACATTTTCTACATTCGCAAAAGATCCTGCCGAAGGTTTATGGAAAAGTATTGATGATAAAACTGGAAAAGTAACAGCAATATGGCGCATATATGAACAGAATGGAAAATTATTTGGAACTATTGCAGCTACAACAAATGATCCACAGGATGTAATTGCAACTCCATGTAAAGAATCGTATAAAAACTTCCCTGTTGCAGGTCCAGTTAACAAAATGACAACTGTAGGAACTCCATGGATTTTTAATATGGAAAAAGAATCTGTTGGAAACTGGAAAGACGGAAACATTATCGATCCAAGTAACGGAAAAATGTACGGCTGTGTTATTAAATACTTAAATGTTGGCGATAAGAATAAAAAATTTGTTGCAACTGTTCCAACTCTTGCAATGGCAGGAACTGTAGGACCAATTCAGGTTTTCCAGTACTGGATTCAGGCAACAGAAGATGATGTAAAAAAAGCACAGCAGGAACATCCGGCTAAAAACTAATCTGATAGGGCTGTCTAAACTTTCTGTCATTCTGAATACTTCGACAGGCTTGGTTGTTGCCCTTCGACAGGCTCAGGAACCGCTTGTCGAAACATGGTTGTTGAGCTTGGTTCAGAATCTGTAACAGTAAACACTGACAGACCCTGAAGCAAGCTCGAAATAACGAGCTGCAAATTCAGGGTGACAGGAAACTTTAGATCTTCCCCACATTAATCTCAATTTCCATTAAATAACGAATAGCAGGAACTTGAACTTTCATACCTTTCTTTTATCTTTTTTATTTCAGAATCCTGCAAATCAAGTTTTGCCTTAGCTTTCTTGTATGAATGTTCACAAATCAAAATCTGCAGATAGATTTCCTTATCAAATCTTTGCATATTCAAAATGCTTTTTGTTTATAGACAGACGCAAGAAGAATAGTATACATAAAACTTACTGTCAATAAACTTCTAATCGTCCATTACAGTTCTTCCACCCCAAAGTGCAGAATTATTTTTTTCGTGTTCCAATGCTTTTTCAAAATCCACCTGCGGGTCACAATTTTTTTCTATTTCAAGAGCAGTTTTGTGAAGCCGTTTTATGCATTCAGATTTATCGTTATAGCCCATCTTTGACCTTTCAATTGCTTCTCCCAAAACCCTTATGCTTTCATCATAAATTTTAAGCGGAACCGGAAATGGATGCCCGTCTTTTCCGCCATGAGCAAAACTAAACCGTGCAGGATCCGTAAATCTCGAAGGAGTTCCATAAATTACTTCGCTCACCAAAGTTAAAGACTGAAGTGTTCTAGGCCCAAGACCTGGTGTTAAGAGAAGGCTTTCAAAATCAGACGGCTGGTTTTCGTATGCTGCAGCAAGCACGCCGCCCAATCGTTTTAAATTCACATCCTCTGGCTTAACTTCATGGTGAGAAGGCAATACAATACTTCGCCCTTCAGTTTTTTCCTGTATGTCTTTTATCTCCTTCAGGACCAGGCCAGGATTTTCTTCTGAAATAGTTAAAATTTTTTCTCTGGTTTCTTTTGCACTAGAATCAGTTAAGTTTAATATCAATCCCTGATTTTCACCCGTTACTGCGGCGTGCGGTTCTTCTACAAAAGACTTTAAGTTCTGCGACAACCAGTGATATCTTCTGGCAGTTTTTGTTTTTACATTCATTCCCTGCTGAACAACGGCCCAGTCACCTTTGTCGCTGAGAATAAAATTATGCTGATACAATTGAAATCCGTCCTGAATGGCAGTGTTATCAACCTTCGCACAAAGCTTACTCGCACGCACAAGACTGTCTCCGTCTAAGCCTGTTCTGTCACACAAATACATAAGCTGTTCG
>JAEELR010000125.1 GCA_016282835.1 Treponema sp. | reverse complement strand
CTTCTTCTCGAGCAGCTTTTTTTATGTCTCTGTCGTGTAAATTCATAGCGGTATAATCACTCCTGAATTCGTCATTTTCTTTTAAGCGCTTTACGGTTTCAGCTAATAACTTGTTAAAATCATTTTCGCCCGGGTCGTTTGTCATAATGAAATGCAGGAAGTCCCGGACTTTTTCATCTTTTACTGCTTCATACGCACTTGCATTATAAATCACTTTAATTGATTTGTCATCTAAAGAAACAGCCGGGTTTTCATTACATGTATTTCTGAATGTATAACAGGGTAAACCAAATCCAACATTTTTTTCTTTTTCAAAAGGATCATAATTACATATGAAAAGCACGTAACTATCGAGAAGTTCAGAATAATCCTGACCTTTCATAAGGCTGTCAATGTCAATCATGCTTTGGTAATATCTTGTGCGCTTGCCGATTGCATCCTGTTTGTAAGTTTGCATTTCCACATCAATTATTTTATTATTATCTTTTAAATAAACATCAAGACGAACACCTTTTGTTGAATAGAAGGGCTTTATTGGTTTTTCAAGTTCCGGGTATACAATTTTATCTACCTTTACATGTAAAAGCCTTTCTATAACTTTTTCACAGATTCCAGGCTCATGCATTACTGCCTGAAACATTCCGTCATCAATAAATGTTAAATCTTCAATTCTTTTTTCCATAATTTCTTCTTATAAATAAGATTTGGACATACTACCGCTGGTTGCGGCATTAAATTCCCTGTACTATATATCTACCCGCAAAATTACATTTTTGTACAAAACTTGGTGAAAAAAGTGAAAATTTTTTGATTTTTTTGTGATTTTCGTGTGAGTTATGTATTTACAGTGATTTCTTTCTGCAGTTCCAGAACTTTTTCGCCCGGTAGGCCCACTGTTTGTGCTATTTCTTCATCAACAGCTTTTCTACAGCTTGTACAAGCTTGGTTGTTGGTATAACTCAGGCATGAACAGGTGACTCTGCTTCTTCGCTAACGATTTCTTTAACTCGTTCTACTGTCATGTTCAAGGATTTTGCAATCAGTTCGATTGATACGCCGTTTGCATAAAAACTGCGGGCAGCTTCAGCATAGCCAGTTTCTTTCCCGTCTTCAAAATCATATGCTCTCTGTCTTTCCCATTCCATAAACTGCCTCTTGTTTTCGGTGCTTTGTTTTGCGTCTGCAACATAGATTTTCAGTTCATCGGTAAAATCTGTTGACGCTTTGTTTGACATGAGAAATCCAAAGAAAGCCTTTGTTTCCTCACCCTTAATCATTTTAGCACACAGTGGTGCAAAAAAGAAGTGTTTGTAAGCCCGGTCATTTAGTTTTGTTTTACCATCTTCAAGGCAGATATTTTCAAATGTGTTTACAGGAAGTCCGTTATGAAAAATATCAGCCAGGCAAATAAAGATTATGTGACTTTCGCGGAGTTCTTTGTACTTTTGACCTGCTTTTAGTGAATCCACATCCATTACTCCCTGATAATACCTTGCACGTTCGGGAAGTTCCTTTGTGTTTGTAACCTGTAATTCAACATCGAACATTCTGTTTCTATCTTTGACAAATACATCAAGCCTTATGCCTTTAGAGTCAAAATCAAGTGCAATTGTTTCTTCGGTGTTTATAGTTATTGATTCTATTTTGATTTCAAGCAATATCTCAAGAAGGTATTTGCACGCATCCTGATGATGGCGCATAACCTTATAGAAGATAAAATTGTTGGCAAGAGTTGCCTGTTCCCATTTCTGTTCAGGTGTTAATTCAATTTCCTTTTGCATAGCCTTACCTCGATATATATAATTGAAATAAAATACCGCCGGTTGCGGCATTAAATTCCCTGTACTATATATCTACCCGCGATATTGCATTTTTGTACAAAGTTCTGTGAAAAAAGGTGAAAATTTTTTGATTTTTTTACATTTTATATAGGAGCAGACATCCCTTCTGCTGAACAATCTATAAACTGTGAGGGCAAAAAAAAAGCCGCCCCATACAGAGCGACTTTAGTTTATGGATTTAATTTATATTGATTAACTTAGAACCAAACGCGGAAACCACCAGCTCCACCAAATCCCCACCAGTCGAAATCAAAGGTGTTTCCAATATGAAGCATTGGCTGATATGATGCCTGAAGATAAAGTTCAAGGAATTTATCAAATAAGAAAATATTTGTTCCAACTACAATTCGTGGCCCAATGTTAAATGCAAATGGTTCTCCGAGGAATACATTTCCACCAACACCAACACCATAGAAGTAACCCCATGTTCCTTCGATTTTTGGATTAGCAATCCACCAGTCTGCTGTAACACCAACATTTAATCCGTTTGGAACAGAGAAAAGATCTACAGCAAATACACAAGGAAGCTTGTCAACTTTAAATGTAAAAGAACCACCAAGTGGGTATCCACCCTGTGCACCAATTCCGAGAGCGAAAACACGTGATGTGCTTAAAACAGCTAAAAGTGCTAAAACAGTCAAAAACTTCTTTTTCATATAATTCTCCTAAAAGAAATAATAATTATACTAAAACTATAACACATTAAACTATGAATTTCAATATTTCTAAAATCTCCAAAACCTCAAATTTGTATACATATGTAAAAACCCGTTGTTTACAGTTTATAAAATTCATATAATGAATTTATGAAAAATACACAAAGAAATGAACTTGCTGTATGTGGCTTTGCTGCCGTTAAAACTTTAGAAAAAGTAAATTACTCCAGAATTCAGCGTCTGTATTTTACAGAAGAAAAAGCACCTCTTTTTGGAGGTTTATGCAAGAAGCTTGCTGCAAATAAAAAGCCATATAATAAAGTGAAAGACGAAGAAGAATTGAAAAAACTTTGTGGTTCAGTTCATCATCAGGGTGTTGTTGCAATGATTGAAAGCCCGCAGATTCTTCCATTAAACAGCGACATTACTGATATGTGGTGCGAATCGAAAGAAACTGTTTTGCTTTTAGACAGAATTGGTAACGCAAATAATCTTGGAGCAATTGTCAGGAGTGCAGCTTTCTTTGGTATAAAAAATATTATTATTCCTTTAGATGAATCCCAGTCTTCTATTACAACCTCAAGTTACAGGGTTGCTGAAGGCGGAATGGAATTCGTAAATATCTATTCAGTAAAATCGATTCCGTTCCTCTTGCAGAACATGAAGTCTAAGATGAATATTATTGGAACAAGTCTTGAAGCAAAAAAATCTGTGAGCGAATTAAAATCAATCTGCAAAGATAAAGCTTCCATTATTATTTTGGGAAATGAAGAAGAAGGGATTAGTGACGAAGTTAAAAAATTATGTGATTATCTGATTATTATTCCTTTCGCAGGAATGAATGATGCAGCAGACGGTCCTAAAGTTGACAGCTTAAATGTTGCCCAGGCCGCTTCTATAATTTTGTATGAGATAAAAAAATGAAAAACATCAGTAAAAAAATTTTATGTGGATTAATTATATTGTTCTCGCTTCAAAGCATTTTTTCAAATGAGAAACTGACACCTTTCTTTAATCAAAATGAATCATCACCATTTAAGTTTAATATTGCACTTGATTCATCTCTTTTGGGAGTTGGAATTGCAGGCTTTAGTTCGGCTTATATAATAGAAAAAACTTTATCGAAATCAGTTTGTAACCCTCTGGAATTTTCTCTTGATGAGGTGAACGAGTTCGATAAACTTGCAGTGAATGTTTATAATCCGCTGCTGGATACTTTTGGCGATGTAGCTGTTATAGCAGATGTACTTATGCCGGTTGCAGCATTTACTATAGAAGCTTTAACTTCTAATATGTGCTTTGGTGATTATTCTACAGTTGCCCTGATGTTTGCAGAAACTGTGCTTTTAACAGAGGGAATAAAAAGGTGGATCAAAATTTCTGTGAACAGACCGCGCCCTTATGTGTATACAAATTCTGTTCCGGAAGAAGATGTGTATTCTTCTGACTGGCATCTTTCATTTCCAAGCGGACATTCAACTGCAGCTTTTATGAGTGCATCGTTTTTGACCTATACCTTTGCTTCATACTTCCCGCAGTCAAAATGGAAAATTCCTGTAATTGCCCTTTCTTATTCAATAGCAGTAACGACAGCAGCTTTAAGGGTTTGCAGCGGAAATCATTTCATTACAGATGTTGCAACTGGTGCTGTTCTGGGAACCATTATGGGATTTACAGTTCCGTTTGTTCATACTTTGACGAATAAGAATTCATTAACTGTTAACGATAAGACTGAAGTTTCTATTTTACCTTGCGGTGTGTTTGTTAATGTGAAGATTTAGATTGTGTGTGGTGGTTTGTGGTGGTTTCGACTGGGCTCAACCACCGCGGTTCACGCGAGTTTGTGGTGATTGAGTAGGCGTAGCCGTATCGGGGCAACGCCCGCCACTATCTTGTAACAGTAAAAATGTTTATGGTGAAACACGTGGTTTCGATGAACTCAACCACCACATTGTTTGCGAGTTCAACCACCACAGTTCTTCTTTCAACCATCGCGCTTTTTTCCTCAACCACCGCGAAAACATTTTTTGTTAGCAAATAAAATTCTATGGTATAATAAATTTAGTCTTCTTTGCTGGAGGTGAGGTATGAAAAAGATTATTACTATCAGCCGCGAATATGGTTCTGGCGGGCATACAATTGGAAAGTTAACGGCAGAAAAATTAAATATTCCTTTTTATGACAAAGAAATTATTGATCAGGCTGCACAGGAATCGGGGCTTTCTGTAGATTTTATTTCTAAGAATGAGCAGAATATTTCTTCCAGCTGGCTTTATACTTTACTATTGGGAGCTTCCTATTCATCTCCAAGCGGGGGAAACAAAATTGGAATTAACACTCAGCTTCCAAATCCTCCTTTAGCAGATCAGGTTTTTAACGCGCAGAGAAAAGTTATTACAGAACTTGCTTTAAAAGGTCCCTGTGTAATCGTTGGCCGTTGTGCAGATTATATCCTGCGAAATTCTGATTCAATTGACCGAAAAGATATTTTAAATGTTTTTATATATGCACCTCTTGAAGATAAAATAAAGCGTGCAATTGAAGAAAAAAATTTAGACCCAGGTGTTGCAGAAAAAACTGTTAAGCAAATCGACAAGCGAAGGGCAAATCACTATAACACTTTTACTGAAAGAACCTGGGGTAACAGGACTCACTATGACCTTCTAATCAACAGTTCACTTTTAGGAATGGAAGGAACTGCAAGTCTGATTGCTGAAATCTATAAGAAGTAAAAAAAAATCCGCGAGACATAGGCCCCGCGGAAATCAAACATAAGTTTTCTCCAGTAAGTTTATGCTGCTTTTTTTGCCTGCAGCTTTTTAATTAAGAACAAAGTTCCTACAAGGATTGCTGCACCAATAATAAACGGTATGATTGGATTCTTTATAAAGCCAGCAAGTACAAAGCTTACGAATGAAACAGCTGCAACTGTAACTGCATAAGGAATCTGTGAAGAAACGTGATTTACGTGATTACATTGAGCGCCGGCACTTGCCATAATTGTTGTATCGCTTATAGGTGAACAGTGGTCGCCGCATACAGCACCAGCCATACATGCGCTGATACAAATAATTCTTAATGGGTCTGTTGCCTGCGGGAATACTGCTATACAGATTGGAATAAGAATACCGAAGGTTCCCCATGAAGTTCCTGTAGCAAATGCAAGTAAACAGGCAATAATAAATACAATTGCCGGGAGGAATGATTTTAATGCTCCTGCACTATTTGCAACAAGACCTGCAACATAATCTTTTGCACCTAATGAATCGGTCATGCCTTTTAAAGTCCATGCTAGGGTTAAGATTAAGATTGCCGGAACCATTGCCTTGAATCCGTCTGGAACACAAGACATGCTTTCCTTGAAAGATAAAACTTTTCTGCAGGCATAATAAATTACAGTGATTACAAAGGCTGCAAATGAACCGAGTACAAGACCAACAGACGCATCTGACTCAGAGAATGCATTTATAAATTTCAAATAGCTTTCTGATTCTTTGTCAAAAAATCCGCCTGAATAAATCATACCGAGTGTACATGCAACGATTAAAACTACAATAGGAATGATTAAATCATAAACGCGGCCACCAGCTTTTGTTTCTGTTTTTTCTTCATCGCCTGATTTTTCGTTCATCATTTCTAATGCTTTTTCATACTTTGACATTGAACCGTAATCGAAGCGCATAAATACTAAAGCAAAGAGCATTACAATAGTGAACAAAGCGTAATAGTTATATGGAATTGCTTTTATAAACAGTGCGAGTCCGTTTTCACCTTCACTGACAAATCCTGAAACTGCTGCTGCCCATGAAGAAATAGGGGCTATAATACAGATTGGAGCAGCTGTTGAGTCGATTAAATATGCAAGCTTTTCTTTTGAAACACCATGCTTGTCTGTAACCGGTTTCATTACAGAGCCTACTGTTAAACAGTTAAAGTAGTCATCGATGAAGATTAAAATTCCTAAACAGATTGTTGCAATCTGAGCGCCAACTTTTGTTTTAATGTGTTTCTTTGCCCATTCACCAAATGCAGCAGAACCGCCGGCCTTGTTCATCATAGCAACCATAATGCCAAGGATAACGAGGAAGATTAATATACCAACATTGTAGCTGTCTGAAAGCTGGGCAATCATTCCGTCGTTAAAAACATGTGTTAAAAATCCTGTAAAACCACTGGCAGCATCGATTGCGTAAAACAAACCGCCAATTACAATTCCAATAAAAAGTGAAGAATAAACTTCTTTTGTAAATAATGCCAGAGCTATAGCAACAATTGCCGGCACCAGCGACCAAAATGTACCAATCATTTTTTAATAAATCTCCTTAAATTATAGTTTTTTAAAATCTGTGTTCAGCGGGTCTTTCACTCCATCTGCTTCCAGTTTTTTCATAACATCAATTACATATTCCAATGCATCTAAAAGATCTGCTGCACAATAAGTCCTGATTTTTTCAAGGGAATTTATTGCGGTTTCATTTGTCATAAAATACCTCCTGTTTTATAACGATATGAATTTATCTGTTCACATTGAGATAAATTATATCACTAAGAAGGTTTGCCGTAAAATTAAATTATTGAAGGAAGCAAAAAAAAAGACTCCAGATAATTTCTGAAGTCTTATAAAAGTGGGCCGTGAGAGGATCGAACTCCCGACCCTCTGGGTGTAAACCAGATGCTCTCCCAGCTGAGCTAACAACCCATCAATTTATGTATTTACTTTAGCATTTTTCTTAGCGTCTGTCTAGTATGTATCAGTATGTATACAGATCCTGAAACACACATTTGTAGCAAGTGCGTGCAAATGTGGCGTAGCGGAAGGATGACGGATGTTTAGTTTGGGGATGACAGGATGTTCTGTTCAGAGTGATGAGCCGCTCTACGAGAAATCAACATCTACCTGGATAGGGTTTTCGTAGTCTTTGGTGTCGAAGTAGAAGAAGACTGTTTTTTCAAACGAAAGGATATTGTCGGCAGAGACAACTACTTTTACTCTATAGTTTCCGCTTGAATTTAACAGGAGGTCACTTTGCTCTGAGACAAAGCTTGCATGATTTGTCTGGCTGTTAATGATTACAAAGTCGCAGTCTTCATAGCAGTTTGGCTGAATGTCAATTTTTGTGTCTAAGGGCATATTTAAACTGGATTTTTGATCCTGATAGGCCCAGAACAATTTGAAGAAAGAATATTTAAACTCTGCAATTTTTTCATTATGCGTTACATCAAATTCTTTTATCCTGAGCTGTACGTTTTTTGCTGTTGTAAGTCCGTCGTTAAACACTCTGATTTTAAATGAAATTGCGGGAGTGTCATCATTTGTCAGTGTACATTTAGTGAATATTCCTTCATCTTTTTCACTGCAGTGCAGGCGTAATTTTGGCTTTTTTGATTCAACTTCTTTTTTTTCTTTTTCTTCATCCTTCTTTTGAAAATAGCGCGGAATAATGATTGCCAGAAAGGCTACTACAACTACAAGGATTTGAATCCAGTCAGAAGGGATAATTGCTTTTTCATTCCAGAGTGCAGTCAAATGCAGGTCTTCTTGTGGAGTAAAAGGGAAGGTGATGATTTGGTCGTTTGCTTTCCAGGCGTAAAAATCATATTTTCTGTTTTTTAATTTTGGTAAATCGTCTTTAAAAATTTCTGTTCCCTTTATAAATTTTTTTGTGGCATTAAAATTATTTATGTCAGAATGAAATGTCAGTTCAACATAGGAGATGCTTTTGATTTGTACTTCCTGGATTTGTTCCTGAACAGTTTGTTCTTCTTCCGTTTGTACTGCAGTTTCCTGTGAGTAAGCCAGCGGGAGTAAAAGGAATAAAAATAAAACTTGTAAGAGGGAAGTTTTTTTTATTTTATGAGAGATTCTTTGAATTTGTTTTGCTTTCATAATGAATTATTATACCACAGAATTTGTTGTTTTTGTGAAAGGGAAGTTGTGAAACACGTGGAGGCGGGCTTTGCCCCGACCCCTTCGACTTCGCTCAGGGACCGCAGGCTCAAGCACCGCGCGGTTTGTGAGTAACTCGGTGATTGAGTAGCGTAGCGTATCGAAATCACCTGTATCAGTATAAATGCTCATGGTGAAACACGTGGTTTCGATGAACTCAACCACCACACGTTTTGCGAGTAACTCGGTGGTTGAGTAGCGCAAGCGTATCGAAACTACCGCGGATTTGTTTGCTTCATCAGGTGGTGGCGGGAGTTGCCCCGATTGAACTCAAACACCGTGTGATATTTTTCACTCTGCATGCTGGTGAATACAGATGCTGAAACGAGTTCAGCATGACCGGGGTTTTAGGGGCGGAGCCCCTAGGAGAAAGGGTAGGATGCAACGGAGTGCAGCCGTAGGGAAAGGCTTTTCCCACACAGAAATTTACTTTTATCTTGAACAAAATATTTTTTCTCTTTACAATTTTGACTATGGGAAACGATTTAATAAAAGATTTTGTAGATAAAAAAACGCTTGATTCTATGGCAGTTGTTTTAAAATCAGAAAAAACAGATGAAATAAAAAAATGTGCTGTAAAAATTTCCGAATTATTCTGTGCTTCGGATGAATATAAAAACATTCTAGATTCAAAAGATGATGAAAAAAAATTAATTTCGAGCTTTAACAACAATCTTTTACTTCTTATACAAAAAACCTGGGTTGAAAAAAATGACGAAGCCCTTAAGGCAGAAGTTCAATACCAGCTTGAAGATTTTTGTAAGCGCGTGAATGCCGGCAAATATGCTTCTTCGTTTTCACAGTTTTTTAATATTCTGGAAACTGTTGTTTACCTTATGTTTGGAAGCCAGTCTAAGCAGAAAGATTTTGATGAATACACCTTACGAATTGACCCCGAGTTTGGTATTTTCTGGTGGTATGTAAAAAGCCTGCCCGTTGATGCTAAATGGTCAGAGGATAAATGCAGGGTTTTAATTCTTCTGGGAATGTACTTCCTGGCAAATTACTAATGCTGTAATTCGTGTACAAATATATAGAAGAAAACTGTCGAAACTGTAAACACTAAAGTTAACAAATACTTTCTAAAATACAAAGGACTACAAAATGGATATTGATTCAATCTGCAACGAATTAAGAAAGGGGTCAAATGTTCTAGCCCTTCATTCAAGTAATCAAAAAAATCATGCACTCGAATGTGTAATGAATTCTATTATCAATAACAAGGCAGAAATTCTTGAGGCGAATGCGCGTGATGTAAAGGATGCCCGCGAAAACGGAATGTCTGAAGCTTTGGTTGAAAGGCTTGCTCTTGATGAGAAAAAATTCCAGTCAATTCTGGATTCTATAAAAATCGTTATTGCACAAAAAGATCCGATTGGTGAAGAAGTAAGTGGATGGAAAGTTCCAAACGGAATGAGTATAAGACAGGTGCGCTTTCCTTTGGGCGTTGTTGCTATAATTTATGAGTCGCGCCCGAATGTTACTGTAGATGCATTTACTCTGGCTTACAAAAGCGGCAACTCAATTCTTTTGCGAGGTTCTTCTAATGCATTGAATTCGAACAAGGCAATCACTCTTGCTATAAAAGAAGGTCTTGAAAGTGCCGGAAGTGACGGTGTTTCCAATGCAATTTATTTGTGCGAAGAAGGGGAACACAGCGAGGTTCAGCAGATTCTTGATGCAACGGGAAAAATTGATGTTGTACTTCCACGCGGTTCAAGTAAGCTTATAAACTTAGTGACACAGAATGCAAAGGTTCCTGTAATTCAGACTGGTGCTGGAGTGTGTCATTTATATGTTGATGAAAACAGTGATTTAAATATGGCAGCAAGGATTGCAGGTAACGCAAAGATTCAGCGACCGGGTGCCTGTAATGCGATTGAAACAATTCTGGTTCACAAAAACGAAGCAGAAAAATTCCTGCCGCTTCTGGTAAAAGAATTTAATAACCGCGTAAAGATTAAGGCCTGCGAAAAATCCTTTCCAGTTCTTGAAGCTCTTTGCCCGGGTGAAATAAAAAGTGAATTACTGGAAAAAGCAACAGCCGAAGATTTTGGTTTTGAATTTTTAGATTTTGTTGTAGCCGTTAAAGTTATAGATGATTTGGACAGTGCCATTGAATTTATAAATGCACACAACACAAAGCACAGTGAAATCATTGTTACGAATAATCTTTCGAATGCAAAAAAATTCCAGGTTTCAGTTGATGCTGCCTGTGTTTATGTTAATGCAAGTTCACGCTTTACAGACGGTGGTGAATTTGGTTTTGGGGCAGAACTTGGTATAAGCACACAAAAGCTTCATGCCCGGGGTCCTATGGGTGTACAGGCGTTGACGACTACAAAATATTTAATTGATGGAGAAGGACAAATTCGATGACAATACAGGAAACAATTTCTAAGGCAAAAAAAATTGTTATAAAAATCGGAAGCAATACTCTTGCAAACTCTGACGGTTCTGTAAACAAAGTGTTTATGGAGCAGCTGGCATTTCAGTGTAAAAATTTTATTGATAACGGCAAGCAGATTATTTTAGTTTCATCGGGTGCGCAGGTTTCTGGTCTTTCTACAATAAACGGATGGGCTCACAAAAAAGACGTTCACTACAGGCAGGCTTTGTGTGCTATCGGTCAGGTTGAGCTTATGGGAAAATGGCGCGATGCTTTTGCTAAACAGAATTTACACGTTGCACAGCTTCTCTTAACGAAAGATGATTTTGAAAATGATCACAGGACTTTAAATATCAGAAACACAATGTTCACTCTGGTTGATGAAAATGTTATTCCGATTATAAATGAAAACGATTCTGTTTCTTTTGATGAAATTAGAATTGGTGACAACGACAACTTGAGTGCCTTGACTGCAAATTTATGGAGCGCAGATTTGCTTATTCTGTTCAGCGACATAGAAGGAATTTATACTGATAATCCAAAGACAAATGCGAACGCCCAGCTGATTGAATGTGTTGAAAATATCAGTGAGCTTAGAAGCAAGATTAAAATAGGCAGCACAAATAGTTTTGGTACGGGCGGAATAGAAACAAAAATTCAGGCAGCAGAAAAAACAACCGCTTATGGAATCAGTATGATTTTAGCTGATGGCGGAAAAGATAATGCCCTGCAGAATCTGGCTGAAGGAAAACAGAGAGGAACTTTATTTTTGGCTGATGAAACTTCTTTGTTTAAAGAAATAACTAAGGCATAGAACCGGCGAACAGGTATAGAACAGAACGAGGTAGTTGATATGAATATTGGTTGTATTGGTTGCGGAACAATGGGAAGTGCTGTAATGAAAGCAATTGCAGCAAAAAACGAAGGTCATAAATTTTTTGTAAGTTCATTGCATTTTGAAAAGGCAGAAGCGTTTGCTAAGGAAATAAATGGAACTGCCTGTTCTTCAAATGCAGATACAGTAAAAGAAAGCGATGTAGTTTTTGTGGCAGTAAAACCAAATGTAGTAGAAAGCGTTTTGGGTGAAATCAGTTCGTTGCTTTCGGATAAAATAGTTGTTTCTATGGCAGCAGGAGTTTCCCTGGAGAAATTAAAGCTTTTTGCAAATAATGCTTCTGTTAAGATGATTAGAATTATGCCGAACCTGCCTGCAGTTTATAAAGAAGGAATGACTGCTTTATGTGTTGAAGAAAAAATTTCTGATGATGATATAAAAACTGTTACAGAGCTTTTAAGTTCAAGCGGTAAGGTTGAAAGAGTAAGTGAAAAGTTTATGGACGGTGTTACTGCAATTAGCGGAAGCGGCCCTGCTTATGGCTTTATGTTTATAGAAGCTCTTGCAGATGCTGCAGTGAAATTCGGGATTCCTAGAAAGCAGGCTTATGTTTATGCTGCACAAACATTAAAGGGGGCTGCTACAATGGCTTTGGAAGATGAAAGATCAATCAGTGAATTAAAGGATGCTGTCTGTTCACCTGCCGGAACTACAATTGATGCGGTTATTGCACTGGAAGCAAATGGTTTCAGAAACGCTGTAATTCAGGGTGCAGTTGCGGCTTACAATAAATCTGCCTCGATGGGTAAGTGAATCGGTTAGTCTTTGCACATACAGACCCTGAAACAAGTTCAGGGTGACGGATTAAAATCCAGGGTGACGGGGAGTGTGTGTCATGCTGAATTTGCAGCTCGTTATTTCGAGCTTGCTTCAGCATCTGTCAGTCTTTGTAGTATACAATTCTGTAATTTGACTTGATGCTGTAACCGGCTTTTAAATATGCTTTGAGTGCGCTTTCATTTTTTCTTCTCACATACAAAACAATTTTTTTATTCTGTGTTCTGGCGTAGTAGGAAAAGTATTTTACTAATTCTCTTGCATATCCTTTTCCGCGATAATCTTCCAGTGTAAATATTCCGCCGATTTGAAAATAATTTTCTGTGATTGCATTTGTGTTTACTTTGGAAACGATTTTATTATCTTCCCTGACACCAAAGACAATTTCGTTGCGCAGGATTTTTTCTGTGTTCATTCTCTCCAGTGCAAGGTTCTGTTCTTTCCATTCGGGGATTACTTCCTGTAAAGAATATGCGCACTGCAGAGGAAAAATTTCTTCTTCATCATTTATTGAACATCTGTAGAAAGTGAGGGGCGGTTTATAGTTTTCATCAAAGGTCAGGAATTCCATCAAATGCATTTCGCGGATATCCTGTGCCGTTATTTTTTTTGCTTCATAAATGATTTTTTCAATTTCTAAAACCTGCTCTTCTTCGCCTGTAATGCAAAAAATAAAATTTTCTTTTATGAATTCTTTTAGCTGCGATTTGATTTCTTTAGTGAAAGATTTTATGTAAGCCGTAAACGAATGACCTGAGTTGTAAGAGAAAACTCCCTGTACAGTATTTGTGTTTTTCGTGATTACATAAACGCTTTTATCTTTTTTCAGGATGCGGTTCATTAAAGCGCAATAACTCTGCTCTTTTTCAAGAAGATAATCTTTTGCTTTATTGAATAGAATTTCGTTTTCCTTTGCACAAATTATTTTTAGTGAATTCATTGTATGCTATTTATAGTTCCAGGTTTAATTCTACAGGGCAGTGATCCGAGCCGAAGATTTCTGTGTGAATGGAAGCGCCTTTCAGATTCTGCTGTAAACTCTGTGAAACCAAAAAATAATCTATACGCCAGCCTGCATTTTTTTCGCGTGCATGAAATCTGTAGGACCACCAGCTGTAGATGTCTTTCTGTTCAGGGTAGAAATATCGGAAGCTGTCCAGGAATCCGCTTTGCAGCAGCTCTGTCATTTTGTTTCTTTCTTCGTCAGTAAAGCCTGCATTGTGATGATTTGTTTTTGGGTTTTTTATATCAATTTCTTCGTGAGCAACATTTAAATCGCCGCAGATAATCACGCCCTTTTTTTGTGAAAGCGAAAGAAGATACTTTTTAAAATCGTCTTCCCACTTCATTCTGTAATCCAGGCGTTTCAGTTCATCCTGTGAATTTGGAGTGTAAACTGTAACAAGATAAAACTTTTCGTATTCGAGTGTTATTACGCGGCCTTCTGTATCATGCTCTTCAATGCCCATTCCGTAAAAGACAGAAAGCGGTTTGTGTTTTGTAAAAATTGCAGTGCCGGAGTAGCCTTTCTTTTGTGCATAATTCCAGTATTGATGATATCCGTCTAAAGCTAAATCAATCTGTCCTTCCTGAAGTTTAGTTTCCTGCAGGCAGAAAAAATCAGCATCTAATGAATTGAATGCTTCCATAAAATTTTTGGAAACAACAGCGCGTAGTCCGTTAACATTCCACGAAATAAATTTTAAATTCATATTGCTATTATAGAGTATCTGTAAAAACTTGTCTTGTGTATGACAAGAGTTGTTTAATCATTGTGAAACGAAACGTATTTGGTTAACTGGGGGTCGCTTTCTTTTATATTCTTTACGACTGAAGGACCGGCAATACATCCGCCTTCGCATGCCATCACTTCGATTAAATTAGGGCAGTCTGGAGGGGTTGGAATTTTTCCGGCATTGATAAGTCCGAATCGCTTTAAAGTATTTATTCCGGATTTATTCAGTCCGTTGATTGTTGTCGGCCTTAGAATTGACGGATCTTTTAGGTTAGCTTTTACGGCTTCTAAAACACCGCCTGTTCTTGCAAAATTTCTTCCCAAAGATGAAGCATCATTTTCAGTGTCTGATGTGCTGGTTAAATCCTGAGGCACTTCAATCTTGGTTATATCAATTTCTTTGGCGATTAAGAACGCATTTATTTCTTCTGCAGAGAGAACGTAATCTACAAAATCATCATCCATTGCTTCACGACGTTTTGAAATACACGGACCGATAAAAACTGTTGTGCAGTCTTTATCTTCATTTTTTGCAATTTCTGCAGTGTAGTGCATGGGACTTCTTGTATCGCTTACACAGGGAATTAATTCCGGTACATGGATTCTTACCGCCCTTACATAAGATGAACAGCAGCTGGTCGTCATCATTTTGTCACCGCGGGCCATTCTTTCTTCGAACTCGCAGGCTTCTTTTTTTGCACAAATGTCAGCGCCGACTGCAACTTCAATAACTTTGTCGAAGCCCAAAAGTAGAAGAGCCTGTTTTAGCTGTAAAGGATTGGCGTTGAACTGAGAAGCAATAGAAGGTGCATACAGGGCAACAACTTTATTCTTTTTGAGCATGATTTTATTGATGACATCTACGAGCTGGCCCTTGTCCATCATTGCACCAAAAGGACATTCACGCATGCAGTTTCCGCAAAAGATGCATTTGTGGTAGTCGATTGTTTCGTGGCCGTTTTCGTCTTTTTTGATTGCACCTACAGGACAGGATTCTTCGCACGGTACAGGGATTTTTATAATTGCGTGGTACGGGCAGTTTTCAAGACATCGTCCGCAGTTTACGCATTTTTCTTCATCGATGTGGGCTCTTGTATCTATAGAAATTGCCTGTCTCGGGCAGTTCATTTTGCAGGGTCTGGCATCGCAGGCCTGGCAGGCATTTGTAATCATAAAGTGGGTTCTAACGCAGGCATTGCAGGCATCGTGTAAAACGGTAAGCATTGGCCAGGTAGGTTTTTCTCTTTCCAGTGCTTCTTTTGCATAGGTTGCAAGAGTTTTTTCTTCATCGTAGTTTTCGATTGAGAAGCCCATTCTTGCGAGTGTTCTCATTCTGATAATTTCTCTGTCGTGGAAAATACAACACCTGATTGGCTGCTTATTTTTTGGCGCCATCTCGCGGGGAATAAAGTGAACCCTTTCTTCGAGCTTTCCTTCGAGCATGAGTTTGGCGATTCGCACAAGGATTTCTTTTTTGGTATTTGTGGTGTTGTTATTGATATTCATAGTGCAATTCTATAGAAGATTTTGTTTTATGTTAAGTTGGTTTTTGCAGTGGATGAGTTTGCCCGAGCGGTCTCTATGGTGATGTATTATATAGAAAAAAAACAATATTATTGACACAAAAAAACATCTGTTATATTATTCACATAAAGTACGACGCGAGGTAGAGCAGATGGCAGCTCGTCGGGCTCATAACCCGGAGGCCGCAGGTTCGAGTCCTGCCCTCGCTATCTTGCTAAATGCTTATGTTATAAGGATTTAGCGCACTACTAAACCCAATCAAGTAGGGCTTAGCGTGAATCAAATTACTAATTTAAGTAAACACTTTAAGTAAAGTAGTTTACGGTCTTAGTGAGGTGATTATGGCTAAGCCCTATTTAATTTTTAAAGCCCATACCGGTATTTATTACGCTCAAATCCGTCTTGCAGATGGAAGTCTTTCCAACAACAAATCAACTGGTTGCAGAAACCGTACAGAAGCAGAACGCACTGTCATGCAATGGATTGTTACAGGGAACATTCCTGTTCGAGTCAATTCAAAAGACAACAAGGTTCAGAGCATCGACAAAATCAGATTGTTCAATGATTTACGAACTGCAGATTTTGATTCAGATGATATTAACACAATCATCAAAATTCTGACAGAAAGAAACTACCTTTACTCTGCTGTTCCAAAATCATCCAAAGGCAGCATCCCTATTGAAGACTTCCTTGAGAACTTCTGGGATTATGACAAGTCTCCTTATGTCAGAGAAAAGCTTGGTAAGAAACAATCTATACATCGACAATATTGCTCCACCCTTTTGAGCAGAACACGTCTTTATTGGATTCCTCGTCTGGCTGGAAAATGTGTTGCAGAAATTACGCGTAAAGATGTAGATGCATTTTTCTCAAGTGATGAAGCTCAGAAGCTTGCTCCTAAAACTGTAAACTCAATTATCGAGACAATCACAATTCCTCTTAAATGGGCATACTACAATGAACTCACTCAGAACAATTGTTTTGATGGAATCATCAAGTGTTCTAACATCAGCAAAGAACGAAAGATTGTTGATATGGAAACCGCAACAAAACTTATGGAACTTGATTGGGATAACGACGAAGCAAAGATCGCAAATGAACTAGCTATGCACACAGGAATGCGAGCCGGAGAAATCCAGGCACTTACTGTTGATGATTTAGGAGAAGATGAAATTTTTGTACGCCGCAGCTGGTCAAAATATGACGGACTGAAATGTTGTAAAAATGGTGAAGAACGTTCTGTACCAATTCCTATTTCTCATCAGCTTTATTTGAAACTCAAAATGCTTGCAGATTTTAATCCTCATGATAACGGCTTCATTTTCTTTAGCACGGTTCCAGAAAAACCAATGGACAGCAAACAGTTTAATAAATACTTGAAACGAGCTTTGAAAGATATTGGTTATGATAATCCAGATGAAATCTGCTTCCACTCGTGGAGACATTTCTTCTGCTCAAGAATGTTGGATTATGTTCAGGACAAACGATATATTATGGCACTCTCAGGGCACAAGACTGAAGCAATGCTCAACCATTATGCGGCACATCTTGAAGATGACAAAGTTGTTGATCTGGCTCGTAATGTTATGAAAAAAGTTTTTATTGACCAGGAAGAAGACGAAGAAACAATTAACATGCTGAATCAGAAACTTGAAGAGCTGAATAAGGCAAGTGCTTAGGGAAAAGGAGAAATGACATGGAAAAAATTGATTATTCATGGTATAATATAGGTATGGAAGAACGACAGAAATTATTAAAACAAGGCTGTATTAATATTTGGATTGATGAAATTGTTCCCTGCTTAAAAGACACCGTAACTGGAGAAATGAAAGAAACAGTAGTTTTTAAAATCGAAAGTCGTTCATATTTGAAACAGTATACAGAACAAAACGGTTGGCAGATTAATTGGATTGAACTTCCTGCTGATGTTGAAGTTTATGAACTTGCTCTGAAAGATACAAAAGAAATCCAAGGTTTGGTTGCCGTAAAAAATGATGTAAATTCGCGTGCAGCATTTTTACATTGGGCTTGCACTGCACCACATAATAATAAGCATGATTTTGGAAAGCAAAAGTATTCTGGTGTAGGCGGCCATCTGTTTGCAATTGCAGCAGATAAATCAATTCAATGGGGCTATGAAGGAGCTATGCACGGATTTGCATTGAACAAAGAATTGCTTGAACATTACATGGAAACATTTAATGCAGAATTCTTGGGGATGTTACACGATTATCAATTCTTCATT
>JAEELR010000124.1 GCA_016282835.1 Treponema sp. | reverse complement strand
GTAAATGCTCTTATTAAAGAATATGGAAAACCATCCCAAATTGCCATTGAATTAAGCAGGGATTTAAAGAACAGTGTAAAAGAGAAAGCAGAAATCTCACGCAGACAAAATGAAAACAAAAAGAACAATGAGATTATCAATAAATCACTGACCGAAATTTACAAAATTGTATATCCAAACAGAAATGACCGCCTAAAATACCGCTTATGGCAGGAATTAGGTTTAGGAAATAAATGTATTTATTGCGGCAAAGGTATAACGGGTTCAGAGCTTTTTACAAAAGAAATTGAAATTGAACATATACTTCCTTTCAGCAGGACTTTGCTAGATTCTGAATCCAATCTTACTATTGCACATTCCTCCTGCAATGCATTTAAAGCAGAGCATTCACCGTACGAAGCTTTCGGCTCTAATCCAAAAGGATATAACTGGGCTGAAATTGTAACCCGTGCTAATCAGCTAAAGAATACCGCAAAAAAGAATAAGTTTTCTCCAACCGCAATGGAAGTCTTTGAAAAAGATTCAAGTTTTATTAAAAGACAACTAACTGATAATCAATATATTGCAAAAGCAGCATTACGATATTTAAAATGTCTTTTAGAAAGTGATTCTGACATATGGGCAACAAACGGAAGTATGACTAAGCTTTTACGTGACAAATGGGAAATGGATTCTATACTTTGCCGTAAATTCACTGAAAAAGAAATTGCCTTTATTGGCCTAAAACCTGAACAAATCGGTAATTACAAGAAAAACCGATATGACCATAGGCACCATGCAGTAGATGCGGTTGTTATCGGGCTTACAGACAGAAGCCTTGTTCAAAAAATTGCTACAAAAAATTCTCACAAATTAAACAGGATTGAAATACCGGCATTCCCGATTTTACGCTCAGATTTAATTGAAAAGGTCAAAAATATTGTTGTCAGCTTTAAGCCTGATCATGGAGCAGAAGGTAAACTTTCTAAAGAAACCTTACTTGGAAAAATTAAAATCCATGGAAACGAAACTTTCGTTTGCCGGGAAAACCTTACTTCTCTTAATGAAAAGAACCTAGACAATATAGTTGATGAGAAAATTAAGAAAAATGTAAAAGATTTTGTTGCAAATCATAAAGATGAAAAAATAGATTCAGTTCTTACGGCTTTTTCAAAAGAGACAGGCATTAAAAAAGTTCGTTGCATAAACCGAGTACAGACACCAATTAAAATAACTTCTGGAAACGTTCCTCGTTATCTAGCCCCAGAAGATTATTTTGCAGCAATTATCTGGGAAATACCTGGCGAAAAGAAAACTTATAAAGCACAATACATAAGACGAAATGAAGTGGAAAAAGATAGTAAAGGTTTAAGTGTTGTAAAAAAAAATATTCTTGAATCCGGCAAACCTCATCCAGCAGCAAAACAGATTTGTCTTTTGCATAAAGACGATTATCTGGAATTTTCAGATAATGGGAAAATGTATTTATGTAGAATAGCTGGATATGCGGCCACAAGCAACAAACTTGATATTCGTCCAATTCATGCCGTTTCATACTGTGCAGACTGGATTTTTTCAACAAATGAAATAATGTTAACAGGATATTGGAAGCAAAGTCCTAGTCAGAATTGGGTTTAGGTAAATGTCATTTTTTCGCAACTTCAAGCTCATCCCATTACAGTTTCGCCAATAGGAAAAGTCTTTAGAAAATAGCGTACTTTCTTAAAATACTATTAAATTTATTCTTTCTGCCGATAAAAATAATGTGCTGAATAGAGTCGTAGAGATTGCAGAAGAAAATCGCTATATTTCTCTGAAGCGTGGCTTTATAGTCGTCCAGCAAGGTGAACAGGAATTAGGTTCGGTTCCGCTGGATGACGTTGCAGTTTTGTTACTCACAGCACAGGGTGCTACAATTACAAAAAATGTTTTAAATGCTCTTTCAGAAAAAGGCTGCATAACCGTGTTCTGCGGTACTAATTACAGTCCTGTAAGTATGGTTCTTCCTATTGCAAAACATTCATATTTTACTAAAATCCTAAAAACACAGATAAACGCTACAGAACCTTTCAAAAAAAGAATCTGGCAGCAAATAGTAATTCAAAAAATAAAAAATCAGGCATTAAGCCTTAAATACTGTAAAAGTGAATGTGATAATAAACTTATAGAAAAAATATCTCAGATGGTAAAATCAGGCGACCCTGATAATCGTGAAGCATACGCTGCAAAAATGTATTGGAAGTCCTTATTCGGTAATTCTTTTATCCGTGATAAAAATGCCGTTGGGATAAACGCTTTTCTAAATTATGGCTATGCAGTCATGCGAGCAGGAATGTCACGTGCTATTTGCGCACATGGCTTAAATCCTTCACTCGGAGTACATCATGATAATAATTTAAATCAATTCTGTCTTGCAGATGACTTATTTGAAATTTACAGACCTATTGCAGATACCTTTGTATATAAACTATATGAAAAAGGAGAAACGGAATTAAAACCAGAAAATAAAAAATTTCTGGCAAATCTTTTAAAAGTTAAAGTTCATACTTCTGAAGGATATAGTCCTGCTGGTCAGAGTATGCAATATATGGTTACTTCCTTTGTAAGAGCCTTGGAGGCGGGAAAACCAGACATTGAATTACCCGTTTGGGAAGGAAATGAAGATGGTATTACCATTGTTGAATAGGTATGAGCTTATGTGGATGATAGTTCTATTTGATTTACCAGTAATAGAAAAGCAGGAAAGAAAAGAAGCTACAAAATTCAGAAATTTTCTTTTAGATAATGGCTTTGGAATGATTCAATACTCTATATATACAAAACTATTTTCCGGCAAAGATTCATGTGAAAAGTATTATAAAATGATAAAAGAAAACTTGCCCACAGAAGGAAAAGTAGATATCATAACAATCACAGATAAACAGTATGGAAACATCATTAGTTATCAATCGGCTGAAAAAGTCGAAAAAAAACAGCCTGAACAACTCACACTATTCTGATTTTTTGTCAAAAAAAATACGTCTGACACAATCTATTTCCATACTTTGCATGGATTTGTATCAGACGTATTGTAACTGATTAATTTTTCCGGTCAACCTGCAACGAACTTGCAAAAGTTCTTATTTTTAATATTATTGTAACTGATTAATTTTTCCGGTCAACCTGCAACCGTTTCTGGCCATAGTACAGCTTCTGAATTATTGTAACTGATTAATTTTTCCGGTCAACCTGCAACTTACTAATCTTGTTGGTGATATTACCCGTATAT
>JAEELR010000123.1 GCA_016282835.1 Treponema sp. | reverse complement strand
GCACTGGGATTTTTTATTGGTGTGTGCGTAATGGTTAGCGGAAACCCTCTGCTGTTCCTTGCAACTTCATCAATTATTTTTGTTAACGGTGGAATGGGACTTTTGAAAGTTGCACTGAAACGCTTCTGTCACATTTCGATTTTTGAAAATGTGCGCTTTCCTCTTCATGACCATATGCGAAAAAACAAGGGCTGGTCTGCAACCCAGGTATTAATAAAGTTCATGATTATCCAGCTTTTAATTACAGTTGCAATGCTGGCTATCTTCTTTAAGATTCGCTAGTACAATATCTTCTCAAACTTCGAGTTTAGTCACTAACAAGCAAAAATGTGTCCGCTCCCAGAAAAGACAACAACATTTTTGAATCTGCTGCGAAATGAAACTTGAAGTTTAACAAATCATAATGCAATATAGGCGATAGTCTGAGCGTCTATCAGTGTGTTTTCAATTACTGCGTATTCATTTACCTGATGTGCCAGACTGTCCATTGTTGACCAGACTACGCAATCGAAGCCTTCGTTTCTTAATTCAGCACCTACTGTTCCGCCGCCGATTCCAATGCAGCGTGCATCAATTCCGTGAACAGCTTTTATGGCCTGTTTCAAATCAGTTACAACGCTTGAAGTTTCACTTGTTGCTTTGCTTTCCTGTGCCTGTAATTCTTCTACTTCTATTTTTACACCGTACTTTGCTTCAACTTCACCGATTCTCTTTTTCAATTCATTTCTGACTTCATCAAGTGAATAGCACGGGTTTATCCTGCAGTCGGCACAGAAAATGTCGTCGCCCGGAATTATATT
Organism: Treponema sp.; assembly: GCA_016282835.1. Taxonomy (GTDB): domain Bacteria; phylum Spirochaetota; class Spirochaetia; order Treponematales; family Treponemataceae; genus Treponema_D. The sequence goes on along the minus strand of JAEELR010000123.1, from coordinate 1,911 downwards.
TACGCCTTCGACATTCTGCATTTTTTGTGTCGGTTCAAATGTAGAAAATGGCGGTTCAAATAATTCCATCTGCCTGTTGAATACATTTTTCATGTCATGAACTCTTAGTGCTAAATCGCAGGCAGCAAGATGTGCATTTTTTGCAAGGTCAGGTCTTGAGCCATGGTACTGTTTTCCGATTGTGTGGAACTTAAACCAGGCAATATTTTTTTCTGCAATTTCTATTGTTTCGCCTTTTTCATCCCCGCCGTCTGGAATTAAAATTCTGTCTTGCTTTCCAAAAATTTCCAGGTGTTCTTTTACCAGATATCCCATTCCGTAGTGAGAACCAACTTCTTCATCTGCCATAAACAAGAGCTTTATCGTGTGTTCAGGAATGATATTCTGCTCTACAAAACTTAGGGCAGCAATTACTCCGCTAATAAGTCCCTGCTGATTATCTTCTGTTCCGCGCCCATAAATTTTCCCGTCAATCACTGTTGCTTTCCACGGATCTGTATTCCACTTTGATTTTTCTCCAACAGGAACTACATCCAGATGTGTGCAGACCCATACGGCATAGCTTGAATCTTTTCCCGGAATTGTTGCAACAAGATTTGGCCTTAAGCCTCCACTCACTCTTGGGTCAGGACAGTCGTAGTGTTTTAAATCAGTTATTCCGTGAGCAGTTAAGTATTTTTCCAGTGCAATGCATTTTTTGTATTCTCCGTCACCGTTATTTTCCGGCGCTAAAGAAGGGATGCCTGTAAGAATTTCTTCGAGCTCTATAACTTTTTTTTCCTGATTCGATATGTAATTTTTTATTGTGTCAAAATTTGCTTTCATTGAATTACCTCGTATGGTCTGTGTATAAAAAACAAAACCTTTTGAAATCACACTGAATGCAACTTCAAAAGGCCTTCTCTTATTTATTCAAAGACTTTGTGTAAGCCTTGTATGTGCTCGTGATTAATGTATCTACATCGCTGTATTTTGGTTTCCAGCCTAAAACTTCTTCTGCTTTTTTTGCACTTGCTGTAAGCTGGGCAGGATCACCGGCGCGGCGGTCAACATATTCTGCTTTGATTTCTTTTCCTGTAAGACGGCGTGCAGTTTCTACCATTTCTGTAACGCTGATTCCATTTCCTGTACCAAGATTTAATTTGATAGAAGTGTTTTCTTTTTCCAGGAAGTTCAGTGCTTTTGCATGAGCATCTGCTAAATCTGAAACGTGGATGTAGTCGCGGATACAGGTTCCGTCTCTTGTAGGGTAGTCGTTTCCGTAAATGCAAATCTTTTCACGAACACCGCAGGCAACTTCCATGATTATAGGAAGAAGGTTTGCAGGATTTTTTTCGAGTCCGCATACAACTCCTTCCGGGTCATAACCTGCTGCATTAAAATATCTCAGTGAAACAAATTTTAAGCCTTTAAGAGTGTCGTACCAGGTCATAAAGCGTTCGATTTCGAGCTTTGTAAATCCGTAATAGTTTGTTGGATTTTTTGGATGGTCTTCATCAATAGGGCAGTATTCTGGTTCACCAAAAATTGCTGCGCTTGAAGAAAATACCATTTTTAAGCAGTTGTGCTCTACTGCTGAATTTAAAATGTTTAATGTTCCAGTAATGTTGTTTACAGAATATTTTTCAGGCTTTATCATTGATTCTCCTGCTGCCTTAAAAGCTGCTAAGTGAATGAATGCATCAAAGCCTCTGTCAAATGCACAGTCAAGTTCTTCTTTATTTAAAATGCTTCCATATATAAAATCATTCTGAGGAAATAAATTTTGCAAAAGTCCGCTTGAAAGATTATCGAATACAGTAACTTTGTGTCCGTTTGCCATTAATGCTTTTACAACGTGTCTTCCAATATAACCTGGGCCACCAATAATTAAAACCTTCATATAAGGTCCTCCCGAATTTTTATTTAATT
>JAEELR010000122.1 GCA_016282835.1 Treponema sp. | reverse complement strand
CCATAGCCCATGATATATTCATCGATTGCGTTATCAACAACTTCTTTTAAAAGAACATAAATTCCGTCATTTTGGTTTGAACCGTCACCAAGCCGGCCAATGTACATACCACTTCTTAAGCGAATGTGTTCCAGTGCGTCTAAATGCTTTACCTGGCTTTCATCGTATTTTTTTACCTGCTTTACGGTTGTCTGTTTTTCTTTTTGTGCCTTTGCAAGTTCAGCTTTTTTCTTTTCTGCTGAAGTCAAAGTTTTTGCAGAAGTTTTTTCTTCAACTTTAGAAACTGTTTTTGCAGGAGCTTTTTTTGCCGCAGCAGTTTTTATTGCAACAGTTTTTGCCTGTACAGATGATTTTGTAACTTTTGATTCAGATTTTTTTACAGCAGAAGTTTTTCCTGCCACAGTTTTTGAAGCCGCAGTTTTCGAACCTACAGACTTCTTTGCATTATCAATTTTTCCACCCATAAATTAAATTATATTTTTTTTCAACATTCTTTTCAACTTAAGAGCTTGATTTTGTGTAAATGATTTTTCGTTTCACTGCGGTCGGCAAGGGGCTCCGTACCGTGCTCATTAATGACGGCAGGGAGCTTTACGCCGTACTAAAAATTTTTATTCGCTCTGATAGTCAATCAAAGTTGTAACTTCTACTTTATCTTCTAGAGTCTTTTGAAAGTTCAAGAATGGCAGCCCGATTACGCCAAACACATCAGTAACATTAGCTCCACCTTTATGAATTAAATTTATTGCAGCGCGCAAAGTTCCACCGGTTGCAATTAAATCATCAACCAAAAGAATATTTTGTCCTTCAGTTATATCTGCTGTGTGAACTTCAATTTCTGCTTCGCCATATTCAAGTGCATACTTTTCAGAAAAAGTTTTTCCGGGAAGCTTTCCCTTTTTTCTAATAAGAATAAGCGGAATCCCCATTTTCTGTGCAAAGGGAGCCGCAAAAATAAAACCTCTCGATTCGATTCCAGCAACAGCATCAATTTTTTTATCTTTATAAATTTCAACCATTCTGTCTAAACAGTAAGTAAATGCTTCAGGATGGCGCAAAACACCTGTAATGTCATAAAACAAAACTCCAGGCTTTGGGAAATCAGGAATTTTACCAATTACTTTATCTAAAACTTCAAAATCTTTATCCATAAAAATATACCTCAACTAAAGAAAAATTGTATTCATTTAGATTTTTACTGTCAATTAAAAATTTATTTTACGGCAGGAAGGCTGTTAGTTTTTCATCTGCTGTCTTTTATTTCTGACATTAGAAAGATATGAACATAAGTTTTCAGAGTCATCTTTTTGTATAAAGCTTTCTAATTCATTCAACGAACTTTTAAACTTTTCTATATGAGACAAAAGTTCATCTTTATTAGAAAGAAATAATTCTGTCCACAGAGGAGCGTTAATTAAAGCAATGCGAGTTAAATCTTCAAAGCTTCCGCCACCAAATGAAGTCACTTTTGTATCTTCTGCACAGTCAACTAAGGCCGAAGCAATCACGTGACAAAGCTGAGAAGTAAATGCAATTTTATGATCGTGAATCTGAGCAGTAGTTTCTACAATATTTGTAAAGCCCAGGGAAAGAATCAGCAGCTTAATTAACTCAAGATTTTCTGCTTTATTCTGTTCAACAGGAATTAAAATATAGTTTCTGTTTTTAAACACACTTCCGGAAGAAGAAAAATAACCTTCCTTTTCACTTCCAGCCATAGGGTGTCCAAAAATGAAATCAAAGTCTCCTGTATAAAAGTCTTTATAGCTCTTAAAAATATTGTGCTTAACACCGCTTATATCGGTTACAACAGAATCTTTTTTAAATGCTTTTTTATGTTCGATTAAAAATTCAACCGTAAGTTCAGGGTATAAACAAATGTAAACTACATCACAGTCTGAAAGCATTTTATCAACATCAGAAATATCGAATGCTTTATCTATGATTTTTTGTTCAACAGAAAGCCGCAAAGAAGATTCGTTAATATCTGCTGCATAAATGTGACCTTCGCTTCCATTCATACATAGAATATTTTCACGAATCGCTTTTGCAATGCTTCCGCCCATTATTCCAAGACCGACAATTCCGTAGTTACATTTGTTTAAATCTTTCATAAAGCTAATACTTACAAATTGTTTTTATTTCCAAGGATTTTTTCTGATGAAGGTTTCATCTCTTTCATATCCGACAGAAATAATGCTTACAGGAGTATTTGTATAAGCTTCAATGAACTCTACATAAGAGCGTGCATTTTTTGGAAGCTTTTTATAATTCTTGCATTCTTTAAGAGATGTTTTCCATCCGTCAAATTTCTGTAAAACAGGTTTTGCATTATTTAAGTCTTCAATGTTTGCAGGGAAATCTGTAACAATTTTTCCTTTTATATCATAAGCAACACAGGCTTCAATCTGATCCATTGCATCGTAAATGTCGAGGTGTGTCAAAACAAGACCGTCAAGACTGTTTACACGGCAGGCATAGCGTAAAGCAACTAAGTCCAGGTAACCGCATCTTCTTGCTCTTCCTGTTGTAACACCATATTCACGGCCTGTATCACGAACGTACTTGCAGAGTTCACCTTCAGAAGTGTCATTGAATTCTGTTGGCATAGGACCATTTCCAACGCGTGTTTCATATGCTTTGAATACGCCTAAAATTTTATCTAAATCATGAGGACCAACACCACAGCCTGTTGCGGCACCTGCTGCACAAGAAGCACCTGAACTAACATAAGGATAAGTTCCTGAATCAATGTCAAGCATAGCACCCTGAGCACCTTCGAAAAGAATGTTGTTCTTTCTGAATTCCCACATCTTTGCAGTGAGGTCAACTCTCATAGAAATAAGCTTATCCTTGTACTTGTTTAAGTACTCCAAATCTTCACCGTCAAATTCTGCCATCTTTTCAGACCAGTCTAAATCTGCAAGACGCAAACCGTCACGATGAGATTTTTCGCTGTAAGCAATTCCAATACCTCTACCAGTTGTACCTATAGGTCTCTTGCGCTGTGCATCTCTTTCTTTGTCCATTTGTCTATACTTTGGTAAAATCAACTGTGCGCGGTCAGAAATAAATACCCTTCCTTCCCAGTCAATCCCATTCTGCTTAAGCATTTCAAGTTCAGAAAATAAAGCTTCTGGATCAATAACCATACCGGCACCTAAGAAAACTTTCTTTTGTGGATAAAGAATTCCACTTGGAACCTGATGTAAAGCAAACTGCTTTCCGTCAACAACAATTGTATGACCAGCATTAGGGCCGCCAGAATAGCGAACTACATAATCAGCATTTTCTGCAAGGTAATCAACAATTTTACCTTTTCCTTCATCGCCCCACTGAGCACCAATAATTACAACTTTCATATTTCCTCCAATACAGAAACTTTACTTCGCCTAAAAAAAAATAAAGCTGCCTCAAATAAAATGAAACAGCTCATAAATAATTAACTTCTAATAGATGTATTTTTCACAACAACGTCGTGAGCACTACCTTCGTTTATAGTTGTTTGAGATACCAATGTAAGTTTTGCTTTTTCCTGTAATTCACTGATAGTCAAAGCTCCACAGTTACACATTGTGTGAATTACTTTACTCATTGAAGTAGAAACTCCATCGTGCAAACGGCCGGCATAAGGAACGTAAGAATCAACGCCTTCTTCAAAAGCCATTCCTTTCTTTCCGCCTAAGTCATAGCGCTGCCAGTTGCGGGCCCTGTTACTTCCTTCACCCCAGTATTCCTTTACATAATTTCCATTAACAATCAGTTTATTTGTAGGGCTTTCATCGAAACGTGCAAAATAGCGGCCAAGCATTACAAAGTCAGCACCCATAGCTAAAGCTAAAGTAATATGATAGTCGTGAACGATACCACCATCAGAACAGATAGGAACATAAATTCCTGTTTTTGCATAATATTCATCGCGGGCCTTGGCAACTTCGATTGTAGCAGTAGCCTGTCCCCTACCGATTCCTTTCTGCTCACGGGTAATACAAATTGAACCGCCACCGATTCCAATCTTAACAAAGTCAGCTCCGTTTTCTGCAAGGAACATAAAGCCGTCTCTGTCAACAACATTTCCTGCACCAACTTTTACATTAGCACCGAATTTTTCGTGAATGTCGTGTAAAGCTCTTGCCTGCCATTCTGAATATCCTTCAGAAGAATCAAGACACAGAACATCAACACCTGCATCTAAAAGGGCTGGAACTCTTTCCATATAGTCACGGGTATTAATTCCGGCACCAACAATATAGCGGTGATTTGAATCTAAAAGTTCATTTGGATATGTTTCGTGGTTATCAAAATCTTTTCTGAAAACTAAAGAAATTAAATGTCCGTCGTTATCAATAATTGGAAGCTGATTAACTTTGTGAGACCAGATAAGTTCATTTGCTTCTGAAAGAGAAATTCCATCTTTACCGGTAATCAACTCTGAAAAAGGAGTCATGTAATCTTTAACTAAAGAATCTAAAGAAACATAACCTACCCTGAAATCTCTTTCTGTAATAATGCCTTCGAGTTTACCGTGAGAAGTGCCGTCGTCTGTAACAGCGATTGTAGAATGTCCAGTTTTTTCAATAAGAGCAACAACTTCTTTAAGAGTTCCATCCGGGCGAATATTTGAATCAGAAGTAACAAAACCAGCCTTATAAGACTTAACGCGTGCAACCATTGCTGCCTGATTTTCAATTGTCTGTGAACCGTAAATGAAACTAATGCCACCTTCCTTAGCCAGTGCGATTGCCATTTTATCATCTGAAACAGACTGCATAACGGCACTCACCATAGGAATGTTCATATACAAATCAGATTTTTCGCCGGCCTTTTTATTATAGCGAACAACAGGTGTTTTAAGAGAAACATTATCCGGAATACAGTCAGCCGAAGTATAGCCAGGAATTAAAAGATACTCACCAAAAGTATGTGATGGTTCTTCATAAAAATATGCCATATTACCCTCTTATAAAAAATTTATTTGATTATACAAAATTTATATTCTCTAAGCAATTATGTTTATTTTTATTTATTCTTATTCTGCCCTTATTTGTCCGGGAGTTTTTCTGTAAAAAGCCAGCACAGCCTTATCAAAATAACTTAAACTGGAATAGCCGCATTTTTCTGCAACCTGAGAAATCGGGATGTCTGTTTCTGTCAAAAGCTTCTTTGCAAGATTCATTCTTAGAATCAAAAGATAATTCCATACAGTAAGATTCATTTCTCTTTTAAAAATCCTTGAAAGATAGTCTTCGTTCTTTCCGCTGTGTTCGCTAATCTTCTGAAGATTTAAGGCATTAGAAAAATTTTTATTTAAAAAGTGAATTGTATACTTTACAAAAGAGCCTGTTCTGGAAGGCAAAATCTTTTCTTTTTTTTGAATTATTTTATTCAGGCGGTTTATAAAAGCTTCATTCGTGCACACACATTCGTTACAGATTAAAACATTGGAATAATCAGCAATGCCGGAAAGATTATTTAAAACACTAAAATCTTTTGAAACTACTAAAACATTTACATGCAGGAAGGCTTCCATTTTTTTTAGTTCAACAATATCTGCAAGGGCAACAGAACAAAATACGATTAAATCGGGCTTGAACCTTAACGAAAGCGAAGAGAGAAAACTGATAGAAGAAATTACTTCTGTTTCATTATTCCTGGAAAGTAAAGTTAAAAACTCCGTCAAAAGATTTGAAGCAGAGCCCACAAATACAACCTTTCCACCCTTACTGTAACTCAATTCACATCTCCCATTAATTTTACACAGCCCCACTCAGAATCCTTAAAGCTCATAAAATCATCGATTAATTTTTTTGCAGCATTACAAATTTCTGAAATTCGTTTTGCATTTCCAGATGAATCAATTTTTACCAAAGGATTTATGTAGCGCTTCTTTACTTCTATATTTAAATTATAGTACCCGTCCTTTTTGCAGTCACTTCTTTCTATAGTCTTCATTTTTCTAAATGTATTATACAGCACAGAAAACTTTGAATCCGCTTTTACTTTTGATTCTTGAGAAAACCTGTCGATTATTTCTTTTTCACTTAGAGTAAATAAATCATCTTCCACCAATATATTTTCTTTTATAGCTTCACTTAAAACATCAGCCATTAACTGCATTGCAATTTTATCTTCATGTTTCTGTAAAATCAGACTCGTTTCCAGAAACTTTTTTGTATAGGAAAGGCATAAATCTGAATCAGAAAAGCCTAATTCGCTAAGGCCCTGTTCATTTTTTAAAACACAGATATTTCCATACTGGGCTTTTACTTCATCAAGAGTCCACACATTATTTAAAGAAGCCCCGCTTGGAAACATATACTCCAGGCGGTCAGAACTTAATAACGGAAGCTTATTGTCGCAGATATTAAATTTATGATAATCGCAAATCTCTTCTATACAGACACCATCTTCTTCTAGAAGTGACTTCAATTGTTTTTCACTGCAAATTATTTTTTCATTATCAGTTTCTGTTGCTTCCTGATTCAGCGCATCCCCTTTTCTAAAATCATTTACATGGCTAAAAGCTGGTGTTGAAACATCGTGAAATAATGAAGCAAGGGCCTGTTTTTTATCGTGCGTAAAATTCCATGCAATTAAAGCAGTTCCTACAGAATGATCAAAGCGTGAATAAAAAAAGCTGTTATGAAAAAGAGGAGTCCAGTCTGTTCCGCACAAAAGTCCCACGCCTTTTAAACGGGTTAAAACTGGAAGCGATAAATATTTTCTCAGAAAGTCAGGAAATTCCTTACAGAGAATTTTGTGATAATTTTCTGCCGTAAAAGAAAACTGATTTATCTGCAAGGCATTCATTTCGGTTTT
>JAEELR010000121.1 GCA_016282835.1 Treponema sp. | reverse complement strand
TTAACCTTTCCGTTAATTTGGACAACAAGAGTTATCTTGCTTGCTTTAGCCAAGTTTTCATCCCATTCACACCATTTTTCTTCGTGTATAGAATTTTCGTGTCCGAGTTCATGCCAAATTTCTTCTGACATGTGAACAGTAACCGGAGACATCAACTTAACCAAAGCTTCAACTGCAAAAGTAAAGACATTTTTGTCTTCGCCGTTGAGTTGTACTTTTTTATTTTTCCAATCATAAATAGCATTAGTAAGTTCTCTGTATTTAGATATTACGGTATTGAACTGAAAATCGTTAGAGATATCATTTGTAATACCCTTCATCGCAATATGGACTGTTCTGACTAAATCATCATTTTCTCTTGATAACGGGAACGAGAAGTTAGCCTCTTTCAGGATATTGCCTTCATTTACACCATCGCTAACAAGACGCCATACACGATTTAAGAATTTATAACAGCCTTCTACACCTGCATCAGACCAGTCAAAATCTCTAGCCGGCGGAGAATCCGATAAAATAAACAGTCTTGCTGTATCAGCACCATAATTTTCAAATATTTCATCAGGATCAACTGTATTTCCTTTTGACTTTGACATTTTTGAGCCGTCTTTAAGCACCATACCTTGAGTTAACAAGTTCTTAAACGGTTCATCGAAATCTAACAAACCGCAATCACGAAGAGCTTTAGTAAAGAATCTTGAATAAAGCAAGTGCAAAATGGCATGCTCAATTCCGCCTACATACTGGTCAACAGGCAGCCATTTATTTACAAGGTCTTTATCAAAACATTTTTCCGAATTACGAGCATCAGAATATCTCAGATAATACCAGCTTGAGCAAACAAACGTATCCATTGTATCCATTTCTCTTGTAGCATGACCACCGCATATCGGACAAGTTGTATCTTTGAATGTTTTTGATGTTGTAATCGGAGACTTTCCAACCACAGAGAAGTCAACATCTGTCGGAAGCATAACAGGAAGATTTTCTTCCTTTTCAGGAACAATTCCGCACTTGTCGCAATAAACAACAGGAATTGGCGCACCCCAATATCTTTGACGTGAAATCAACCAGTCACGAAGTCTGTATTGAGTTTTAAATTCACCGAAACCGCCATCTACAGCTTTTTGAGTAATAGCTTTTTTTGCCTCAGTATTCTTCATTCCGTTAAATTCATTTGAATTAACCAGAACACCTTCTTCTGTATATGCTGCATCTTTACAATCAGAAGGATTTTGCGGATTTTGTATTACCACCTTCATTGGCAATTTATATTTTTTGGCAAAATCAAAGTCTCTTGTATCATGAGTAGGAACTGCCATAACAGCGCCCGTACCATACTCGACAAGGGCATAATCTGCTGTCCAAAGCGGGAATTCTTCGCCTGTAAAAGGATTTATACAGTGAGTACCGAGTGGAACACCAGTTTTAACTCGTTCTGTCGAAAGACGTTCGATTTCAGTCATCTTACGAGCATTTGCTCTGTATGCTTCAACCGCTTCTTTATTATCAGGAGTTGTAAGTTTTTCAATATCTTTATACTCAGGTGCTACAACTAAATAAGTAATACCATGAACGGTATCAGGACGTGTTGTATAAACAGGAACTTCCAGTCCTTCAATCTCTTTTACTTTAAATCTGAATATAGCACCATGAGATTTACCAATCCAGTTAGCCTGCATTGTTTTAACATTATCTCCCCACCCCGGAAGTTTTTCTAAATCATCTAAAAGCTGGTCAGCATATTCAGTAATTTTAAAGAACCATTGTGAAAGGAATTTCTTTTCTACAACTGAATCACATCTCCAGCATTTACCGTCAATAACCTGCTCATTAGCTAATACTGTACCGCAAGTATCACACCAGTTAACTGCAGCCTCCTTCTTGTATGCAAGACCTTTTTTGTAAAGCTGCAAAAACAGCCATTGAGTCCATTTATAATATTCAGGCTTACAAGTTGTAACTTCTCTTTGCCAATCATAAGAAAGCCCAAGCATTTTTAACTGTTTAGTCATATATGCAATATTTTCATCAGTCCATTTTGCAGGATCAGCGCCATGCTTCATTGCAGCATTCTCGGCAGGAAGTCCAAAGCTGTCCCAACCAATTGGATGCAAAACATTAAATCCCTGCATTTTCTTAAATCTTGCAATAACATCGGTTATTGTATAGTTTCTAACGTGTCCCATGTGAAGTTTTCCTGACGGATACGGAAACATGGATAACGCATAATATTTTGGTTTCTCACTATTATCGGGAGTGTGGAATGATTTATTATCCTCCCATATCTTCTGCCATCTTTTCTCTATTTCTTGCGGAAAATAAGCCTCTTTCATTAAATCCTCCATCGGGGAAACGGTATTATAAAAGAATATCCCCATTTCATAATATCATAAAAACAATATTATAAAAATGAGAATTGAATAAAATTGTCTTCAACGTTGCCCTATTCATCAACATCATCTTTAGTATCAGGCAAATCAGGCTCTGCAACCTGTTTTGTAAGTTTTTCATTAAGCTCCTGAAGGGTAATTGATTTATCCATTTTCTTCAATGCATTAAGTACGGCAATCTTATAATCGGCATCAGCTTTGTTTTTAGGATTGTCCATGATTTCACCAATCCGCTGCCCCAGATATCCCATAATAACAACAGCAGGGATAAGTATTACTGCTGTTGCATAAATAGTATGCATATCTATAGCACCAATACGCAAAATACATATTGTCCCAAGAACCAAGGTAGTTACAGATACAAAAAATTTCTTTATGTTTTCAGAATAATACATAATTTAATCCATTATTTTTTGTTAATAGTTTCCATATCTTTTTTCATACAGAATTGAACAAGAGTCATTTTATCAATGTTGTTCAGATGAGTAAATCTGCCGGAAATTGTATATTTTCCGGTGTCATTCTTTTCAACTCTTATAAGCTGATATCTGCATTTAATTTCTTGTTCATCGCTAAGCTTAATTGTTACATTATATTCTTTTTCAATATCAATATTGTCTGAAGTAGTAATTTTCATACCGCCTGCTGATAAGTCAAGAGTTCTGACATTGTGAACAATATCTCCGCAAGTTAATACTAAATCTTCCAAGAATTTGATACGAGTAAATTTACGTC
>JAEELR010000120.1 GCA_016282835.1 Treponema sp. | reverse complement strand
TTTGCTAGAAGAAGGAATAACTTGCAATATTACCCAGGAGGCCTTTACCAGATTTTCAAATCATCAGCAAGAGCATGTAAATCATCGAGTCCAAGAATTGAATCAACTCCTGTGTCTGTTGCAATAATGTATGATTTATTTGTAAACGAAAGTTCTTTAATTCTATAATTACGCAAATACCATCCCTGGGTATTATGTACCATTTCTTTGCGATTATCTTCCAGTTCAAATCCTAACTCATGTACATCCATAAATATTTTGTGTATTTTCTGCGCATTATAATCATAATCTAAATCAAAAAATGTAACATTTATTGGTTCGTCTTCCTGTTTTAAATATGCTGTTGCACACCAGTGACCATAAACACCCCAGGCCCAATCCTGATAATTCTTTTCTTCTACATAAGATTTGTTTATTTTCTCTAAAACAAATGCCTGAAACTTTCTCTCTGTTTCATTATTATCAGGCAGAATAAAAAGATTCTTTCTTAACTGCGGATAAATGAGCATTGAACTGTCAGAATATGAATTGTTCATGAAGGTATTAAAATCGTCCATGGTAAAATTGTCTGCCAACATTTCAATTCTGGTAGCACCATTTTCCGTTGTTCCAAAAAGATAGATTTTGTTTTCAACTTCAAAAACTTTACTCTTTAAAATCCCACCTCTGATTTTGTAATCATAAAGAATGCCGTTTTGGTTTTCGGGTTCAAAATCTGAATTATTAAATTGTCCTTCAGCGCCCTGTGCAATAAAAACAACAACTTCTTTTCCAAAAAGTTCATCACGATAAAGAGTTACAGAAACCGCATTTGCCATAGATAAATCTGTCTCGAAAACATCAAAATCTTCTTCAAGAGATTCAAACTCATCTTCATTAATGTTATCAAAATCAAGAATAGTAATCTGTTCTATCTGGAAATTTTTGTTAATAGGAAATTCCTTTATACAATTTTGAACGGCAGCCGGAATCACAGAAGGTATTGTTTCTTCACCCGCATCATAAACAACAGGCTGAGTTTTTACCATTTCATCAAACTTTTCTACAGCATCAGAAATCTCATTAAAATCACTTACCTCAACATCTTCTATTCCAAGGTCTTCAAGCTTTTCTATTAATTCTTCTGTCTGCTCTTCTTCTTCAAAAGCTCCGGCGTGAACATCAAAAGTAAATAAAGATGTGTCATCATATTTTCCAAGAACATACGCGTCTACCTCTTCTTCTACAAGTCGGTCTTTTGTATTTTCGGCGGCGAGCTCTTCCTTGTAGCTTCTGACCAGAACAGAATATGGCTTTTCTTTTGAAACAGGAATTGTCTCTGTTTTATTTTCCTGAAGTACTACAACAGGAGGCTCTTCAAATTCTACCGGCTCTTCCAGCAAAACAGGTTCCTGCAGTTCCGGAAGTTCTTCTTCTACAGCACAAATCCACAGGCCCGTAATTCCAAGCTGCTTTATTGTTGTATTGTTTGAATATTTATCGCGGACAGAGCGTGCCTCTTTTCTGTCTGTATGTTTTTCGTTTAAAAGAACTCTGTATAAAATCTGGCCTTCTGATTCTGTCTCATAAACAAAAGCCGGAATATCATGTTTATTTAATTCGGCAACCCGATTATCTGCGTTCTGTTTTACTCTAAATGAACCAAGACATACAAACCAGTTTTCTGCAAAAATTGAACAAAACGAAAAAATAAAAAATAAAGAAAAACCGAGAATTGCTTTTTTAGAAAAAGAAATCATAATCAACTCCTATTTAAAGGATAAACCAATGTTTTTGATTTTGCAAGTTTTATGCTATAATGGATTTTATCCTTATGAAAAAATCAGGTCTTAGTTTTAAACTTTTTTTTCTCGCAGCATTTCTTGTTTTTTGTTCTGTAAGCTGTGCAACAAAAAATGTTTCAAACAATGATGTTCCTTTTACTCTTAAGGATTCTGATTTTATTCCTTCTGATTTTTTATGGGAGCCCGTGACTGCCGGTGTAGAGCGTTTTGATTTTGAAAACTCTGCAGTGCCTCTTGTTTATCATGCAGTTAAAATTGATTTAGACAACCCAAACCTTGAGCTTGTGTGTTTCCCGGATTCTAAAACAAAAACAAATTCAACCGGATTCTTTAAAGGACAAAAAACTTCAACCTTTGCAAAAAAAAATAAATGTGTTGTTGCTGTAAACGCAGCTCCTTTTGAAGGCAAGCTTGTTATGAAAAGAATTGTCGGTGTTCACTTGTATAACAAGACTATGTTATCCCCGACTAACAGCGGCTATGCAGCAATTGCTTTTTCAAAAGACGGTAGGGCGGAAGTAATTAAAAATCAGACACCTGATTTGTCCAAAAATTTTGATTTTGCTTTTGGCGGATTTTTTGTCGTACTTGAAAATGATGAAGTAATTTATTCCTTTGCAAATATTTATGATTCACGTTGTGGCGCAGGAGTTTCCAAAGACGGAAAAACGCTGTATCTTCTTGTTGTAGAAGGTGAACGAAAATCCCGCAGCATAGGGCTCACCTACCCTCAATGTGCAAAGATTTTTTCTGCCATGGGCTGTTCCAATGCCCTTGAACTTGACGGAGGCGGCTCCACCGAACTATGCATAAACGGCAAAAGCGTCCTGAACTATCCAACCCTACGCATCCAGGCCAGCTGCTTTGGATTTAAGGAAAAAGAATGACACAGTCGCAGCAACAGGTACAAAAACAAATTCAGAAACTATCTCAGGTGCAGATTCAGGCTTTGAAGATTCTGGCTATGAACAGTCGGGATTTGCGGGAAGAAATTTTTAAGGCTGTGGCTGAAAATCCGGCGCTTGAAATTACAGGAAAATATTCAAAACAAACATCTGCAGCTGGTAGCGAGGCATCTGATGCAAACCAGCGCGCACTTGAATCACAGGCAGACCGTGGAGAAACACTGCAGCAGCATCTTATGGCCCAGCTGGACCTGATGAAAATCCCGCGGGATGA
>JAEELR010000119.1 GCA_016282835.1 Treponema sp. | reverse complement strand
TTTTTCTATCTCTGAGCTGAAATTTTTAATATTAATAGGGATTTTCTTTATCCCTAATAATTTGCATAATTCTTTTGTCTGTAAGTTAGGCGTTTCTACTAAAACTTCGTCATTTCTTTGGCTGTAGAAACACATCCATGATTGAGCAACTCCGAATAACTCAGAGATAGAATACCCGGATTTTCTTATTTCTTTTCGCAGTAACAGAAGTATTATAGTGTTTATAATATCAGCTAGAATTTTTCCTCTGACTGACTGTTCATTCCACTTAGACAGAGGTAATAACTGAAGATATTCCTTCGATGTTTTAAACACATTTTCAATTTGGGTTCTTTCGAAATAATCGCTCAGTAAGTCTTTTGGCGAAGTGTCCTTGTTTGATAACAGGATAAAATAACCGTTCTTTACCGCAAGCCAGTTTTTCTCTTTGGCTGTCAGATTGTGGAATTCATCTTCATGTTTCTTGAGATATTCATCATATCTGATTTGTGCTGATAAGCGATCAACGTAAACATATGCATTTATCGATGTTCCAAATAGTTCAATTGTTTCTTTTGTTCCAAAATATGAATGCCCCTCTCTAAGGAAGTCTCCTTTATGATTAGCTATGTTTCGCTTGTTTTTTTCATATAATTCCTTGTAGGGATAACCTTTTTTAGCCGGCATTCTTGCTGTCATTACGCGATTTTTTTTCATGCTGCTATCTTTTAGTCCTGGTTCCGTATTGAGGGATTTCAGTAAATCCATGGTCACGTACCCTGCATCCAATACTACGGATTCTATAGTAACCCCAATACTGGTAAATACATTCTCCGCAATGTTTGTTATAGTATTCAGATCCAAAACATTCCCCGGAATTATTTCATACCAAATCGGAAGCCCGGTTTCTTGATCAAGCACTAGAACCAAACGCGTCTGAACAGATGTATTTGTGACTCCGTGACTGCATAGTGCATTAAATGGGTTATCCTTTATATCATTAGGCAATGGTGTTGAATCAATGAAACATCCTTTTCCAAAATTATGATTGAGCTGCTTCAGATGATTTGTGAATTGCTTAAAAAACTCAAGTCTTATTTGATCTGTTCCTATATCTGAAAAAAACCTGCAATCACAGGAGAGCGAAGGAATTGAAACGTCCCGCAAATAGTATGATGCATAAGACTTATCGATAAAATGAGAACATTTTATTTTACTGCCATCTCTTAAAATGCCATGAAAAACATGCATCAACATACGTTCGTACTTTTCATTATCTTTGAAAGATTCTCGCAGAACTTTGAGAAGTTTTGACGATCTCAAAAAGTGAAGCAAAAGGAAGCAGTCTCCAAAAACGGTATGAACATTCTTTTCTGGAAAAAATTCTGGTGACAGATGTTTTATGCGTTCGTCATCTTTATCTACCTGAGTAAATTCATCGGTTAAAGAATCGTAATAAACGATACCTCTTGTAGGTGACTTAAAAATTCCTTTTTTTCTATCTTCAGAAAGATACAAAACCTTTCCTAAATTCTCTCTGGTAACTGAAATTGAATGGTAAGGTTTCTTGGAAGAATCTTTACATTGAATCCATTTATCTTTTGGAAGATATTTACTTTCCTTGATCGCAGCACTACCAGAAATAATTTTTTGCGTTTCTGGGTCGATTTTTAGATTCTGAATTCTTAAAGTAGGCATTTTTAAACCGGTAAAAACAATAAAATGTAGTATTAAATAATACTACATTTTATTGTTTTTTAAATATTTAAAAAAGAAAAAGTGTTGATTTTTCCCTTTAAAATCAACACTTTTTGAATATATTTAGTAATGTAGTACTAAAATTTAGAAAATCTTAGGATAAAGTTTATGCTGATTCTGTACACTAGAACTGTTCGCAGATAAAAAAGTCTCAAAATTACTTTTTTATTATATTTCAATACTTTAAAAAATAAAATATATCACACTTCAAACAAACATAATCATCGAATTTACTTTATTTAAAACATTAAATACAATGAAAAACAACATATATTGACATAGTTTAATTGTCCATATTGTTTATTATCTCAGTAACTTAATTTATTAAAAGGAAACTTTTTTATGGTCAGATTTAATCATTCATTATTGGCAACTGCCGTAGTTTCCGCCATTCTTATTGGTTGTGGCGGAGGTTCTTCTGGTGGCAGTTCGTCAGACAGCGGTTCATCAACCACATCTTCGGAATCAACTGAGGTTAGCAGCGCTTCTCTGGGTATTCAGGTAATTGACGGTTATCTTGAAAATGTGGAAGCTTGTGTAGTAGATCATACCGATGCCGCTCTTCCTTGTGATACAGAATTTGGAAACGCAGTAAAAACAAACGATTCAGGTAAAGTTGATTTTTTACTTGAAAAAGAACAGATAGATAAACCTAAATTCCCTGGGAAAATTTTTAACTACATAAACTCTATACTTCATTATCGGAAGGAGACTTCGGTAATGAACTATGAGCTTGCAACTTATCCCCTTGCTTATCAAAATAGTTCGGGTACTTAATTTTAAAT
>JAEELR010000118.1 GCA_016282835.1 Treponema sp. | reverse complement strand
TTTTCACATGTGCTGTTTTCGCAGAAAATCAGGAACTTGCAATTGAGAAAGACGAATCAAAATGGAGCGACATGACTTATACAACAGCTCCAGTTATGAAGATTCTTGAATCAAAAGAATGCTATGTAGTTATTTATCAGAAAAAATATGCAGGAACAGCTACTGTTACAATTCCAAAAGCATGGAATAGCTATAAAAAAGATACACCAAGAAAGCTCAAGTTCCGTAATATTAAAAATCCTGGTGCTTCCTTTATAACTGTAGTAAAGAAAAACGATGAATTCCATCGTGTAATTCTTTCTTGCCCAATGAAGAAGAATAATAATCTTTGGGGTGTTATTGCAAATAACCTCAACGTTGAGGGCGCAGACAAAGAAACACTCGAAGAATTAGACATCTAAAATGAGCATTATTACACAACAAGATTTAGACTCATTAAAAGATTTTATTCAAAATCATAATAGTTTTCTCATTATTGGCCATAAAGAACCGGACGGCGACTGTATTGCATCATGCTTAGGTCTTGCCGCAATTGTTGAACATTTTAATAAACCTTACACACTTCTTTCTGCAGGCCCTTTCAAACGTCATGAAATAAAACCATATGAATCACAGTTTACAGACACTGTAGATTTTATGGACACACAGGAACGCACAAATACAGGCTTAATAATCACAGACTGTTCAGAACTTTCGAGACTTGGCGATATTGATTTTGATTTTAAAGGGCTTGATACTTTTATAATTGACCATCACAAAACCTCTGACATTCCTGAAGGTTCTCTTGGTTATATAAATGGAGATGCTCCTGCCGCTGCATATATTGTTCAGCTTTTTTATGAAGGTTTAATCGGCCCTCTTCCAAAAAAACTTGCAGAAATCATCTTTTTTGGAATCTGTACAGACACAGGCTTTTTCCGTTTTCTTAATTCTTCAAAAGAAGCAGCAGATTTACTCACTGCTACAGCAAGACTTAATACTTATGGCGCAGATCCTCGTCAAACTTACAATGATATCAATAACGGAAAACCATGGAGCACACGAAAGCTTTTAGGGCTTCTTCTTACACGCGCAGAACAGCATATTAACGGTCAGCTTATTATCACCTATGAAACTCTGGAAGATACTCACAAGCTTGGAACAGAAGGCCGCGATTCTGATGCACTTTATCAGTTATTACTTTCTACAAAGGGAGTAAAAGCTGCAGTCTTTTTAAGGCAGGATACACCATCTACATGTACCGGTGGCTTCCGTTCCCTTAATGATGTTGATGTTTCTGTAGTTGCTTCTAAGTTTGGTGGCGGCGGTCATAAAAATGCTTCCGGCATGAGCTGTGAAGGACGCATAGAAACACTCATTCCTTCCATAATTAAAGAATTTGCAAGAATAATGTAATTAATCACCACCTGCAGTTTGTTGTCATATCAAAATATTAGGATACCAGATTGCAAGTTTTGAAATATTTTCATTTTTAAATCTAAAAATCCCATCATAAAATAAAAATCTTCTCTTTACAAAAAAATTTTAAAGGAGGATTTTTTAATGACAAGAGAAAATATTGATTCAATTCCGGAGATGGTCAAAGCAGGAAAAACAAGTTGGAAACAAGTATCTAAAGAACTTGTTTTATTCATTCTCAAGAACAAACCAATGTTCGGTCTGCAAAAATTTGATGAAGATTTTATAAGCGATTTTATCATCACATTTTTAGACAGAGGCCCTGCGTCTATGGCTGAATATGATATCAGTCGAGGTTCGTTTTTTTCTTATCTGTTCTGCATAACGCGTAATTACCAAACCTCTCTTATGAAAAAAGCTGCTGTACGAAACCAGATTGAATATCTTAAGCTTAGCGAAAGCATCAGTAATTATGAAAATAAAATTGATGCGTATAAAAATATCAGATATGATGATTTTGAAAAGCCTAAAGTCCCCTACTCATATAAACCAATTTCCTACAAGGATTTTCAGATTGCATGTAAAACTGACAGTTATCATATTAAAAAAGTTATTAATTCAAAAGAATCAGGCCTTTCAGAAAACATAAAAGAAAAGTTAAGAGATTATTCTCCAATAATGATTCAAAACATAATTATGGTACTGTCTTTAAAATCTGCCTATTATCTTACAGATGATCAGATTGAAAAAATCTCTGCTTTATTGAATGTAGAAACTTCAAGTCTCCATCAGATTATTCAGGATGTTAAGCTTCAAATGGAAAGAAGGATTCACAATAAGGAAAAAATAGAGATTCGTCGAAACAGAGCATATTTTCTTCATAAAAGATTTAAAAGTCAGATAGAATGGAATGAAAACAATACAATGAATCCGGAATATGAGAATATTTCTCTAAACAGAAAATATCAGAAAAACACAAAAAACTGGTCTACTCTAAATCATCAGCTCGAAGAAGGAAAAATTCATATTCGTCCTACTACAAAATTAATTGCAAAAATTCTTGGATTGAGTCCCAGACAAGTAACCTACTATCAGTCAACAGCAAGAAAACTGGGCATTACATTAAACAAAGTTTGATTTTTCTTTTGCATAACTGTATTATGTCATTATGAAAATCTATTTAGCAACTGGTAACAAAAACAAAAAACGAGAAATGGTCGAACTTCTATCAGGCCATGAAATTATTATACCGTCCGATGAAAACATTAAATTTGATCCTGATGAAACG
>JAEELR010000117.1 GCA_016282835.1 Treponema sp. | reverse complement strand
GTACAAAAAAAGATCAGCGCCCGTTCCAGCCGCATGCAACAGTTTCTAACCGCGACATTCCTGCCGGCGTAATAACAGACGCGCTTCAAGTTATGAACGAACTTAATCTTATAGAAGATTTTCCCGTAGACAACATTACGATTTTTGAACGCAAAGAAAGAAGATGGGAAGTGAGGGGGTCGCTGGAACTGGTTGTGGGAAAAGAGTAAAGTTGTAGTTATGGAGTTTTAGTTCCGAAATTTTTAGGTGATGCCTGTCTTTTCGGTAACTTGAAAACAATCGGAAAAACCATTACTATAAATCTTGTAAGGCAACGGTTTTCCGATTGTTTAAAAGGCTTTTTAATCACTGGTACTGATTAAAGAGCTTTTTTTTTCGAACTTGCAATAGCATATCCAAATCCGAAAGCAATCAATGCGATTCCAAGAATAGCATTTGTTCCTGTAATAGCAAGCGAAGTTTCTTTTGCTTCTGATTTTTCAGTTAGCAAAAGCGAAAAATTATTCTCTACTTTCATGTGTATACCTCCTTTTTATAAATTATAAACATCTTCAACGAAGATTTTAAGGTTTTAATTTAGTTACCTCCTTGCGGATTTTTTTCGCTGTCGTTTTTGTTGCCAGAAGCCGCGAGCGCGATTCCAACACCGAGCGCAATCGCAGCAAGCCCCAGTGCAGCCCAACCGGAAAAATCCTTTTCCCTTTTTGACTGTGCTTTCTGGTGGACTTCTTCCGCGATTTTCTGAACCTCGTTTGTGGGAAGCTCCTGTAAGTCGCGGGCGATAGAGATTGCCGACTTTTTGAAATCTTTGTCATTTTCACGCCCGACGAGACTGATGGAGATAGACTTGTGAAGCGTCTCACACTCAGCTTTTAGAAGCGCATCGCTTGCAGTTGCGTCCAGTTTGTACTTCGTTCGGATTGTGTCCGAAAGTTCCGGCGGAATTTCACGGGCGCCAGATTCAACCGAAGACAAAAGTGAGACGGACACATTGAGTTTTTGAGCCATCATCGAAAGTGTGTCGCCGGTGTCGATTCTGAGCCGTTTTAAGAATTTTCCGTAACTTGTTGGATTAACGCTCTGCATATTTGCTTCTCCTTATGGTTAGAATATATTACACAAGTTGTGTAAAGTCAAGCGAAAATAAAAAATATTCCAAAACTTTATAGAATTTATTATTACGACTTGTCAGAAGATACGCAAAAATATTTTTCACTTGCATTGGAAAAGTTTAAGCCGATGCTTTCAGACGGGGGCCGGGCGAACGCAAACTGCTTGTAAAAGGGATTACGGGAAAGTAATCCTGCATTTTTATGTTGAAGGTCATCAGATAATCAAATTCTTAAACGAGTCTTGCGTGATTTTTATCTAAAATTTATACTTCCAGAAAAATTATTGAATAAGCTTGTTACGGCATAGATGGGAGAATAAATGAAAAAATTTTTTATTTTTATTTTGTCTTTATTGTTTTGTTTTTCGGTTCTGGCGGCTGAAGGTTCAGAAGAAGTAGAAAAGATTTTTGCAAATAAAGATTATGCAGCTTTTGAAAAATATGTAAAAGAAAATAATATAAATAGACGTAAAGATGAAATCGACTATTATATTTATGATCGCAATGGTGTTTTCGATTATAGTTTCAAAGGTGATGATACAAATTATATTGACATCTTAGTTAGAAATAATTGCACTAGAGTTCGAAATCCTAATATTGATCCTGAATATATGGATAATGAAGACGGTTGTCAGTCACTTGCTGCTATTTGCGCTTTGAATAATAATATTAAATTGCTCAAATATTGTTACAGTATCGGCCTGCACATTGATGGTGAAGGAAAGGTTGAAGATGATGGCGGCAAAAAATTTTATTTTGGAAAAATGTAGCGATGAAATAATTACTTTCTTATGGAAAAATGAACCTTTGAAAAATAAATGGTATTATGATAACGGAATTGGTGAATGGGATTATAAGATAAGAACTCTTTTATTGTATTTGGGTTGTAACTTGGATGCAAAAAATTTTATTCATTATTCGGAGCTTTTAAATATAAAAAATCAGGTAAATACTATCTGCTATGGTTATTTTTATCATCCTCGTTTTGTCACATTATATGATAAATTATGTGAAGAAATTGAATGGAGCAAAAAAAACGGCGGTGAAAATAGAGATGCAGAGGAAAGACTGAATTATGTAAAATCAATCGGCGGAAAAAGCTTTTATGATGTTTTCAGCGGCTTGTCTGCAGCAGAAAAAGAAAAGGTTATAAATGAATATAAAGAAATGAAATATACAGATTTTCGTACCGTAACTGTAAATACTGATGCGCTGCGCTTGAGAGACGGCTGCGGACTTTCTTCTAATGTAGTAGGCAGGGTTGTAAGAGGCGACGTTTTGTATGTTCTGGACTGGAAATATGAAGAAGTTGAAATAGACGGAATTACAGATCACTAGTACCTTGTTTACGGCAAAGGAAAGGGCTTCGGTTATTGCTTTGGCGGTTATCTGAAAAGAAACGAAGAGTGGGGCTATTAAAGTACAACTTTAATGACGATTTTGCACTGATGGTTTATATTTAGACTGTCGGTTAATGTAGAGATGCCTGCTGCGGGGTCGGACAATCCTTGTTCGGCGGTTGAGGAAATGTGGCGAACTTCACTGACATTTTAGACTTGGTTGCAGGTCGAGGAACTGTGCTGTCTTTTCCTCATGCACCAAGTTTTTTTTTACAGGAACTAAAATGTCAGAAAATCATTTTTGAAAATGCTCGATGATATCCGGGATGAAGTAATGAATATCCGTGCTGAAATTCAACCATCACTTTAATTACAGAATTCCATTACGCAAGTATACTAAATAATGGAGGCGAATATGAGCAGATGT
>JAEELR010000116.1 GCA_016282835.1 Treponema sp. | reverse complement strand
GATTCCTTCGTTTTGGCATAGTTAATAAATGCCGGTGGCCATAGTGGAGAGGTAATACCCGTTCCCATTCCGAACACGGAAGTCAAGCTCTCTTACGCCGATGATACTGCACTCGCGGGAAAGTAGGAAGCTGCCGGCTTTCTTTTTTTAAACAAAGCGTTTTTAAACTAAAAATACATTGACAGTGCGCAGCACTGTCTTTTTTTTACCCGTTTTCACCTTTCCCGCGAGTGCAGTATCATCTTCACCATTAAGCATTAACTGATTAAGAAGAAATGCGAGCGCAAGTTTTGCGAAGCGTAGCGGAGCAAAACTTGGTAAGGTCGCTAGTGAGCGAAGCGAACGTACGACCGGCGAAAGTAGGAAGCTGCCGGCTTTTTCTTTTAACTGACGCTTTTTCGATTTGAATGATTTTATGGCTGTGACATGTCACAGCCATTTTTTAACTCAATTCACCTTTCCCGCAGTTGCAGTTACCGCATTACCAACAATTTTTGGTAAAAGCATAAATTTTGCTGGATCAGATTCGGAATTTATGCTTCCCGGGCAGCTGGAACATAAAAAATTATGTCTAAAAGCATAAAAACGGCTGGGCAATGTTTAAAATTTATGCTTTTCAGACAGAAAAGATCTGAAAATTCCGTAAAAAAGCATAAAAACAGGCAAATATGCTTTAAAATTTATGCTTTAGAACTAAAAAGCCGCCGTAAAAAAAGCATTTTATTGGGGGCGTTGCGGGGGAAAACAACGCAGTTGTTTGTCCCCGCTGGGTGGGGTGGCGGACAAGACCGGAGCGCAGTGAGGACTTGGGAGCCAGGGGCGGGGCTCCGCCCCTCATATTTATTTTATACTTGACAACAGAGAATATGGCTTTCATAATATAATAATACTATTTTGGGAGAGTATATTATGAAAAAAAGTATACAGACTTCTCTTTATGCTATACTGGGTGGGACATTTTTATGCATTTTACTTTCCGGCTGCGAAAACTTTTTAAAAGGTGAAGCAGTCAAAAATGAAATCGAAAAACAGATTTTTATTGCAAATAACGAATGCCCTGAGGCAACGCTGGAAGAACCGGCATTTTCGAATGAGGGCGTAGAAAAAAATAAAGCCATTAAGGTTAGTTTTACCCTTCCTATTGATCCTGACTCATTTTTGAATAGTTATGATATTGTTGATTCTCAAGGTGCGTCGTTAAAAGCTCATTTTGTGGAACCAAAATGGGATGATGAGTATAAGCTTGTTACGATTGCTGCAGATGAAAACAATTATATTGACTTAAAGGGTAAAAAAACTATGGACGTTTATTTTACTCTTTCTAAAAACTGTAAAACAAAAGACGGACTTCCTATAAAAAATGCAAAAAAAGAAAAATATAGAGTTAATGATAATATAGATAATACTCCACCAACTTTGCATGATGGTTCTATTACTCGGCCTGGAATCTCAGTATTTAGTACTGCTGTTGCTCCAGAAATTACTCTTGTTGCAGGTGAGCTTTCTCAAAACGAAGCACAGATTCTTAATACAAATCATTGTAATTCTACTTTAGTTATTAGCGTAGAAGGAAGTGATTACGGCGGAGGAAGAGTTTCTGGTCATATAAGCTATCAAAACATTTGTAATATTCTGGGACAAGATGTTTCTGAACAGGAAAGTGCCCAAACTTATTCATTTGACCTTAAAGATAAAAATGAAGCTGGAAACTATACTGGAACTTATACCTTAAATCTTTCTGGTTCTGCTTTTCCAGACGGTTTGTATAAAATAGCATTATATATAGAAGATTCTTCTACTTTATTGAGCAATGAATCTAAAGTTTATTATGTTGTTAAAGATACCCATTTAGAACAGAGTATTGCAGGCAGACTTAATTGTGAAGTCTCTATGTTCAGGCAAGATGCTTTGCAGGATTATAACCGGGAAACTCCTACTGTTGAAAAAATTGAATGGGCCAGAAACACATATCATATACAATTCATTGCAGATGATGTTTATTATTCATATAAAAAAAAGAATGAAAATGGAACTTTGGTAGTTCAATATAAGAATAGTTTTAAGGATTATAAATATTATTTTTCGTGCGGAATAAAAAAAGAAGGGAAATCTCAGATTGAATATGACAGCACAACACCAATGCCAAGACTTTTGAATCCTGTATATACAGAAGGTGAAGGAATTTCTGGTTCGTTATTTTTTGACCTTCCGGATGATATGAGAAATTATATCAGCGGGAATGAAGATAAGGATGTAATGCTTCATGTTGATTATGTTGATGCTGTTGGAAATATGCAGAGCATGGACGCTGTTATTCCTAAAAAGCCGGTCTTAAGTAATTATACTGTTACTGACTCTGGTGATAATAAAACTATTACACTTAATTATGCAGATTATTCTGGTGATGATTATACCAGTTATCTTAATATTCCTGGTATAATTACATATGTAAAATATAGAGTTTTTTATGGAGAAGCTGGAGCAGGAACGTTAACAAGAAATACCGCTACTCCTATTGATCCTCAAGATCCATGGACTGAAACAACAGATTCTAAAGTTATAAGCGGTTTGTCTGCTAGAAACTATGTTGTATATATTCAAACTGTATATGAATTGCGCCACTCAGAAAACTGGGAATTATTCGGGCATATATACTCTTCTTTGGCTGAAAAAGAAATTGATACAAGTAATAGTGGAACTACGTCATTAGTAAATTATAAGCCAAGCGTTTCTATTGATAGCAAAACATCTGCCGGTCCGGGAACTTCGCTTTATAATTTAACTTTACATGTTACACCGCCATCTACAACAATTACAGGATTAAATTATATTCCGTGTTTTAAATCTCCTGATAGGGATTGGGTTTATTTTGATGCTCAGACTTTGGACGCAAATAACGAATTAACAATCTCTGT
>JAEELR010000115.1 GCA_016282835.1 Treponema sp. | reverse complement strand
CCTTTTTCATAACCAAACAATTCACTTTCAAGAAGAGTGTCTGACAAAGCGGCACAATGTACAATTACAAAAGGTTTATCCTTTCGTGGTGACTGATCGTGAATAGATTTGGCAACAAGCTCTTTACCAACACCGCTTTCACCAGTAATAAGGACATTTGCTTTTGAAGGAGCAGCCTTTGAGATGAGTTCCTTTACACGATTAAGCTCGGCACTTTTTCCTATCATGCCGTCAGGGTGTCCGCCCTTTTTAATTTTTTCCTGGAGTTCTGTAATTATTTTCTGCTGTTGGCGACCTTTAAGTGCATTCTTTACAATATGGTTTAAGTGGTCAAGATCAAGAGGCTTGGTAAGAAAGTCATAGGCACCAGCTTTAATTGCTGCAGTTGCATCTTCTATGCTGCCATGCCCTGTAAGAACAATTATCGGGATTCCTGGATTTTCTGTTGTTACTCGACGTACTACTTCTTCACCAGGCATTCCGTCCATGCGAAGATCTGTTATTACAAGATCTATTCCGCCTTTTTCTATTTTGGCAAGACCTTCTTTACCGTTAGAGGCTTTTTCGACATTATATCCTTCAAGTTCAAAATTATCGGCCAGACCGTTGCGTATATTTTCTTCGTCGTCAATTGTTAATATTGTAAACATTTATTCTCCTGCCCTTCGACAAGCTCAGGGACCACTTAACTTTCTATTGCCAGCTTTCCGTCTTTTTGCAATGGGAATGACATTGTAAATACAGTTCCCTGACCTTCTTCGGATGTAACTTCTATATCGCCGGAAAACTCTTTTACAATTTTATAAACCATCGTCATTCCAAGACCAGTTCCATTTGCTTTTGTAGTAAAATATGGTTCAAATATTTTGGCAACTGTTTCGCTTTTCATACCACAGCCGTTATCTTTTACAGTAATAAAATATTTGTTGTCATTTGAAGCACATTCAATTTCAAACTCACCGGTGTAATCTTTTGAAGAATTAGTTTCCTTTTTTTGATTGATTGCGGCAAGTGCATTTTGAGCAAGATTTATTATAACATCTCTGAACAGTTTTTCGTCCAGAAGGAATCGCGATTCTGAATCTTTAATTACAAGTGTTACATTAATATCGTTGTCGTGAAATTCCGGAGTAAAAAAATCTACAACATTCTGGATAAGAACTGCAGGCTTTTTAAGTACGAGCGAAGCATTGACAGGACGAACTGCAAAAAGAAAATCCATAATGAGTTTATTAAGATGATCTATTTCGTCATTCACAACATCAATGTGATCTTCTACAAATTTTGGAGGCGGCAAAGTATTGTTATTCTCTCGTGCTTTCTCAAGTGCTTTTGTAATGAGCTGAATATGAATAGAAATTGCACCAAGCGGATTTTTAATTTCATGAGCCATGCCTGCCGCAAGATTTGTAAGGCCCGCCATATTTTCCATACGATGAAGCAGGACTTCCTGATTTTTCTTTTCTGTTACATCACGTACAAGAATAATTTTTCCGGTAGTTTCGCCACCATGAATAAGAGGTGTCATTGTAATTGTAATAAATCTTACAGAGCCACCGCTTGTCATAATTGTAAAATCTTCTGTTGTATTTGTAATTTCTTTTTCTGCGCATTTTTTGAAATACTCGCCAATCTCTTCATCTTCCATGATTTCCCAGATTGGACAGGAGGTTGCCTTTGGATCATCAAGATAAACAGAAAAGTTCAGGCGGCTTTCTACAATTTTGTTTGACTGCAGGAGAAAGAAGTCATTGTCTACTATGAGGAGGCCTGCCGAAATTGATTCAAGAATTGAATACAGATTTTCGTTTTCCTCAACCATATCGTCAAGGAGAGAAACAAGCTGTTCCTGAGAAAGTTTAGATGCCTTTTGCGAAACTCGTTTTACATATCCTCTCATAGTTTACTGAATACCTTCTCATGTAATGAATTAACTTTGCTTAAGTCGCGGATAAGTATTTCAAGTGCAGCCCTTACCGACTGATTATAAAGCGTAACATTTTCATAACATTCACGTAAAACTTTTACAGCTTCGGCAGAGGCTTCGCATCCAACCTGAGTCTGCATAAGAGGACGGAAGGACTGAGCAATTCCATTTAAGAAAATCTTTAATTCAACACGCGGTTCAAACTTCTGATTTTCTTCTACAACTGCTTCACAGTCTGGAATTTTATTATGGAAAATTCCAGTTACAAAAGCCTTTGCATTTTCACGAAGCTTTGTTGCAGGGACAGGAAGATATTTTAAAAGATATTCGCTTATTTCGCCATTAAAATAATCGTTATGGAATACACGCTGAATAACTTCCTGCTGGGCGGCAAGAGGTCTGTCCATAAAATTATAAGTTCTTACACGAGAAAGTATTGTCTGCATGATTGCGTTGCGCTGTGTTGTAAGAAGAATAAATACACAGTCTGCAGGAGGTTCTTCAAGGATTTTCAGAAGGGCGTTTCTTACACTAACCTGCATGCGTTCTGCATTTTCTATTATGATTGTTTTTTTACCTTCGTCTGCTTTTATGCAGGCCCACTGTTCCATATTGCGAACCTGGTTTACAGGAATTGAATCATATAAAAAGTCAGTTTCAAGTTTAAGAGAGTCAGCTTCAAGTTCTCCGCAGATTTTTACAGTTTCATCAAACGGCGGAAGCTCACGAGGAAAATCAATAAGTTCAAGATTTTCATTTATTTTTTCCATGAGTGGCGAAAGCTTTGAAAGATTTGATTCTCCTTCCCAAAGTATTCCGCTGAATCGTAATGTAAGTTTTCTTATGCTTCGCAAAAAAAGATATCTGTTAGCCTTAAGGTGACTGTCGTTATCGCGATATGATTTTAAGAAAGAATCTTTTGCAGCAGAAATCTCGAGCGAACAGTCACGCGGTCCCATTAAAATAATGTTCGAACAGTTGAGCGCCTTATGACGCAGGCATGAAGGACATTCGCAAAGCCAGTGAGGTTTATCGTCTCCATTGCATGACAGGGCACGGGCAACCTCAAGAGCAGCGGTAAGCTTTCCAGTACAGCTGTTTCCCGAAAATAAAACAGCTCCCGGAAACTTATTATTTTTGATATCCTTAATTATTGATTTTGATGCCGGCTGGCTTACAAGATTTTCTAACATCAGGCAACTTCTCCAACTGACGGAATTGTAATATTAGTAGAAGTATAATTTAAAAGAGGTGTGAGCATTTTTACAAAGAAGCTGCCTTCAAATAATTTACTTACATCAAACCATGGCTGATTCATCAGGATAAAAATAAAGACGAAAACTACCAGGAGGCCTTCAACCAGTCCAAAGAGAAATCCCAGGGAACGGTCAAGGCCCTTCATAATTTCGCCGTCAAAAGCCTTTGAAAGAAGTGTCTGAATAATTTTGACAATGAGGAATACAATAACAAATATAAGCACAAAGCACAAAATGGAAGAAATTGTTTCATTGTGCACAAGCTGCTTCATATAACCAGTAAGTTTTTTATAAAATAAAAATGCAAAAATAAGGCCTAAGATCCAGCATAGCTTTCCAAAGATAGCATTAATAAAACCTTTGGCAGTTGCAATTACCGCAAAAATAAGGATTATTATAAAAAATATTACATCAGTCAAGGTAAAAAACATCTTTCAGTCTCCATTAAAGTTCCTGATAGAGAATGCCTGCTATATTTTGTGCAGGCTTATTTTCCCCTACCATTTTCTTTATATTTAAAGCATATTCATTTCTTGTTTTTTCTTCAAGCATCTTTTGAAGTTCGGCACAAAGATTTTCACCTGTCGCTTCATCGCCAAGAAGAACAGCTGCTGCATTTTTATTTTGGAAAAACTTTGCATTATCAACCTGGTCGCCTCTTGTTCCACTTCCACACAAAGGAATAAGAACCATTGGTTTATACATAACAGCGGCTTCCCAGATTGAGTTTGCACCAGCACGTGAAAGGATTACATCAGCTGCAGAAATTACATCAGGCATCTGTTCGTAAATAAACTGATAAGGTTTATATGATTCGCCAAACTTTTG
>JAEELR010000114.1 GCA_016282835.1 Treponema sp. | reverse complement strand
GTATTTTTTTGTTATTTCGACTGTTGCCTTAAGACGTGGAAGAACTGTTTCGCTTTCTTCAATAACATTGGCAAGTTTTATAAGCACCTGCTTATCGATTCCTTCCATTCCATTTAAGATGTTTAAAGAGCCGTCTTGAAAATTTGCAATACCTTTTGCAAGTTCACTGCTTCCGTGTTTGATGGCGGCAACAGCTGTATTCAACTGATCTGTACCTTCTGCAAGAAGAACGCTGCCTTCGTAACACTGATTTACTCCATTAGTATAAGCTACGATGCCGTCATAGAATTTTTTATAGTTATCAAGACTTTCTATCAAATCTAGAATCTGTTTTTTGTCTTTCTGTAAAACCATTTTTTCAGCCAAAGGCTCAAGAACCTGGTGATAGTTATCAACAGTAAGTTTTTCAATCTTCAGATGGTTCTGACGGAAAGTTTTTTCGGCTGTATCAAATAAAGCCTGAAAAACCTGCATTGCACCATCTGTTAGAGCTGAACTGTTCTGAGATAGTTGAGAAAGCCCTGAAATCAACTGATTCATTCCCTGATTCAATTGTGAAACACCATCATAAAGTTTTTCTATTCCATCGTTCAATTTTTCAGAAAGGCTAGAAACCATAATTGAAAGATCATCAATAGAGTTTACCTGATCCATTTTTAAGGAGCCTATCATATCGTTTGAAGCTAAAGACATTGTAGTAATAAGTGAAAAATTGGTTGTATCAGCGGTTATTTCAACATAAGAAGGAATTTCAAATTCCTTCTTATTTATTCCTAGGTTTTCCTGCATTCCAGGGAGTGCAACACCAATTACAATTGTTCTGTTGCCGTCATTGATTATTTTACCGGTACTTACTTTTATGTTTCTAAAATCTTCATTGTCCAAAAGAACTCCGCTCATAACCAAAAAGCCGGGAGTGAGCCGGCATTTTTTGCCATCTACCATAACAGATTCATTGATATTTGTTTTATAATCAAATCTGATAGTAACTTTTCCGCTTTTTCCGGCTAAGTCTTGAGGTGAGATTTTTTTTCCATTTAGGCGATAACTGATTTTAATTGAAACAGGAACTTCTTTATTTGTTGTTCCCTGATAGAAAATGTCATTGCCGTTTGCTGCCCAAATCTTTTTTCCGTCTTTTTCAGTAAAGGTTTCGTCGCCTTTTACATTTGTAATGTTATCAAGCTCAGAAATGTCTATAAGTTCATTTTTCTTTTCTGGGTTTTTAAGCCATTCACTTACAATTACTTTATTTACATTGCCTTCTATATCAGAAAGCACATAGACATTTTCTTCTTTTCCAACAGTCTTTTGATCAGTTAAAGCCCAAAGATTGAGTGGAAGGGCAGCACTTAAACCAAGCAGAATCAAAAATTTAAAGTATTGTTTTTTCATAGTTATTTTACCTCCGTTTTAGCAGTAGCTTTTGAATTATTTTTCTTCATGATAGTGGTATGAACGATTAGTTTGTCTAAAAGCAAAAGTAATGTTGGCTGCACAAGGATTACTGCAAACATACTTATTGCTGCGCCACGAGCCATAAGATTGCACATGGTACTGATAATATCTATATTGGAGTAAAGGCCTACACCAAAGGTTGCTGCAAAAAATCCTGTTGCACTTACAATTATTGAAGGCATAGAAGTTTCCAGCGCGGTTGTAACTGCTGTTCGTTTTTCAATACCATTTTGACGTTCTTTCAAATAGCGGGTCGTCATAAGTATTGCATAATCAACTGTTGCACCAAGTTGAATTGTGCTTAAACAGATTGGGCCGATAAACGCCAGCTCTGTTCCTGTGTAATATGGAAGCCCCAGGTTTATAAAGATTGCAAATTCGATAACTGCAACAAGTATAAATGGAAGGGAAGCACTTTTGAAAACAAAGGCAATAATCAGAAAGATTGCTGCAATACTGAGCCATGTTACAACTGTAAAGTCGTGATCTGTAATAGCAATCATATCTTTTGTGCAGGCTGCTTCGCCAATAAGCATTGCGTTCGGGTCATACTTTTTTATGATTGAAATCAATTCATCAATCTGATTATTTACTTCATCAGTTGCAGTATAATATTCAGATGAAACAAGAATTAATTCATAACGATCGCTTTTTAATGTTTTAGACAGTTCTTTTGGTATCATAGCTTCTGGAATGCTAGAGCCAATCATAGAAGACATTCCAAGCGTAGCTTTAACACCAGCCACAGAATCACATTCTTTCATCATTTTTTTTACTTCTTTACGGCTTAAAGAAGAATCAATAAGAATCATGTGAGTATTGGCCATATTGTATTCGCTGTTCAATTTCTTTGTAGCCTGAACAAAATCCAGAAATTCAGGAAGACACTTTCCCATATCATAATAAACAGGAGTATGTCTGTAACCATAGAAAGCCGGAATTGCAATGACGATACTTAAAACAAGAATGATATATCTGCCTTTTACAATTATGTCCGCAGCTTTGTTCAGTTTTGGTAAAAAAGTTTTATGCTTTGTTTTCTCAATAGGTTTGTCCAAAAGCAGAATCATAACTGGTAAAATTGTTACACAGCCTATAACGCCCAGAGCAACTCCTTTTGCCATAACAAGACCAAGATCTTTTCCTAGAGTGAAAGTCATAAAACATAAAGCTATAAATCCTGCAATTGTTGTTACTGAACTGCCAATAACTGAAGTGATAGTATTTGAAATGGCATGAGCCATTGCTCTTTCTTTATCACCTGCAAAACGGATTTTTTGTTCTGAATAGCTGTTCCAAAGGAAAATTGAATAATCCATAGTAACTGCAAGCTGAAGAACAGCGGCAAGTGCTTTTGTGATGTATGATACTTCAGTAAAGAAAATATTGGTTCCCATGTTCCAAAGGATAGCAATTCAAATGCTGGCAATGAAAACAAAAGGAACGAGGAAAGAATCCATGAATAAAAGCATTGCAACAATTGCACAAGCAACAGCAATGCCTACATATACAGGTTCTTCTGCTTCGCACAGGTCTTTTAGCTCCGTAATAAGAGCAGACATGCCGGTAACATAATTGTTTTTACCGCAAACCTTTTTCAATTCCTCTATAGCAGCCATTGTTTCATCTGAACTTGTTGAGGTATCAAAAAAGACTGCCATTAATGTTGAATTATCACGATTGAAGGCATCGTAGTATTTCTCTGGAAGGATTTCCATTGGAATAGAAATATCTACGAAAGAATCGTACCAGATAACCGAATCTACATGTTCGATTTTTTCCATTTGTTTTTTCAGAGCTGAAATTTCTCTGGGTTTCATTCCTTCTACCATTATAATAGAGAAGGCGCCTTTGCCAAAATCCTCAAGAAGAATATTCTGTCCCTTTACTGTATCCATGTTATCGGGCAAGTAATTCAGCATGTCGTAATTAACACGTGTTTTTGTCATACCAATAACTGATGGAATAATCAATAAAAGAGAGATAATGAGAATCGGGATTTTTTGTTTTACAATAAATTTTCCAAGTGCATTCATATAATTAATGTAATTAAAACAAAAAGCTTCGTAAGGCAAATAAAGAAGAAAATGTATAATAAGTAACACTTATTACAAAAATTGTGTATATTAAATATATGGACAGACGAATTTTAAAAACAAAAAAATC
>JAEELR010000113.1 GCA_016282835.1 Treponema sp. | reverse complement strand
TGTATCAACGCGTTTTGAATCAACACGAAGAATTGAACCTGAAGAATTTAAATGAGTCTGACTGGCAGCAGGTTTAGAATCTTTTGCAGTATCTTTTGCAGAATCTTTTTGTTCTTCTGTCTCAGCAGTTTTAACCTGATTTTGTACAATCGAATTTGTACTTAGCTCTTCTTCTTCGATATCTTTTTCTTCAGTATTATTTACTTCTGTTTTAACAGTATTCAAATCTTCAACAAGTTTTGCATCTGTAGCTAAAGTTACATCATTTAAGAAAGCAGTTTCTTCCAACTGAGAAGCTTCACATTCAGAAGCAACATAATAAACTACCTGATAATGGAACTCATCTTCATACAACTCCTCAAAATCAGGAACAGTTTTTAATACCGTACCGCAGTTTTTTAATGCAGCAAAAACCTGAATTCCACCAACGCTGTTCATTAAATTTGATTCATCAAATGTAACATTAACGGTCCAGAGTTTTTGATCACCGGAAACAGCTTCTTTTAATTCTATAAACTCATCTTCACTCAAAGGAGGAATTGGAGGCATAGCATTCATAACAGGAGCTGAATTTTGAACAGGAGGAGCTGCAGTCTTTTCTGCTTCTTTTTCTTTTTTCTCAGAAATCATTCCCAAAAGACTCTTTGGAGCACTCTTCTTTTTACTGTCTTTTCCAGGAATATATGATTTTATTTTATTTACAAGATCTGTTATATCTTTTTCATAAACAGAGCCATTTTTTCGGCACTCAAGCATAGCCTTAATTGTATCAAGCCCTGCTAAAAGCGAATCAACTATATCGCTGGTTACTTCAACAAGATTACTACGCAATGCATCCAGTAAATCCTCTATATCATGACAGAAACTTGCTAATTCAGACATTTCTACAGTTGCAGAGCCGCCTTTCAGCGTATGTGCAGCACGAAATATTTCATCTATAGCGTCATGATTTGACGGATCATTTTCTATCACAAGGATATTACTTTCGAGAACTTCAATTTGTTGTTCAGCCTCTGCAAAGAAATCTTTAAGTAATTCCTCATTATTGGCATCAAGATAATCACTCATAACATATATTTTAATGCTTAAAATTGATAAGTCAAGGAAAAAAAGTATTTATCGATTTTTTTTTGGATGATATTGTGGTGGTGAGTCTGCGGTCCCTGAGTGGTTCCTGAGCCTGCCGAAGGACGAAGTCGAAGGGGTCGGGGCAAAGCCCTCCACCACGAACTCGCAAGAAATGTGGTGGTTGAGCCCAGTCGAAACCACGACAGTGTTTAAACTCTTTCAGGTGGTTTCGATACGGCTGTGCCTACTCAACCACCGCAATAAAAGAATTAATTCATTTCCTGGAGGGATTCAAGCGTCAGTAAATCAGGCGATGTAGTTGCATTTTCTAATCTTGCATATTCTTCCATAACCAGCTGCATCTGGCGGCTCAGTTTTGTCGGAAGCTTAACAATGATTTTTACATATAGATCACCTTTTTTAGTAGAAGAAGCAAAAGGAACGCCTTCATCTTTTATGCGCAGAAGTTTTCCCTGAGTTGTTCCGCTTGGGATTTTTATTGTAATTGAACGCTTGTCTAAAGATTTGATTGTTATTTCCGCACCCAAAGCTGCCTGTGAAATAGAAATTGGTACTGCACAGTACAAATCATTTCCGCTTCGCTCAAAGAATTTATCAGGCTCAACATTTATTACAATAATCAAATCGCCGGAAGCACCACCGTTTGTACCGGCATTTCCCATTTTAGGAATTGTAATTCTCTTTCCGCTGTCAACGCCTGCAGGAATTGTAATTGTAACTGATTTATGCTTTGTACACAGTCCTGTTCCGTGACAGGAAGGACATGGCTTTGAAATTACACTGCCCTTTCCGCCGCAGCTAGGACAAGTCTGCTGAACAGAAAAGAAGCCTGCATTGCGTCTGATTTGACCTGCACCATTACAGTATGAACAGGTTTTTACAGTAGAGCCAGGAGCACCGCCAGTTCCCTTACAGTCAGGACAAGCTTCTTCGTGCCTGAAAGTAATTTCCTTTTTACAGCCGTAAACTGCTTCATAGAAAGAAAGATCTAAATTGTAGCGGAGGGATGCACCGTCATTGTCATTTCTTCTTGAAGAGCCACCAAATCCGCCGCCAAAAATATTCTCAAAGATATCACTGAATCCGCCGCCACCAAACAAATCGCTGAAGTCGTGGAATGCGTGACTGTATCCGCCGGCACCAGCTCCACCCATGCCGTCAAGACCTGCGTGTCCATACTGATCGTAAATAGGACGCTTCTGGTCATCACTTAAAACTTCATAGGCTTCTGTTGCTTCCTTAAACTTTTCTTCTGCTTCTTTGTCGCCGGGATTTCTGTCCGGATGATATTTTACAGCAAGTTTTCTATAAGCTTTTTTTATTGTTTCCTTGTCTGCACTTTTATCAATTCCTAAAACTTCATAATAATCACGTTTGGTAGCCATATCTTTTTCCTTATAATTTACATCAGTTTAGCAAAAAATATTTTTAAATACAAATACAAAAAAAGGAGTGCTGTAAAACACCCCTTTCAAGCATAAAGATTAGCAGAAATTATTTGTCGTGAACTTCATATTCAACATCATCAGCCTTACCTTTATCAAAGCCTGAAGCTGAAGATGCGCCTGCGTTTGCATTAGCATTTGGATCTGCGCCGGCACCTGGATTTGCTCCTGCCTGTCCCTGTGCAGCCTGTGCTTTATACATTTCTTCTGCCATTTTATATGAAGCCTGCTTTAATGCTTCTGATTTAGCTTTAATGTCTTCAGTGTTATCACCTTTCAAAGCTTCTTTCAAATCTGCAACAGCTTTTTCAATCTTAGTTTTTTCGTCAGCAGAAACTTTGTCACCCATTTCCTTGAGTGTTTTTTCTGTCTGATAAACTAATGTGTCTGCTTCATTTTTAGCATCAATAGCTTCTCTCTTTTTCTTGTCGCTTTCTGCATTTGCTTCAGCATCTTTTACCATTCTGTTGATTTCATCTTCACTTAAACCTGATGAAGAAGTGATCTGGATGTGCTGTTCCTTTCCAGTACCCATATCTTTTGCAGAAACGTGAACAATACCATTTGCATCAATATCGAATGTTACTTCAATCTGTGGTACGCCTCTTGGTGCAGGTGGAATTCCATCGAGGTTGAAGTTGCCCAAAGTTCTGTTCTGGGCAGCCATTTCGCGTTCACCCTGAAGTACATGAATTGTAACTGCTGTCTGACCGTCTGCTGCTGTACTGAATACCTGACTCTTCTTTGTAGGGATTGTTGTATTTCTGTTGATAAGTCTTGTGAATACACCACCCATTGTTTCAATACCAAGTGAAAGTGGAGTAACATCAAGCAAAAGAACGTCCTTAACATCACCTGCAAGAACACCACCCTGAACTGCAGCACCAATTGCAACAGCTTCATCAGGGTTTACAGAGCGGCTTCCTTCCTTACCAAAGATGCTCTTAACGATTTCCTGTACTTTTGGCATTCTTGAAGAACCACCAACTAACAATACTTCATCAATTTTATCTGCAGTGATTTCTGCATCTTTTAATGCTTTCAAACATGGTTCACGAGTTGCTTCAAACAAATGATCTGTCATCTTTTCAAATTCTGAGCGGCTCAATGTTCTCTGCAAGTGTTTTGGGCCAGTTGCATCTGCTGTAATAAATGGAAGATTAATATCTGTTGTTGTCTGATTAGAAAGTGCAATCTTAGCTTTTTCTGCTTCATCACGAAGTCTCTGTAAAGCCATAGCGTCGTTAGAAAGATCAATTCCTGTTTCTGCCTTAAAGCCGTCGATTAACCAGTTTACAACTACACGGTCCCAGTCGTCTCCACCTAAGTGTGTATTTCCGTTTGTTGATTTTACTTCGAATACACCGTCACCAAGTTCGAGGATACTGATATCGAATGTACCGCCGCCAAGGTCATATACAGCGATTGTTTTTTCTGATTTCTGATCTTTATCAAAACCAAATGCTAAAGATGCTGCTGTTGGTTCATTGATAATTCTCTTTACATCAAGACCAGCAATTTTACCGGCATCCTTTGTAGCCTGTCGCTGTGCATCATTGAAATATGCAGGAACAGTAATTACAGCTTCTGTTACTGTTTCACCAAGATAATCTTCTGCAGTTTTCTTCATTTTCTGTAAAATGAATGCAGAAATTTCCTGCGGGCTGAATTCCTTCTTTGTACCAGCTTCATCAACTTCTACACGAACATCTTCTCCATGGTCTTTAATTGTATATGGGAGCTTTGTAGCTTCTCCTGAAAGTTCTGAGTATCTGTGACCGATAAGACGCTTTACAGAATAAACTGTATTTTTTGGATTTGTTACCATCTGGTTTTTAGCAGGAAGACCTACAACACGATCTCCTTTAGCAGTAAAACCAACAATTGAAGGTGTTGTTCTAAATCCTTCTGAGTTCTGAATTACAACAGGGCTACCGTTTTCCATTACGGCAACACATGAGTTTGTTGTTCCTAAGTCAATTCCTATAATCTTTCCCATTTTCTCTATCTCCTACAATAATTCTTTTCTATATAAAACTTCAGCCAGTTATTTAACTGACGGTTTAACTACCATAACTTTTGCGTGACGGATTACTCTGTCCTTTAACTTATAGCCTTTCAAGTACACTGCAGCAAGCTGTTCATTTTCTACATCACCTTCCTGCATACCGATTGCTTCATGAAGATCAGGATTAAATTCTTCACCAACAGCTCCATAAGCAACAAGATTGTATTTATTTTCAAGCATGCTCACCAAAGATTTATTTATCATCTTTACACCGTCGGCAATTACTTTTGGATCCTGTGCATTTTGAGCCGCATCTACTGTTCTGTCAAAATTATCAAGGCTGTCCAGCAAATCTTTAAGTAAAGATGTGTTTGCATAATCGAATGCTTCCTGTTTTTCCTGAATCATTCTTTTGCGGTAATTATCAAAATCTGCTACGCGTCTTAAAACCTGATCTTTTAAATCAGCATTTTCTTTTTTTAAGTCTTCAATTTCCTGCTTTAAAGAAAGAATCTGTTCTTCTGGAGTCAAATCCTTCTTTTCTTCAGTTTCAGTCTTTACTTCTTCATCAACTTTTTCTTCAGAAGCTTCTGTGGTTTCTGCAGAAGAATTCTGTACATTCTCTTCCTGAGTTTCTTCTACATCTTTAGTTAAAGTTTCATCAGTTTTTTCCTGAGCTTTCTTTTCTTTCTCACTCATTGATAAATCCTTCTAAAATCTTCTAAATTCTTCTAGTAATAATAATCTTCTATAACAAAAGTAATAAAATATAAATCAAAGGGCAAGTTTTTTTTATATTTTTTTTGATACAGCATCTATAGTTACAGATTCTGAAACGAGTTCAGAATGACAAGTTGCCTGTTTCAGAATGACATATTGTTCTACTACTAATCAGACGGACCTGAAGTTGCAACTTCATCAGATTTTTTTGGAGTACATCTGTTATCTTCGCATTCTACTCTGTCATCAATTGGAATGTACTCACGCTCGCCGGAAACATTTTTATATGCCGGTCTGTAAATTCTTCCGCCTGCAACAATTTCTTCTATGCGGTGAGCACTCCAGCCTGCAATACGGGCAATTGCAAACAATGGTGTAAAGAGCTCTCTTGGAATATTAAGCATTGAATATACAAAGCCTGAGTAGAAGTCAACGTTTGTACAGATACGCTTTCCGTCTCCGTGAAGTTCATACAGAATATTTGGAGCGATTCTTTCTATGAGTGTGTACAGATTAAATTCTTCCATACATCCCTTTTCTTCTGCCAGTTCCTTTGCTTTGTTGCGGAGAAGGATTGCACGAGGATCGCTGATTGTGTAAACTGCGTGACCTAAGCCGTAAATTAATCCGGTGTGATCGAAAGCCTGTTTAGTTGCAATTTTTCTTAAATAGTCAGCAACTTCGGTTTCATTAGACCAGTCTTTTACATTTGCCTTAATGTCGTCCATCATTTCAATTACACGAATGTTGGCTCCTCCGTGTCTGTGTCCCTTTAATGAACCAACAGCTGCTGCAATTGCTGAATATGTATCTGTATCTGCTGAAGAAACAACATGAACTGTAAGAGATGAGTTATTACCTCCTCCATGTTCTGCGTGCAAAACAAGTGCAAGATCCAGGATTTCTGCTTCAAGTCTTGTATAAGATTTATCTGAACGAATGAGTCGTAAAAAGTTTTCTGCAGTAGAAAGTTCAGGCTTAGGATTGTGAATATACAAACTCTTTCCGTCAAAATATCTTCTTTTTGCCTGATAACCATAAGCTGCAAGAGTTGAAAATCTGGAAATGAGTTCAAGACACTGTCTCAAAATATTCTGGATGCTTCTGTCTTCAGGGTTTTCATCATAAGAATAAGATGCTAAAACTCCACGCGCAATTTTGTTCATTATATTGCATGAAGGAGCTTTCATAATCATATCTTCTGTAAAGTTTTCAGGGAGTCCTCTGTATTCACCTAAAAACTCTGTAAAGCGCTTAAGCTGAGAATGTGTTGGAAGCTCACCGAATAATAGAAGATAAACGCACTGTTCAAAACCGAACTGATTGTGAGCAACACAGTCTTTTACTATATCTTCAATGTTATATCCGCGGTAGATCAATTTTCCAGGAACAGCAACTTTCTTTCCTTCCGAATCAAGTTCATAACCTACAACATCTCCAATGCGTGTTAAGCCTACAAGAACACCACGACCGTCTGCATAGCGCAAACCACGTTTTACATCGAACTGTTTATACAAGGAATCATCAATTGGATCATTAACTTCTTCCAGATGTGAAAGAGCTTCCAAAAGTTTTTTGTTTTCTTGTTCTTTAATTTCTAGTTCTGTCATAGCATCCCCATTAAATGAATATTTATACAAAAATTTTTCATAATTATACAAATTATAAAATTACAGTGCAAGCATAAGTTTTTACTTAAAATCGACTCGACTACAAAATGTCTAAACGCAAATTACATTTTCTCAAGGAAAGGCACAAGCACTAATTCCATTGCACTCTTGATTACAGTTAAAGTACATTCAGCAAGTGCAAGTCGGGCCTGAGCAAGTTCCTTATTTTCTTCTGCAACTTTCATAATTGGACAGTCGCGGTAGAAGCTTGAAAATGCTTTACTAAGTTCATACAGATATACGGCAATTTGACTCGGGTCCAAATCTTCTGCTGCCTTTACAACAACTTTTGAAAAATCGCCTAAGTCTTTGATAAGTTCCCATTCACTTTCGTGTGTCAAAAGCTGAAGTACATTCTCATCATAAGAAGGTGATAAATTTTCTTCAGCGGCTTTTCGTAAAATAGAACTGATGCGCGCACCAACGTACTGAATATAAGGGCCTGTGTTTCCGTTAAACGAAAGGCTTTCTTCCGGATTAAACAGCATGTCGCGGATTGGAGTTACATTTAGCAAATAATAATGCAGGGCAGCAAGAGCAACTTTTTCTGCAACATCATTTACATTGTCCAGAGATTCGTCCCTTCCTTTTTCTGTAATTGCTTCGAGAGCCTGCTTCTGGAGGGAATCGATTAAATCATCTGCATCAACTACAGTTCCTTCACGGCTCTTCATTCTTCCGCTTGGTAAGTTAACAAGACCATAGCTTAAGTGATAGAGTTTGTCTGTCCAGTCAAAGCCCAGTTTTTTCAGGATATAGAATAAAACCTTAAAGTGGAAATTCTGCTCGCTTGCAACAACATAAACCATCTGGTTAAATGGCCAGTCACTGTGGCGGGAAATTGCAGTTCCAATATCCTGTGTTATATAAACTGAAGTTCCGTCTTTTCTGAGTAAAACCTTTTCGTGATCTTCTCCGTCTTTTCCTTTTCCAACAGCTTCTGTAACATCAACACGAACTGAACCGTCTTCTGCCTTAAAGAAAACGCCTTTATCTAAACCTTTCAGAATTTCATCGCGACCCTTTAAATAGGTTTCGCTTTCAAAATAAAACTTATCGAATGAAACGCCTGTTCTTTTATAAGTTTCCTGCAAACCGTTGAAAGTCCACTCATTCATTTTTTCCCAGAGAGCACGGACTTCTTTATCTCCATTTTCCCATTTGATGAGCATTTCTTCTGCAAGCTGAGCTGCTTCCGGGTGTGCTGTTTCAGGCTTGTCTTTTTCGCCTTTTAAGTATTTATCGAATTCAACATAGCACTGACCAACAAAATGATCGCCTTTCATTCCAAGACTTTCAGGAGTGTCGCCTTTTTCTTCGTGAAAGAGTTTATAGGCAAGCATTGATTTACAGATATGAATTCCGCGGTTATTGATTAAGTCTACTTTGAAAACTTCAGCACCTGCTTTCTTTAAGATGCGGCTTACACTTTCACCAAGAGCATCGTTTCTTAAGTGTCCTAAGTGAAGCGGTTTATTTGTATTTGGCGAAGAGTATTCTACCATTACGCGTCTGTCTTTTAACGGCTTTTCACCCTTGTCATTTAATGAACCGTATTCATCCTTCTGTGTATGGATTGTATTTAAAATCTGTGAAACAACATTTGATTTATTGAGTTTTACATTTACATAAGGACCAACAGCAGAATAAGTTCCTAAAGCTGCAACAGATTCATTTTCTACAGTTACATTATTTTCTATATAAGAGCTGATGATTTTACAGATTTCCTGAGCTATTACAGGAGGAGCCATTCTAAGGGATTTTGCAAACACAAACATTGGAGAACCTAAATCTCCCATTTCAGGCTTAGGAGGATTTTCAACTCTAACTAAGTCCAAACTTACACTTTCACCTTCAATGTTTTTCTGAAGGCGTAATTCTTCTGCAGCCTTTGCAACGACTGCTCTAAAAAATTCACTCTGATTCATTATCTTTATTTTCCCAAAAAAAATTTTTTACAAAATGAGTTTAACAAAAAAACACTATACACGCAAATGCTTATTAATATCCGCCTTCAACTTCTGTGAACAACGCTTCATATAAAGTTGCTTTATCAGAATTTGTGTCGCGTATTGTCTTAGCCATTCTGACTGCGAGTTGCATTAAAACTCTGTATCCGAACAAAGGTTCTTTTTCACACAAAGAATGAAATACCTTGCTTGAAATGACAATAGTTTTACAGTCGGTTACAGCCTTTACAGTTGCAGAACGGGTATCCCGGGAAATCAATGCTGTTTCACCAAAGAATATATTCTGCTCAGCAGAAAGGTTTGCAAGTGCGATTGTATCTCCGGCCGGTGTACTTCGCTGAACCTGAACGGAACCCGAGTACAGAATAAAAAATTCATCGCCGGTGGTTCCTTCTTTTATGATAACGCTTCCCTTTTTAAACTCTTTAGTTTTTATGCTTTCATACAAAAGCTTTAGAATTCTGCAGTCGTTTTCATCATCAATTTTAAAATCTGAGAAGAGCTGTATTTTAACCAGTCTCGGTAAAACTTCTTCAAAACTATCCACAATCAGTCTCCTTAAAATTTATCCGCGAACAAAAATAGCTTTTGTATTAGGTTGAATTAAATAATCATCTGAAGGAGTAAGCAAAGGCTCGTTACTCTTTAGTGTTTTTACTTTCTGCAAATTAGAAATAATGTTTTTTATATTTGGATTCTTTTGAGCTTCACGCAAGGCATCTTTTCTTCGCTGATGAAAATTTCCTGTGTTCAATAAAAGCCCTACTAAAACATCACTTCTTTTACCAAAACGTTTTTCCCTTAATTCGGCATAAGTTTTTCCAATGAATGAATCAGGAATATCCTCTATTAAAATGCCTGTTTTATAATCTTCACCGATTAATGAACGGATTACATTGCTGTATCCCATGCCGCTGGAAGCTGTTGCCAGAAGAGAATATTCGTAATCTGAAGTAAGGATAATTTCGTCACAGTGAGCCATGTACAAATGCTTTTCAAATTTTGAATCACTTAATTCGGCTGCGATATAAATGTCCGGGTTTAAATTTTTCATGGAAAGAACTGCAAGAACTGTTCTGGAA
Organism: Treponema sp.; assembly: GCA_016282835.1. GTDB lineage: Bacteria > Spirochaetota > Spirochaetia > Treponematales > Treponemataceae > Treponema_D. The sequence goes on along the minus strand of JAEELR010000113.1, from coordinate 4,804 downwards.
TCTGTTTCAAGCTGTGAATATTTTTTTGATGTATCACTGATGATTAAAACTCTTTCTGCTTCAGTAACCTGTGCCCTCTTCATGACAACTTCATCTGCAAAATCGCCGTAAACATAATGTATTCCGTTAAAGCGGGATTCATTTCGAATCTGTTCCATCTGTTCCTGTGAAGCTTCATTTATAAGAACAATCATGTCAGGTGTAATTTCAGGATTAGAATTTAATACCGAATCAAGAATTTTATCGAAACCGTTTCGCCAACCACAAATTAAAAAATGTCCTTTCATATTCTTTAACCTCGAAAGACCTTTATCTTTTTTCATTTGAATATCCATAAAAATAGAAGCAATCTTACCAGTAACCGCACTTAACAAAAGCATTCCAAGTGCAAGTAAAATTAAAGCAGAAATTCTACCGGGAACTGATTTGACACAGTAATCAAAGTAGCCTGCCATTACAGTAACTAAAGTGAACCAGACTGAATCGAATAAAGTTTCAATACCGCTTTCTGTTTGTGTTTCACTTTTAAAGACCATATAAGTCGCAATACATAAAATGAAAAAAATTAAAACATAAATGTAAGTGAGAGGATTTTTTAGAGCTAGTTTTAGATTGCGAATAAAATGTTTTTTTCTGCCCGTTTTCATCAGGCCCACATTGTAGCAGAATTTATTTTATTAGGTCAAATGTCGCGTTTTATAAACAAACAAGCAAAAATGTGTCCGCTCCCAAAAAAGACTCATCTGTTTCACACGGTTGAAGGGTATAAGGTATACGTCTGGTCAAGGCACACTTCGTTCAAGACCTTGACACAGCCGTTTTGAAGGTTAAAAACAATTATTAACCTTCAATTTGACTCACTCGCTTTCGCTCGTTCGCCCCTTCAAAGTGTTCAACAGCCTTCTGCTTTTCTTCGCGCTACCACATTTTTGAGTCATTTGAAAAACAACTCGACATTTTACCTGTTAAAAATGCAATAAATAAAAGAATTTGCGGTTAACATTTTTTACCTATATATTTATAGTATGAAAACAAAAAATTACAGTGCAAAAGACGCAATAAAAGACAGTCTCATAGGTATCCTTCTGGCCTTAGTTTCAATTCCAATTTCAATGGGATACGCAAACATCGCAGGACTGCCGGTTGAATACGGACTTTACGGCTCTGTAATTCCAGTGCTTGCATTCGGGCTTTTGACCAGCTCGAAAAAATTTGTCTTTGGTGTAGACGCTGCACCTGCTGCCTTAACTGGAGTTATTCTTGTAAACTGCAACATTGCATTTGAAAGCAAGGAAGCACTTTCTTTTGTCCCTTTGATTACACTATTAGTTTCTCTGTGGCTGTTTTTATTCTGGATTTTTAAGGCAAACAGAATTCTAAAGTTCGTCTCTGAAAGCGTAATGGCAGGCTTTATAACGGGAATCAGTGTAACAATTATTTTTATGCAGCTCCCAAAACTTTTCGGAGGAAATGCAGGAAGCGGAGAAATTATCCAGCTGATTCAAAACATCATTGTGCAAAGAGAAAGCTTTAACTTGGCATCGCTTGTACTGGGACTTTCTACAATCGCCCTCATCTTAATCTTTAAAAAGCTCCTCCCGAAATTTCCCATACAGATTATCTTGATGATTGTCTTTGCCATAATCCAGAAGAAATTTAACCTGAGCCAGTTTGGAATAAAATGCTTACAGAATGTAGAAAGCGCTTTTCCCAAAATAAAGCTTCCCGACATAAGGCTTTTGCACAAGCACTTCTACGACATAATTCTTCCTTCGCTTTCCATAGCAGTTGTTATTTTTTCAGAAACACTTCTTGCAACGAGCAACAACGCAAAAAAGAATGAATACAAAATAAATCCCGGAAGAGAAATCCTTGCCTATTCAGTTTCAAATTTTTCTGCTGCCCTTTTTGGAACCTGCCCTGTAAACGGAAGCATCTCAAGGACCTCGATTGCAAATCAGTTTGGAGTAAAGAGCCAGCTTATGACAATCACTTCAAGCTTAACGATGTTCATTTTACTTTGCTTTGCAACCTCCTTCATTCAGTATTTACCGGTTCCGCTTTTAACAGGAATAATAATCAGTGCCCTTTATTCAACACTTGAATTTAAGTTTGCCCACAAATTACATAAAGCAGACAAAACTGAATTTTTTATTTTCTACGCAGCATTCCTGACAGTCATTTTTTTAGGGACAATTTATGGAGTAATTACAGGAGTACTTCTTTCTACAATTACTTTTATAATAAGGCAGTCAAAACCTTCAGTGGATTTTTTAGGCGTGGTGCCGGGAATGAAAGGCTACTATTCACTGACCAGAAAAAACTCTTATGCACTTCCAATAAAAAATGTCTTGATTTACAGATTCTCTGGCCCGTTGTTTTATGCGAACTGCGAAAAATTATATGACGACATTTTAAGCTCGCTCAAGGAAGACACGAAAATTGTGATAATCGATTCGTCGGCAATCTCAAGCATTGATATAACAGCCGCGCAATACCTTGACTCTCTCTACAAAAAATTAATCTCTATGGGAAAGATATTTTTTATCGCTGGACATGTAAGTTCTGTAAACGACCAGCTGAGGGAATTCGGTTATAATGAACTCATAGAAAAAAGAATTGTAAAACCTAAACTTGCAAAAGCACTTGATGATGCAGGCCTTAAGCGCCCTTATCCGCACGAAGATACAAACAGTTTTAAGAGCGACTTCTACACAAAGGAAATTGCGGAGTTTGAATGGGCCTATGGAAAAGCCGCAGAAAATTTAATGGAAAGCAGCGGGGAATAAAAGAGACAGGCTGTTTCATATCATGCTGAATTTATTTCAGTCTCTGCACAGACAGATTCTGAAACGAGTTCAGAATGACAGATTATTCGTCTTGTCATGCTGAATTTATTTCAGCATCTGTACACAGACAGATTCTGAAACGAGTTCAGAATGACAGACAGCAGAAACAAAACCTAGAAAGCTGCTAAAGTTCTTTCGATTCTTTCGAGAGATTTTTCAACTCCCAGAATCAAAATAGAACCGATTAATGGAGGAGAAACTCTGCTTCCTGTAACAGCCATTCTTATAGGCATCATAAAGTCACCAAGCTTTACTCCAATTTTTTCAGCCATATCTTTTGCTAACTGTTCACTTGCTTCATGATCAAGACCTGGAAGCTGTTTTACAAAGTCTTTAGCGCATTCCAGAACTTCTTTTGTTTTTGCTTCATCAAGTTTCTTTGGAATAATATCAGTCTTTGCAGGAACTGCAGGTTCTGTAAATAAGAAGTGAACCATTTCAGCAGCATCTGTAAGGAAATGAAGTCTCTCTTTAATCAAAGGCATAAGCTTCATCAAAGCATCCTTTACATCAGCGCTTGTCATATTCATTTTTTCATCAACACAAACAGGCTCTCCGTCACTTCCCAAAGCAACACCAGAATATTCAGGTCCTACTTTTGGTTTAGGCTGTGGATTTTCAGGATTAATTTCCAGAGCTGCATCTCCGGTTCCTGTAATAAACGGAAGCACCCACTTGTACAATTCTTCATCAGTTAAACCGCGGATATACTGACCATTGTACCACTCAAGCTTTTTGTAATCGAAAACTGCCGGGGCCTTATTCAAATGTTCAAGCTTAAAGCCCTTAGCAAGTTCTTCGAGTGTATACATATCGCGGCCGTCTTCATATGAACAGCCGAGTAATGCAACATAATTTATAATAGCCTGAGGCAAATATCCTCTCGCCCTGAATTCATTCAAAGAAGTTGATCCGTGTCTCTTAGAAAGTTTCTTTCCGTCCTGACCGTTTACCATTGGAAGGTGACAGAACTCCGGATGATTCCAGCCAAAGCTTCTGTACATCTGAACATGCAAAGGAGTAGAAGGAATCCATTCCTGTGCGCGCATAACATGTGAAATCTTCATCAAGTGATCATCAACAATATTTGCAAGGTGATAAGTTGGGAATCCGTCTGATTTTAACAAAACAGGATCAGGAGAAATATCTTCGTTCTTCCATACAATATCACCCAGAAGGTGATCTGTAAATTTTGTCTCGCCTTCAAGAGGAACCTTTAATCGGATTACATAAGGTTTACCAGCAGCAAGATTTGCCTTAACTTCATCTTCAGTAAGGTGTCTGCAGTTTCTGTCGTATCCAGGTGGCATCTTGTTTTCGGTCTGAATTTTTCTGATACGCTCAAGTCTCTCGCTGTCACAGAAACAGTAATATGCCTCGCCGTTATCAACAAGCTGCTGTGCATATTTTTTATAAAGCTCAAATCTTTCACTCTGAACATAAGGGCCGTATTCACCACCCTTTTCGCCGCCTTCATCCCAGTCTATTCCAAGCCAGGCCATTGTATCGTAAAGATTCTGAACATATTTTTCATCGTATCGGGTGCGGTCTGTATCTTCCAGTCTCAAAATAAATTTACCGCCTTTAGAACGAGCATATAAATAATTAAAAAGTGCAGTTCTTACACCACCAATATGCTGCATACCTGTTGGAGAAGGAGCATAACGAACTCTAACTTCATCTGACATAAAATACCTCTTAAAAAATATTTGTAAATTATGTGATTATATCTTTTTAGATAATAATGAGCAATAAAACTTTTTTTTTATTTTTACTCCGCACCGGCAATGATGTCACTAATGTCCGGAGCAGAATTTGGTTTATCATTAAGAAACGGAAATGCATCTCCTTTTGTAAGCCATGAAAACCCGAAGAAAGTAAGTGCTATCATTTCTACCCACCAGATTTTAGCAGGGAAAGAAACAGGGATGAGCATAATAATCATTGCGATAACC
>JAEELR010000010.1 GCA_016282835.1 Treponema sp. | reverse complement strand
TTATCCTTTTTAGATATTTTCTATAGACTTTATGCTAAAAAGTATAAAACAAATTGACTTTAAAGTACATTCAAAAAGTATAAAATATCATAATAGATAGATAACTAGTATGTTAATTTTGAATATTCTGCATAAAAATATACTTATGCAGGATTCAGATATAAGAAATCGAGTTGCAAATAATTTAAGAATTCTCCGTAAGCAAAAGAATCTTACTCAATTTGAATTAGCTGAAAAGGCCGACCTTTCAGAAAGTGCAATTAAAAGTTTGGAATTGGCTCATTCCTACCCGGAAGAAAAAACTCTCTCCCAAATAACAGAAGCACTTGATGTGGATGTTGTAAAGCTTTTTATGCCTATAGGAAATTCTTTTAAAACAGATAAATCAAATACTGCGCAACTAAAATCAGCAATTGCTGATAATGTCAGAGACTATATAAATGAAATACTAAAAGATTTTATTTAGAATCTATTTTGTCTTTTTCTAAATCAAGATAATTATCCGAAGAAATTACAGAATGCCCTAATTCCTTTTCTGTTTCTTTTCTGGCAACACCTGCAACTTTTCCGCCTCGGCGCGCTACAGATTTGTTTTTATCAAAGGAGTCTGGTTTTTCCTGCTGGCTGATTTCTGTTGTTACACGCTCTCCAAGCATTGTGAAAATAAGTTCTAGATCGGTCATGTGATCTCTAAGATTCTGATTTTTCTTTGTGAGGCCTTTTAATTCTTTATATTTACTTGGCGTAAGTCCAAAAGTTGCTTTTGAAATCTCGGCCGTAAGAAGCGCATAATCACTTTCTTTTGTAATTCCCCGTTCTTTCCATTCATCGGTTAGATTCTGGCGGATTGCAATTCCTCGTAGTCGCTTGTCTATCCAATCTTTTGGATAACCCTTTTTCTCATAAAGTTCCTTCATTCGTTCCTGGGCAAGTTCCGGATTTTCAATTTCAAGAATCCGCTCGTATCCAACCTGAGCAAGCCACTGTTTAAAAGGTTCTGCTTTTGGAGAAGGAATAGATTGTATTATACGTAATAGTGCTTTAACATTTGCAGCATCGGTTTTATAAAATTTTCCATCAGAGGACTGCATTTTCAGTTGTACCCAAATTGGGGACAACTGAAGTTTTTTAAACTCTCTATCCTTTATTTTACCCCAATATTGTCGAGGAGTAGGGGATTCTGTTAATACTTCAACTACATCAACAACAGAAAAATACCACTGCTGTTCTTCTTCATTCCAAACCGAACGGATTTTGCTTTCTTCAAATAACTTAATTTGCGTTTTTTCTGGCATATTGCAATCTCCTTTTTATTTGTTCAAAAAACCTAGTGGTTTCGTAAAATCATTTTTTTCATGGTCAGGATATTCTCGTCTCCTTCGTAACGGTATTCTATGCTGTCCATGTATTTTTTTGTAAGGAAAATACCAAGCCCTCCAATGCTGCGGTCCTGTGCCGAAAGTGTAATATCCGGATCAGGGCGTGACAGCGGATTAAACGGAATGCCCTTGTCGCGGAAAATCATGCATAATAAGTCGTTTTCAAAAGTGCAGGTGAGCCATACCGTTCCTGTCTGACCTGCAGGCAGTTTGTCTTTATATCCGTAATGCGCAATATTTACAAAAATCTCTTCGGCGGCAACATCTATTTTGTACATTAAATCAGTTTCGCAGTCTGCCGGAAGCTGCTTGTGTATAAAATCGAGGACTGTTTCCAGCTGTTTATCATCTGCCGGTACTGTTAATTCCATAAACTCTTATTCCTTATAAATCATCGAAAGCATTGTGATATCATCAAACTGCGGGGCATCAAGAACAAAATCAGACAAATCATTGCGGACAATATCAAGAATGTCGCGTGTTGATTTTCCCTTGTCCTGAACAGAACTAAGGATTTTGAGAAGTCTGTTTTCTCCGTAAAGCTCGTCATATTCGTTTGTTGCTTCTGTGATTCCGTCTGTGTATATAAAAAGCCGGTCGCCTTTGCTCATTGTAAGTGTGTTGTTTGTATATGGAATTCCATCCATTGCGGCAAGCATGAGATTTGGCTTTGTGGAAAGATATTTTATCTGGCCATTTGCTTTTATAATCGGTGCGGTGTGGCCTGCGTTTGCAAAATTGAGTTCGCCTGTAGAAAGAGAGAGGATTCCCATCCAGCATGTTACAAAAAGTCCGGAGTCGTTTCCTTCACACAGGATTGAATTTACGCGTTCAAAAATTTCAGCCGGATTAATTGAATGGGCGCTTGCATCTTTTAAGAGCGTTTTTGTGATTACCATGAACAGGGCTGCAGGAACCCCCTTGCCGCTTACGTCGCCTACAACCATTGCAAAGTGGTCATCATCAATCATATAAAAATCATAAAAGTCGCCGCCTACCTCTTTTGCAGGTTCCATGCTGGCATAAAGTTCAATTTCGGGGTGATCTTCGTATGGAGGAAAAACACGCGGAAGCATTTCGGCCTGAATCTGAGTTGCAACGTTGAGCTCTGCACCAAGTCGTTCTTTTTCTGCAGTGGCATGAGTTAAATCTTCTATATATTTATTCATGTCGCGGCTCATCTTTTCTACAGATTTGGCAAGCTTTCCAATTTCGTTACGGTGGCGGATTTTTTTAAGAAGGCCCGTGAGTTCTCCGTGATGTTCTGCAAGATGA
>JAEELR010000112.1 GCA_016282835.1 Treponema sp. | reverse complement strand
CTTAAGAGTCTGATATTTATCTCCGGGCAGAAATCCTTCTGCCAGCGCCTTAATCGCCTCCGGCTGAGCACCTGAAGGTTCATATGGTGATATTACTTTAAATTGTCTCATTAGCTTACTCCAAGTGAAAAGCCACGGAGGGCGGCTTTAACTGGGCGGGTTTTGATTTCAAAACCCGGGTTCAAAATCTGCAGGGACGCAGATTTTGATACCTGATCCCCTGAAGGTTCATATGGTGATACTACTTTAAACTTACGCATGCTAAAAACTCCATGTAAGAGCCTCGAAAGGCGTCTTATTAAGGCGAGTTCTCGCCGCTTATAAAGCAAGAAAACTCGGATTCGAAATCTGCTATGAATAACTGTAATATAATTTGAATAAAGGTTTCCTGCAATAAGTCCGGTACACTGTATGCTGACCACAAATTTTAAAACCAGATACCATTTTTCTGCAAACAGCTTTACCATTAAAAAGTGTAACGCATATCTCTGTATCTGTGCTCTTTATCTTTAAAGCCGGCCTTTTTATAAAGCGGATATCCGTCGTCAGTTGCAGAAAGATCAATGCGGCTTAATCCGCGTTTTTTTCCGTATTCAATAAGATTATGAATAAGTCTGGTACAAAGCCCCCTGCCACGATATTCCGGTTCAGTATATACGCTTAAAACTTCTCCATACAAACCGTTTAGAAGCCTTAAATTTGCAGGCATTTCAATAATAAGAAGATACGCAGCAGAAATAAGTTTTCCGGATTTTCTGGCAACAAAAGCAACAAGCTCAGTTCCGAGCTTGCGTGCAAAATAGTCCAAAAGCTGATTTTCAAGACATGCTTTTTCGGCTTCAGTAACAGAACCAAAATCTTCTTTCATGTATGCAATGCGAAGACGAATCAGTTCGTCTATGTCGGCTTTCGAAGCTTCTCCAAAAACAATATCTTCTTTTTGTGCATTTTCTAATTTGAGTTCTGTGCTGTCATTCATAATACCTGATATCTCCTGCTCTAAAATAAAATTTCATTAAGTTTTCTTCTGTAGATTTTGCTTCTATAAAAAGGTTGCAGTAGGTTTATTGAGCCAAAATTTCAGTAATCAAATCAAGCTTTTCATCGTACATCTGTTCAGGAGATTTTAGTGAAAAATCCCTTACATAAAAAAATTGTTCGCCAGCTCTGCCAAAAAGATACACCAGATAAAGGTAAATATCTTCACCAGGTTTATATTCATCTGCCAGATACTTTTCAAAATCCTTGTAAAAAACTAAGTGGAATGGAATCCCATCAAAATCAATTTCAGTTTCTGTATTACAGAAAGAATAAAACTTATGTCTTAAAATTACATCTAAGTTTGAAGCTGTCCGGATTGGCTCCGGATATTTATCAAGTTTTGCTTTTACCCTTATGCGGAAATTCGGTAAGCGGAGAATATGTTCTTCGTCATCTTTTTCATACTGACTTTTTGTTACAATTGATTCAAGACTTTCAGGATAATCCTTAAAGTCAATTAAATCTTTTTTAGAACTTACCGGCTGGAAGGTAAGAATTTTTGGAGTTGTCTTCATAAAGGATGATGCATCAAAATATGTGTAATTGCCGGATTCTACAGGCGGATTTTTACTGTCCATAACAAGATTCGGATCATAACCTGTTACCGTGCGGAGCATAATGCCCGGATTATCTGCATCCGCAGTTCCAATTACAGTTCCTTCTTTAATTTCAGCGTAATTTGGCAATGCCCTGATTTCGGGTTTCAGGTTTATATCTTTAATGATTACTTCGTAGTAAACATCAATTTTCTTTCCATCATAATAATATGTGTAAGGAAAAGATGTGATTAAGACTTTTTTACCAAACTCTTTCGGAATCGAAAAATCCCAGTTGTCATCCCTTATTGTTGTCTGACCGTAAGAAATAATTCCACAGTCAACCGGCATCTGAATTTCTTCTCCGGCTTTAGAATTAAAGGTTGACCATGGATAACCAGGTTTCCTGTTTTCATTTTTTTTAGTATTAGTAGTTACACAACTTATAAAAAGCAGCAGCACTAATACAAATAATATTTTTTTCATTTCTCATTTCCATTTATTTCAGCTTTAAAATCAGCACAATTTTTCTGCCACTGTTCATTCTTCAGTTTCTTGAAGATTTTTTCAGCGTCCTCTATAGTTTTCTTCGCTTTCTTTGAATCTTCAGTCATGAAATAAAGCTGCGCAAGAAAATATTTGAAAACTCCCTGAGCAAATTTGTCCTTATGAATTTTCATGTTTCTCGTACAGAAATCTATAGTCATCTGCGGAGTACCGGAATTAAGGCAAACGTTAACACAGTTATAGATGACTGTATCATCACAGACTACACTAAGAGCCTTATCAAGATATAAGTTTGCTTTTTCATCATTACGATTCTCCGGATAGCTGAGATACAGTTCTCCTAAGCGCTGAAAAACAATCGGCTGATAATCATATTTTTCATGGGCATCAAGTAAAACTTTTTCGGCAGATTCAAAATCTTTACTGTATGAATAGGAATCTGCAAGTATGAGATATGCGTCAAGATGATAGTTCGGATCTTCTTCAGTATTTTCAACTGCCATTTTTGCAGGTTCAATAGCACCCTGATAATTATTCTGCCACATTCTGCTTAATGCAAGATTATACCAGTAATTGCCAAAGGTCGGCTCTTTTTCAGTAAGGAGAGAATACAACTTTTCCGCTTCTGCAAAATTAAGCTCCTGCAAAAGAATTGATGCGTACTTATCTATAATACATACATCATAAATTTCTTTTGCATAAGCGCGGCTGTAAACATCTTTTACAAAGGTAAGAATTTCTTCCGGCGTTTTAAGCCACTGATCACCATATCTTTTTAAGGCATCAAAATAATAGTTTGCACGTGCCAGTTCAAGAACAATAGAATTTCCGTGTTCTTTTTTATAATTATCTATAATGGTATCCGGGTCATCCCTGTATACCATGTTAAAGGGACCTTCACCAGTTCTGACATCATACAAAGTTTCTCCTTCTTCGAGATCTTTAAAAGCAAACATAGAGTGCATCATACTTTGTGCAAAATACTGAGTGCAGACTTCAATGTATTTATAAATGATATATTCGTTTGAACAACTACCGACTGTATTTACAGCAGACTGATATTTTTTCTGCTCAATCTGTTCATCACATTTTTTTATTGTTTCAATTGTAGTCTCATCTGCGCCGGCATAAATATTCCACTTTTCTGCAAAAACATTTGAACACATAAGAATAACAAGTAAAGTGAAAATTTTTCTCTTCATAAAAACCTCTTATATTTTTATTATAAGGGATTCGTTAAATCCTTGTAAATCTCCATCTTCTTGAAAAAAAAAATATAATTCCGCAACAATTTAATTCAAGAAAGTGTAGGACAAAAAAATACCGGCTTAGAACAGAATAGTTCTGTGACCTAACCGGTATTTTTATAAGGCCTCATATTGGATTTTCAGTTTTTTGAACATCAAAAAAATGAAAATCCATTAAGTACGTTCATGAACATTATGTTCATAAATGTAGTTTACATTCTTTCAAGATATGGAACAAGAACAAGTTCCATTGCATTCTTTAAAACAGTATGCGTACATGCAGCAAGAGTAAGGCGTGCACCTTTAAGTTTTGCTTCGCTTTCTTCAAGAGAAAGTATCGGGCAGTCTCT
>JAEELR010000111.1 GCA_016282835.1 Treponema sp. | reverse complement strand
CTACCCGCAAAATTGCATTTTTGTACAAAACCTGGTGAAAAAAGTTAAAAAATTATTGTATAATACCTTTTGTTATGCAAAGGTACAAAGTATATGGAATGAGTTGTGCAGCCTGTGTTTCGCGTGTTGAAAAGGCTGTAAATAAAGTTTCGGGTGTTAAAGAATGTAATGTAAATCTTTTAACATCCTCAATGCAGATAAAGGGCAGTGCAAGTGCTGAAAAAGTTATGGCTGCCGTAAAAGATGCCGGCTATAGTGCAGAAGTTTTAGAAGACAGAAAAAGTGTGGAAAAATCAAACACTGAAGACGAAATCCTGAAAGACACAGAAACGCCCTTACTCATAAAGCGTTTGGTAACTTCTTTAGTTTTTCTGCTTGCTCTTATGTATTTCTCTATGGGACACATGCTTCATCTGCCTTTAATCCCGTTTTTTAGGGAAAATTTGACTGGCAGTGCCTTAATGCAGCTTTTACTTTCGCTGATTATCATCATTATAAACAGAAAATTTTTTATAAATGGCGCAAAAGGACTTATTCATTCTTCCCCTAACATGGACACTCTCGTCTCTTTGGGGGCAGGCATTTCATTTTTATGGAGTACAGTCTGTCTTTTCCTTATGACAAAAAATCTGGCGGAGGGAAATCTCTTAGCGGTAAAAAGCCTTTATCACAATTTGTATTTTGAATCCAGCGCAATGATTTTAACCCTTATCACTGTAGGAAAAACTCTGGAAACACGTGCCAAGGGAAAAACTACGGATGCCATTAAATCCTTAATCAAATTGAATGCAAAAACAGCAACTGTAATTCGCGGAGGCATCACAATTGAAATCCCCATAGACGAAGTGCAGGTTGCTGACATTTTTACTGTAATGCCCGGCGAAAATATCCCTGTTGACGGAATCGTTATAGAAGGAAACAGTGCCGTAAACGAAGCGTCTTTAACTGGTGAAAGCATTCCGAGTGACAAGGAAATCAACTCAAAAGTATACAGCGGGACTTTAAATTTAAACGGATTCTTAAAGTGCAAGGCAATTAAGGTTGGAAAAGATACAGTCTTGAACCAGATTATTCAGCTTGTAAGCGATGCTTCTTCTTCTAAAGCGCCAATTGCTAAGCTTGCAGATAAAGTGAGCGGCATTTTCGTTCCGTCAGTCATTTTGATTTCACTGGTTACTTTTTTTGTCTGGTATTTTATTTGCCATGATTTGTCTTATTCTTTAACGCGTGCAATCAGTGTCCTGGTTATAAGCTGTCCGTGTTCCTTAGGACTTGCTACTCCTGTTGCAATAATGGTTGGAAGCGGGAAGGGGGCGAGAAACGGTATTTTGTTCAAGAATGCAGAAAGTCTTGAAAATGCAGGAAAAGCTAATGTTGTTGTTCTAGATAAAACCGGGACTGTTACTAAAGGCGAGTGTGAAGTTACTGAAATAGAAGCGTTTGTAGAAGAGAACGAGTTGCTGCAGAATGCGCTGGATCTTGAGACCAAAAGTGAACATCCTCTTGCAAAAGCGGTGGTAAAATATTTGAGCGAAAAAGGATTTACTGCAGGTGATGTCCTGAATTTTGAAGCAAAGGGCGGAAAGGGTGTAAGTGCCTGCAAGGTTTCTGGTGAAAAAAAGGTAAGTCTGTACGGCGGAAACTTAAAATATATTGGCGAGAACCTTAATCTTTCAAGTGATGATAAGGAAAAACTCTCAAAGCGCGTGGAATTCTATGCAAAGCAGGGGAAAACGCCTCTAATCTTTGCACAAAAAACTGAAGGCCTTTCGTATAAGATTTCAGGCATTATTGTAACTTCCGATTCGTTAAAAGAGGATAGTTCAGAAGCTGTTGATTTACTGAAGAAATTAAAGCTGAAAGTTGTGCTTTTGACCGGCGACAATAAATTCGCAGCAAAGGAAACTGCCAGAAAACTTGGAATTGATGAAGTGTATGCAGAAGTTTTACCGGATGAAAAACTAAGCGTGATTAAAAAGCTTCAGACCTCCGGCGGGGGAAAAGGGCAGAAAGTAATTATGACTGGTGACGGCATAAATGACGCTCCATCCTTAACGCAGAGTGACACAGGAATTGCAATTTCTAACGGATCAGATATTGCTATGGAAGCAAGTGATGTTGTGTTGATGAAGAACAGCATAAAAAAAGTTGCTTCATGCATTGTTCTGAGCAGAAAAACGCTTACCAATATAAAGGAAAATTTATTCTGGGCCTTTATTTATAATGCTGCAGGCATTTTGTTTGCTTCCGGGTGTTTTGTAAAGCTTACGGGGGTTACTTTGTCCCCGATGCTGAGTGCTTTGTGCATGAGTCTTTCAAGTTTTTGCGTAGTAACTAATGCACTGCGGTTAAATTTCGTAAACATAAATAAAGTGAAGGGCAGTAAGAAGAATGATTGTCTACAAAATTGCACTAATTCAGATAAAGTCTTGAATAGGGGAAATATAATTTGTGAAAATAATTTAGTTTGTGGAGGTATAAATATGACTAAAACTATAAAAATAAAGGGAATGATGTGTCCTCGCTGTGAAGCACATGTTAAAGAAGCACTGGAAAAAATTGACGGTGTAGTAAGCGTTCAGCCGAGCCACGAAAACGAAAACGCTGTAGTAGAAATAAGCAAAGATGTAGCAGACGATTTGCTTAAGGATGCTGTAACAGCTGCCGGTTACGAATTTCTTGGTGTTGCAGATTAAAATATTTTAAGAAAGCCGATAAAATTCGAAAAAAATTGCGATTCCTTAAAAATTTAAAATTGACAACTCAAAAATTCAGAGTTTATACTTTAGTTAACATAAAAAGTTTGGTCTTACATTTTATTACGTTTTAGGAAAAGTATTAAACTTTAGAAGAGTCCTTGAAGAATTAAAATTTTTTAAGGTTGCTGCGATTTAATTAAAAAAGTGTTTGTTCTTCATTTTATTCTTTTCCATTTTTTTTACTTAGTATATATGGGAAAATTTAAATTCCATTAAGTTTTTCCATAAAATAAGGTTTGCGTGGCAAACTTAATAAAAGAGAACCAATGCTATCTGCTTAGTATTGGTTTAGGAGGATTAAAAAAATCATGAAAAAGTCTTGTAAAATGATTTTTGGTATGGCACTTGCATCATTATTGATGGCAGGTTGTAGTAACTTGGATGCTTCTTTCAATGAAGCTGTAGTTTCTGGTGATGGAGCAAGAACAGTTGCTTCTACAACTTCAGAACCAAACCACTATGTAAAAATTGCTGCTAACTCAACTAGTGGATGGTCACAGACAAAGAAGTTCCAGTTTAAGATTAAAGGCTTAAACATTAAAGCAAATGATTCAATTTCATTCCTTGTAAAACCGCCTTACAATGCAACAAGTATTTCTGTAAGAGGTGCAAAAAAAGATGTTAAATGGATTAACGGTCAGTCTATAAATGGAGACACATGGTATTCAATTTCTTGTACAGCTACTGTTGATGACACAGAACTCGGAATTTCTTTCTATAATTCTGCAGACAAAACAGATGCAAGCGTTAAAATCGGTGATATGAAAATCGGAAGCAAATGGATTTCTGCATCTTTCATAAAGAGCAATACTTCTACATATTATGACAGCCCTGCATCAATTAAATTTGATGGATCAAATACAGGTGATGAAGGCAATAATGGTGGCAATCCAGCTCCAGATCCGGATACAGTTCAGACAGTTGTTCTTTCAAGTTCAGCTCTTATCAAAAAATATACATTAAGCGGAGTTAATGAACTTTCTAGCCTTTGTCTTGGCACATACAATGGAGAAAAATGCATGTGGGGTGTTGGAGACAGCGGTGATTTCTTCAAAATCTCTATGAGCGGTTCACCAAAACATATGTGGTCTTATGATGAAGATACAGAAGGTGTTGCACTTGGTTCAGACGGTACAATTTATATTTCAACAGAACCAAACGGTGTATACAAATTAACAAATCCAAGCTCTTCAAGCACATTCAAAAGAATCTTCAAAGTTAGTGATGCATCAAGCATGGACAATGGTGGTCTTGAAGGAATCGAATATTACAATGGATATTTGTATTTAGGTTCACAGGATACTGCTTCTCTCTGGAAGTATACACTTGATGGAACAAAAAAGAGCAGAATCCGCTTAGACAAATTAACAGATTATGCATTGGGAGAAGTTGCTGACCTTTGCTTCGATAAAGAAACAAAAACATTATGGGTAATTGATTCTGATGAACACAAAATCTTCGTATTTGATGATGAAGTTACAAAACTTAAGACAATTTACGATATTTCAAAAATTACAAAAGGAAATACAGAATCAGTTTGTATCGACCGTGCTAATCACTGTGTATGGCTTGCAGACGATTCTAGCACATCTATCCTCTATAAAGTTGCATTCCCTGGAATTTAATTTGCTCCTTTTATAATTAAAGATATCATTTAATTATTTAACTTTGCGTCTCTCTGGTAACAGGGGGACGCTTTTTTTGTCCGGGAGCCCCTCCCTGTCCCGAAATAAATCTGTCATCCTGAATTTATTTCAGGATCTGTCCCGCTTCAAACTAAATATAACTGACAGTCTCACTTAAACTTTTTCTTGAAAAGTGATTCGGCAGCGGTTTTCCTTCATCGCCTGCATAACCCAAATCTAAAAGCATTAAAATTTCTTCGTTTTCAGGAAGCTTCAGCGCCTCTGCAAGTTTTTCCGGGTCAAAATTATTCAGCCAGCAGCTGTCAACCTTTGCATTATAGGCAGCAAGCATCAGATGTGTCGCAACAATAGAAGCATCCTCAGCACCGGAAGAAGCCTTTCCCCCGGGATAGCTAAAAACGTTTTCCTTATTGTAAGCCACAACCAGAACAGTAGGGGCGTTGTACCGGCAGGGGGTGTGTTCATCAATTATTGCCAGCGACTCTTTTTTCTGCGCAACGTAAATATGCCACTCCTGTAAATTTTTCGCAGTAGGAGCCGCCTGTCCCGCTTCTAAAATTTCCTGCAGCTGCTCCTGTGTAATCTGCTTTCCATTAAATTTCTTGCACGAAAATCTTTCTTTAATTACTGTAGTAAAATCCATAAATCCTCCGTAGTAAAATGCATTATATCACACATATAAGTTTTATAAAATTTTATCCTTTGGATTCGCAATTTTAAATTACACTTTTAAAACAATTGCTAAGAAAACACTTATACACATCATCCGCAGTTCCAGCCTTCGCGAGTCCGCTCATATCTCACATTCGTTCGATACTAAAGGGCTTCCATTGCGGCTCAAATTTGGTTTTGCTAGTGTATATATAAACCAATTGTATTATAATGATTTGTATGAAAACCAAAATATTTAATTTAATTTTATTAGCTTTTGTTTTAGCTTTTACATCTTGCATTACATCTGTAGATGAAATCCCGAATAAGTTTGAGGATTCCGAATATAACTGGACTAAAATTTCGACAGATGAAGCTCAAAGTTTATGGAGTACTTTCCCTTCAGGCAAGCAGCATAATAAGGCAACCGTTTATGAACTGTACACAGCAAACAAAATCAGAAAGACAGAACATTGCCGTGTAAAATTAGAATCTAATAATTATGTGGTTTCAGTAATGTCTTCCGTTACAACTTTAACATTTAATTTTGAAGAATTAAAAGATTATCAATTCTTTCAGGCAGAAGAAGACCCTTCTTTAGTAAAGATTGTACCCGATGCTAATGATTATGATGAAAAAATCTTTAGAAACGGCTGGTTGATTTTAGACAAAATAATAACCAACACAGAGGATTATCACGATATGTGTTACACCTATATTGTGTATGAAGACTAAGCTTTTAGTTTTATATAAGAGGTTTATATGAAAAAATCATTTAATATAAAAAAATTTGTAATATGTGTTTCAGTAGTTTTTTCTGCTTTAAGTTTTACATCCTGTGGTGCATTTTTTAAGGAAACATTTGACACCTTCAGCAATATGGAAAAAATTTCTTCCATGCCTCAAATTGAATCAAAATTTCAGTGGGAAGAAATAACAGTAGATAAAGCAAAAGAGTCATGGACCGTTAGTCCTGATATGAACGATAAGAAAAAAGCTTATAAATATGCCACAGTTTACCAGACTGAATCTGACGGCATATATAAATATTCAAACTGTTACATAGACTGTTATGATAATATTTTTCCTAATCTTGGTGTTAAATACAATTATGTAATCAGCTACGGAGTTACAGAAATCACTTTAAATAAAATTTCTCCAACAGTAAAAGGAATAGATGACGAAGAAATTTATAGGACTTCTGAAACTGGATACTTAAAGTTTGTAAAGGGCGGGGAAACCTACATCTTAAAAAACGGCTGGCTTGTAGAATATAAAGGTAAGAATAAAACTGTATATATAAGCTATACGGAATAAAACTTAGTATTCCATATCCATTGTAAGCTGAATCTCATAATCAGGATAAAGACTTTTAACAGTTTCATAGACTTTATCGAAAACTGCCTTACAGTCTTTGGAATCAAAGCTTATTACTACATCAAAGCGGATCGTTTTCAGTTCTTCATCAATGTAAAATCCGTGCATTTGAACTACATGCTCTATTTTTAATATTGCTGAGCTGATTTTGTCACGGATAAGTGCTGCATTGTCTTTTTTTGTGTTCTGAGAATAAATACCGATTGCAGTTAAATATATATTGTATTCTGCATAAACTTTTTCTGTAATCTGGCGGGCAAGTTTATCTAAATCGGTTGCAGTATAGGTGTCAGGAATCTCTATGTGAATTGAACCGTTGAAAGAGTCCGGGCCATAGTTGTTTAAAACCAGGTCATAGGCTCCGTTTACATCCTTAAAAGATCTTACGGTTGCTTTAATGCTTTTTGCTAATTCAGGATCTGCTTTTTCACCCAAAATTTGAGAAACTGTTTCAATAAGCATCTCTATAGAAGATTTTATAATTATTACGGAAATAATGAGTGCCAGATATGCCTCCAGCGAAACCTTAAAGAGCATAAAAACAATGGCAGCAACAAATGTAGAAAGTGAAATAATTGAATCTAAAAGAGCGTCCTGGCCCGAGTTGATAAGCGATGAAGAATTAACTTTTTTGCCGACCTTTTTAACATAGCGGCCCAAAAAGAATTTAGCAAAAACTGCAGTACCAATAATAATTATGGAAATAAGATTGTATTCTGGAACCTGCGGATTAATGATTTTCTTTATTGATTCTATAAGCGAAGTAATACCTGCGTACATAATGATTATGGCAATAATCATGGCGCTCAAATATTCAATTCTTCCGTAGCCAAAAGGGTGCTTTTTATCCGGGCGTTTAGAAGCGAGTTTTGTACCGATAATTGTGATTAAAGAAGAAGCTGCATCAGAAAGATTGTTGACAGCATCAAGGACTATTGCAATCGAGCCTGAAATAAAGCCAATCAAAGCCTTGAAACCTGCCAGAAGTGCATTTACAACAATTCCAATAACACTTGTCTTTAAGATTTGAGCATTGCGTTCCATATAAAACCCTTTATTAGAAATTTGAATGTGAATGTATTACTCATTGCAGTGCTTTTATTTGTTCAACAGAAAGTGCACAATAGTCAGCAACTTTTTCTACAGGAATACCATCTTTCAGCATTCTAAGTGCATCTTCTCTAGCACGCTTGTTTTCGCCTTCTTCATAGGCCTTCTCAGCGGCTTCTTCGGCGTAAACTTTTTTGTCTATTTCATAATCATAATTGGCTATTAACAAATTATTTACCTCCGTGCTCTTTCGTTTAAGATATTCGCTTAAAATGTCATTTTTTATGCAGTAAGAAATTGCTTCTGTTATAGGATTGACAGAATCATTTTCCTTAAAGCTTCTGACAGTTTCTACAAATTCGCAGTACTGTTTTAAAATAGCACACTTATCCAGGAGCGTCAAAGGTTTTTCCGGGTGCGGATCAGCGATGTTGTAAACATCAACCGTAAGCTCTAACTGAGGTTTTGATTGCTGCTGAATATATGCATCTGAAAGGCGGAGTGTTTTAAATTCTGGGTAAGGGGCTGTTCCATTGTAAAAAACATAAAACTCTGGGGTTGGAATTTGAACCAGCTTCCTTTTATAGCGGTTCTCCTGCTTCACATTTTTTTCGTAAAGCCGCACGACATAATCCAGGAACCGCAGCGGCATATTTTCGTTAATCGTAGACTGATGCTCGACAAGGACAATCAATTTTCCGTTAATAATCATACTGACGTCATTATAATATGTGTTATACAACGCCTGATCGATTATTTCGCTTTCGATTGTAACTTCACTGAGTTTTAATTTCGTGTTGTGTAATGCGTTATAAAGCGACAGGAAATTTTCCTTTGCATTTACATCTTTCATAAATAAATCAACAAATACAGAATCGCGATATTTTGTGTTCTCCATGAGAACCTCCTGTTTTTAATTTTGATCTTATTTATATATATACATTGGTTTGATATTTTTATTAAAAATTTTGAAAAAAAATGAACACATATTAATGCTATTAATTAGGGACTTGGACGGAGGTTTGTATGAAGAAAACTCTTTTAGGTTTAACAGCAATACTTTTTACATTTATTTTTACATCCTGTGTATTTGATGATATGGATAATCATAACTGAACGAACTGCCTCATTTTTTAAAAATTTGGGTAGTGTACATTACCCAATAGAATTGAAAAATCCATTTGGGTAGTGTACACTATTCA
Source organism: Treponema sp. (assembly GCA_016282835.1). GTDB lineage: Bacteria > Spirochaetota > Spirochaetia > Treponematales > Treponemataceae > Treponema_D. The sequence continues at coordinate 2,085 of JAEELR010000111.1, read as the reverse complement.
GAAGAATTGAAAAAAACATTTGGGCGAAGTCTAGTTCTATGAACTGAACCCAAAATAAAAAAGGAGAAATAAACAGATGCAGAATCAGAAACGAAAGCTCTTCTGCCTTTTAGCAATTACAATGTTTTCCTGTTCAGTGTGGGCTCAGTCCATTCGTGATTATGTTTGTGTAGTCCGCGGTAACCTTTCCAGTGAAAATACGGTTTTTCTTACAGACTTAAAAGATTCTCTGGAACGCAATGGTTATACTTATTATGCCAAATATATCGCTTCTTTTCTTGAAGGCACTTTTGGTTCCGGATTCATCTGGTATGCTTCAAACGGTGCTCCTTATATAGTAACAAACAGACATGTTGCAGGAAATTACGAAACAGTTAATCTGTCTTTTGAAAACGAAGATGGCTCAGTTTCTGAATTTAAGGAAATGAAGGTTGTCTTTTCGGATGAAAATGTTGATATAGCACTCATTTCATTGCCGGAATCTTTTAAGAAACCAGGCCTGCAGTTTACTTTTGCAAAGATTAACGATGGTGATGATGTATTTTCTGCCGGATTCCCAGGACTTGCAGGAAAGCCCAGCTGGCAGTTTGGAAAAGGTATAGTTTCTAATTCATCTGCTAAAATTAAAGAACTTATTGACCCTGAAATTTCTTCTGTAATTCAGCACACTGCACAGATTGACGGCGGAAACTCTGGTGGTCCTCTTCTTATAAAGGATTCTTCCAGTAAAGCCGGTTATAAAGTTTGTGGTATAAATACCTGGTCGGCATCTTCCCGTCAGAATACAAACTTTTCAATTCCTGCCGCTGCAGTTGAGCAGACAGTGAAATCAAAATTCCTTCAGAAAAAGGCTTTATCCTTTGATGAACGTTCTGTTGCTTTTATAAAAGCCTGTTCAGAAAAAGAAGATTTTACTTTCCTCCTGCCATATATTTCAAACTCAATGGTTTCTTCTTATGGAGAAAAAGCGTTTAAAGAAGTTCTTGCAAAGTCTCCTGGTGATGTTCGTTCCTATGTTACATATGTGTTTGAAAGCAATCCCCTTCTTGGACTTCGCTGTTCAGTTGCATATGTTGTCTGGTCAAAGATTCATTCAGATTCAGAAAGAATTGATGTAAAAGAAACAGCAGATGAATCAACTGGTAAAAAGGTTGTATTCACTCGCGGGGAAAAAACATTTGAGTCATTCTGGATTGAAGATCAGGGAAACTGGAGACTTTCAGATTTTGAGGGACTAAAAAAGGATATAAAAAAAGATATAAAATCTTCAAACAAAGGAAACGAGCAGAATCAAAAAAGTTCATCATTTGAGTTTGAAGAGCCGTACCTTATGTCTGTATCTGCCGGGGACTTATGGAATCTTACTGAAAGTACAAATGGATTTATGGTTGATTTTAAGTATAGATTTAAATATCTGTCTGCAGGTTTTGTGCTGATGAAAGATAAGCTTACACTGGAGAGAGAAGATGATTATTATTCATATGATTCTGATGAATCTGATACTAAAAGTTTCTATGACATGGGAGTTGTATTAGGGCTTCAACTTCCATTTAAATTTAACAAACTTATAATTATGCCATTTGCAGAAGTTCAGGCCGGTTATGTAAGTTTTGTATCTAGTTATTATAATTTTTCACCTACTTTTTTTGGATTTGATGGAGGACTTGAAGTTTCATATTGTACAGATTTAGGATTCTCTCCATTTTTGGGACTTAAATATATGCCTACTTTCTATGGTAAAAAGCATGAGAGCTATGATGGTTCAATGGATTCAAATTATTTAGTAGGAAATTTTGTACTTTATGCAGGCGTAAAATTCTATGAGCGCTAATAAAAAAATAGGAGTAAAAAAGATGCAGAAAAAACTTGTTTTTTTCATAATTTTGAGTGCAGCAATCCTTTTCTTAACAGGATGTGTGAGTACAAGAGGGCTTTCATCTTCTAAGATTAAGAAAGCATGTGAAAATGGTGACTGGCTTAGCCCAAAAGAAGGAACTCTTGTATTTGGTTATTGTGAAGGCTGGAATGAATTTTTACAGCAGAATCCTGATTATGGATATAAATTCTACAATATTAACCGTAGAT
>JAEELR010000110.1 GCA_016282835.1 Treponema sp. | reverse complement strand
TTTTACTAATTATTTTGGTTGAATTTAATTCTGTATCGCATACAGATAGTTCCGGGCTAACACAACCACAACGAATATATGAATAATCCATAGATAAGAGTATACACAAAAATTTCTGAATTGTCATTTGCTGTGTGTGATTTAAGAGTAATCTGTTTCGCTTAAGTTTAAATTTTATGTGAATGCGATTTACTGAAGGTTTTTGTTCAGGATTTCAATCAGTTTTCGCATATCGATAGGTTTTTCTATAATGTCATTCATTCCTGAAGAAAGACACAGAAGCTTTTCTTCCTGTTTCTCGCACGAGGTATATGCAATGATTGGGATTGAATGTAAATCTTCACGGTCTTCGCCACGGATAATTCTTGTAGTTGTGTAGCCGTCCAGGTTTGGCATTTTTATATCCATTAAAACTAAATCATAAAAACCTGCCGGTTTAGAAAGCAGTTTGTCTATTGCAATTTGTCCGTTCTCTGCAAGTTCTGTCTGTATTTTCAGGGACTCAAGAAGGGCAGAGGCTACTTCGGCATTGAATGCATTGTCTTCTGTTATGAGTACACGCAGTTTTGAATAATCTATTCTCTTAAGTTCTTCATTATCTTTTTTGATTCTCTTTTCTTTAGTTTCCTGTGGTTTCAGTTTCTTGAGTACAGAAGCATTAAACAGAGGCTTTTTAATGAATTTTGCAAAATTATATAAGAAGGTATCTTCTTTTGTTATATCTTCATAAGTTGTCATAAAGATTTTTGCAGAAGAGAATAAGTTTTTAATTTTTTCAGCATCATAACCGCTTACAGTTAATTTATCTAGAATTACGATTGTGAAATTATTATTTTCATCGATAGAATTTAAATCATTTTTATCAGTAAGGGTTTTTATTTCTACGTTTGTTGAATCGCAAAGATTTTTTATAAAATCCTGTGTAAATGGATCGTAATCGCAGACAAGTATTTTTTCATTTTTAATTATATCAACTTCTGTGTTTTTATTAGACTGAATGTTAACAGGAATCCTGACAGTAAATTTTGTTCCGTGAGCAATTTCACTGTCTACAAGAATAGTTCCTTCCATCATCGAGATTATGTTCTGTGCAATCGTAAGTCCTATTCCGGTTCCAGGAATTTTTCCCGAGCGTGTATTATCTTTTCTGTAGAACGGATCGTATATGTGATTGATAATATCGTTAGACATTCCAATGCCTGTGTCCTCAATAGAAAATTCCAGTTCAGACTTCGATTCAACTCCGGTAAACTTTTCGTTCATTCTAAAGAAGATTGTGCCGCCAACCTGAGTGTATTTTACGCTGTTCTCAAGGATGTTTGATAAAGCAAGTGCCAGGTGCTGACTGTCAAATATATATTCCTTGTCATTCAGATTTTCAATTTTAGAATATATCTTGATGTTTTTATCAATCATTTGCGGGATAAACCTTGCGATTATAGAAGAAGTAAACTGTTCCATATTTACATTTTCTTTTTTCAGTACAAAGTTTCCGCTCTCTATTGATGACAAGTTTAAAAGACGATTTAAGTGTTCTGCGAGAAGCTTAGATGACTGTTCAATTGTGTCGATATAACCTGAAAGCTTTTCATTAGTATTTATAAGCTTATTAATCTCTTCAGAATTATTATTCGGCTCGTTATTCTTTAACTGCAGGAGAGAAAGCTCTGTCATTCCTGTAATTGCGTTTAATGGAGTTAACATATCGTGTGAAATATTTGATAAGAAAATATTTCTTGTTCGGTTTGCTTTTTCTGCTGCTGCTACAGTTTCTTTAATGAATTCGTGGTAAAGAACTTCTTCCTTCTTCATTGCTGTAACATCCTGCAGGGTAATAAGAATTTTTTCCGGCTTATTCTTTTTTCGCTTTACACAAATGAACATTATATGCAGCCATTCGCAGCCGCTCAAATTTGTTTCAAGTTCATAGCGCAAATATGAAACATCCTCATTAAAGGTTTCTTCTATACTCTTTCTTTCAAGCTGTGCAAATAGGTTTTCACTGTCACTCTTTTCTTTTGCAAATGAAGTTATAGATTTCAAAAGTTTGTCATAAGTTCCAAGCCTGTCTATATTGATTGAATATGGATCGTTTGAAGTAATTTGAATGAAGTTGTTTTTTTCAATATCCACCAGATACACTTTGATGAACATTTGTCCTAAAGCATCAATTGTTAACTGCAAATTCTCATCTGTATTTGGATTTGTAAACTGAGCTTTTTTATTTTTTACAATGATTATGATTATCTGGATTGCCAAAAACAGAACCAGGATTATAGAAATAAAGGTTTCGATTAAGAAATAATTTCTTGTTAAAGCCTTTATATTTTTACTTGTGTTTATCGTTATGAATTTAACTTTATAATCTGATATTGTGCTGCAGGTGATAAAATTTATTTCCCTTGAATTTCCATACTTATAAATGAAATTGCTCTCTTCATTAAATTTTGATTTGAAAAGCTTAAAGTACGAGTCACTCATTTTATCTTTTGCAAAATCTAATATGCTTACAGATTCATTTTCTTTTTGTTCGGTTATATAGTTTCCTTCTTCATCACAAAGAACTGAAATCTTTTTTGAACTTTGTGAAAGCATATTAATTACAGTTGTTATATAGTCTTCTGTGTAGCAATATAAAAGTACGCCCTCTGTTTTAGAATCTTTTATGTATGGAGTATAGAAAACAATCTGCTCTTTTTCCAAATTTTCTGGCGTGTTTATTTTAGTTATTCCTGATTTTCCGTTAATTGCTTTTTTATAGAAAGAATAATTTATAAAGTTTATATCCTTAAACCTTTTGTTAATTGTCCTGCCTTCCAAGTCAATTAAAAAACAATAGCCTACATTTGATGACTGCTCATTTTTATTCAGTTCATCTATTTTTTCTTCAAGCGATATTGTATCATTCTCAGATAAAATTATTTTTGCCTTATTAAGTCTTTGTGAAATTAAGTCGGTTAAATTTGATAATAATAGAGTTTCATTAACTGTTTCGTTTTGAATTTTTCTCTTTGCGATTTCAACAAATAATATGGAATTCAATAAATATGTTACTGTAAATAAAGAGACTGCGAAAATAATCAATATTTTAATAATCTTTCTGTATATTGTACTCAATTACTTTCCACCTATTTGTCAGAATAATAATTTATTATATCATCCTTACTGTTTTCTAATATTTCTACCACATCAGGCCTGAAGGCTTCCTTATCCTTTAATATTGCACTTAACGCAATTGAATATTCCCTTATGCCCGGAGGATCTACCTTAAAGAAATTACTTGAGAATGAAATTGCAATTGCGACTATCTGCGTATACAGGTTGTTGATGCTGCTTTTCAGCCTGTGAGGAAAGCCCCTTCCATCGTAGCGTTCATGATGGTGCATGCAAATATCTGCTGCGACTTTTACAAAATAGCTCACTGCTTTTGTAGAATTGATTCCGATTAAATCTGCTCCTGCAATTGTGTGCGTTTCAGGAATATCATCCAGTTCACCAATATTGTATGTTTTTGATTTATCCTCTGTGCGGACAACAATTCTTCCAATGTCATAAAAATATGAAGCCTGTGTAATTACTTCAATTGCTTCCGGTGACAAATCCCTGGGAGTTTTTGCTGCATAGTAATTTGCAAGCATAATGTGTACGATTTCACTGACCTTTTTATATAATGAATCATCAAGGTTAACGCTTTTCAAATATGTCAGGTAAACGCGCCTGAGTTTTTCGACATAGCTTGAAATTGCTTTCATTTCAGCAGGCGTTATAACTGTTACAGGTGATGCTGTATTGTTTGCATGGGGGAGTGCAGATTCTGCAAAAAGCGTTTTTAATTTGTTTAAAATCATTTTTGCATCATAGGGCTTTTTTATAAGATTCTTAATCCCAAATTTAAAGCTCTTTACAATATTTTCTTTGCTTGTTTCTGCTGAAATTAGAAGCACCTGTATCTGGGAAAGACGCGTTTTATCAATTCGTTCTAAAACTCCAAATCCATTTATTGCAGGCATTGTTATATCCAGAAGGAGACCGTCTAAATGAAATGAAGGATTATTTAAATATTCCAGTGCTATATATCCGTTGGCTGCTTCAATTACTTCATATTCCTGGTCCAATATATTTTTTAGAATGGCTCTATCAATTTCGGAATCATCAACAATGAGGAGTGTTCTGCGATTTCCATTTATTTTTACTTCCATATTTTTATATATTGTTTCCCACTGAGCCTTAAGTTTATTAATAAATTCTATTTGAAATATTATACCATATAAAAGTTAAAATTTGTAAATTTTGTGGAATTTAAATTTTGGGTGCTGTGTACAGTTCATAAACATAGAGAGGCTGGACTAAATTCACCATGACTGTAGTGTCCGCTATACTAGAAACACATTTTTTTATAGGGTATAATGCGAGAACAATTTTAATTTATAAACAGAACATCTATAAATTATATACGGAGATTTTTATGAATAAAGCAATTGAAACTCTTATGGAAAGAGGCTTTTTTGCACAGTGTACAGATTTACAGGCACTCTCAGATTTAATGGATAAAGGTCCTGTAAGTTTTTATGTAGGCTGTGATCCAACAGGTCCTAGTTTACATATTGGTCATAT
>JAEELR010000109.1 GCA_016282835.1 Treponema sp. | reverse complement strand
TGACTTTTGAATTAGTTGCACTCTTTTTTACTTCGATTGCACTACGATATGTACAGATACCGCCTGATTTACTGATGGATTTTGTATTTACAACAGTAGAAGTATTTTTTCCAATGTGAATCATTTTTGCGCCGGTATCCAGGTTCTGGCCTTTTCCTGCAAAAGTGATGCCTGTAAACTCAACAGAAGAATTGTCGCCCTTAAGGATAGTTGTCGGATAAAGATATGAAATGTGACTTCCGAATGAACCTGAAACCCATTCCATTCTTCCGCCTTCTTCAACAATAGCACGCTTTGTATTCAGGTTGTACATATTCTTTGCCCAGTTTTCAATCGTACTGTAGCGAAGACGTGCATTCTTACCGACATAAAGTTCTACCGCTCCGGCATGCAAATTTGCAACATTATATTTTGGGGCAGAACAGCCTTCTATAAAATGCAAGTCAGAACCTTCTTCTACAATAATCAATGTGTGTTCAAACTGACCGGCCCCAGGCGCATTCAATCTGAAATATGACTGAAGCGGAATGCTGACCTTTACATTTTTTGGAACATATACAAAACTTCCGCCGCTCCAGACAGCTCCGTGCAGGGCTGCAAATTTATGATCTGTCGGTGGAATTAAATGCATAAAATGTTTCTTTATGATATCAGCATATTCGCCTCTCATTGCACTCTCAAGATCTGTGTATACAACGCCTTGAGCAGCAACTTCATCTTTTACATTATGATAAACAAGTTCACTGTCAAACTGAGCTCCGACACCGGCAAGACTTTTTCTTTCAGCCTCAGGAATTCCAAGCTTAACAAAAGTTTCTTTTATATCATTTGGCAAATCATCCCATGAAGCAGACATTTGAGTTTTTGCCTTAACATAAGTTACAATCTTTTGAATATCCAGATCGCGGATGTCAGGACCCCAGTCAGGCTCTTTCATTTTGTTGTAAATCTCTAGGGACTTAAGTCTTAATTCACGAACCCAGTCAACATCATTTTTTTCAGAACTGATTTTTTCTACAATTGAATTGTCGAGTCCGGCGCGAATCTTATAAAAATCTTTATCACTTTCTTCATACCTAAAATCATATAAAGAAGTGTCTATATCCTTTATAACAGTTTTATCTTCGGCCATTAAAGAACTCCGTTAACACTTGCTTTCTTTACAGCTTCCATTGCTTCTTTAGCCGCAAGAGCAAGCTTTTCTTTTCTTTCGGCATCTTTAATTTCCTGAGGAATAAATTTATCAAAGCCTTCTTCATTAACTTTTTCTACAAGGCTGCCGTCTCCCGTGTGAACAATATGTCCGTTAACAAGAATATGCACATAGTCAACCTTTAAGCTTTCAAGGATTCTCGTAGAGTGAGTAATGATTAAAAGTGCCCCGTCTGTTGATTCTTTATATGCCTGAACACCTTTACTGACAGTTCGGACAGCATCAACATCAAGGCCTGAGTCTGTTTCATCAAGGATTGCAAGTTTTGGCTTTAACATTAAAAGCTGAAGAATCTCTGACTTCTTTTTTTCACCACCAGAAAAACCAACATTCAAGTCTCTTTCTGCATATTTATGATTCATATCCAAAAGGTCCATTGTTTTTTCCAATTCCTTCTGGAAAGCAAAAAGCTTAACTTTTTCACCTGTAACCTGCTGCAATGAAGCGCGGATAAAGCTTTCTAAAGAAATGCCGGGAACTTCAAGAGGCTCCTGGAAACTCATAAAAAGCCCAAGTTTTGCCCTTTTGTCAGTAGCTTCTTCAGTAATATCCTGGCCTGCAAAAAATATCTGGCCGTCAGTTACTTTATATTCAGGACTTCCCATTAAAGTGTAGCCCAAAGTTGATTTTCCGGCACCGTTTGGTCCTAAAAGAACATGTACCTCGCCTTTTTTGATATTTAAATTTATATTTTTAAGAATTGATTTTTCTCCAATTCCTGCACACAAACCTTTTATTTCGAGTAGATTATCCACCATTTGTGTATCTCCCTTTGCAATATTTACCCAATAAATATATATAAAGAACGAAAAAATCACAATACATATAAAAAAAAGACTTCTCCAGTTAAGAAGAAGCCTTTAATTCATGACGCATGGCAGGCTCGAACTGCCGACCCTCTGCTTAGAAGGCAGATGCTCTGATCCAACTGAGCTAAAGCGCCAAGTGAAACTAATATATAATATTATTAAACTTTTGACAAGAACTTTTAAGCGTAATTTTCAGAATTTTATGAAATGAAATTCACTAATTAGAATAGTCTTTAGTTGAAATTCTCACGGCACCTAAAGGCTCAACTTTACTGTAAGACATTGAATAAGAAGTATCGCGGCCGGAACTTACTGCATACAAATGTATATACCAGTCAGTTTCTTCTTCGCCATCACTTGCAGTCCCTGTATAATCTACATCGCTGTCACCATCAGCAGGAACAGGATTTTCATAGCGCTGAGAATCATCTGTGGAAAAATCAAAGCCATAAGTCTTTCCGCCAATGTCTCTGCAGACAATATAATCTCGCTCCTCTTCAGTACATGATTTTATAATTGAATCAGAAATTTTTACAGCAGGTACAAGATTCTGGTAAGTGTTAAGCCTGATATAGACATAACGGTTTACCCCGTTTCCAGAAGGTGGCACCAAAGGATCTAAAATAGTGCCGCTTTTTTTACCGTTTTCATAGCAGATAAGCTTTGAGTAATGCTCTGACAAATAGGAAGCAGCACTTGTAATATCAGAACTTGAATTCCTTGTACTTATGGTAGATTCCACATAAGACATTCTGTTTTTGTATTTATAGATTTTATAGTAAACTTCTGTACCTAAAAATGAAAACTCACCATTATTATTTATATAATCGCTGTTCCCAGTTTCATTTGTCCGTAAAGTAAAATAATTTTCAGTTTTATCATCAGAAG
>JAEELR010000108.1 GCA_016282835.1 Treponema sp. | reverse complement strand
GCCTTCAGATTTATTCTGACTGTAGCTTTCAGCTTTTTTCTGCTCATCAAAAACAGTTTTTGCAGAAGCTTCGTTAAACACTGTTGAATTGAACAAAAGAGTTGAATCTGTTTTTTTAGCTTCACTACTTTTTACACTGGTAGACTTTGGTACAGGTTTAATTTCTTTTACTGTTACATCAGTGCTTGAAGTATCTTTAACTTTAGGCTTTATCTCAGTTTTTTTAACTGTAGCTTTAGCTGTAGTCTTTACAGCAGTAGTTTTTGCAGCTGTAGTTTTTTTTGCTGGTTCATTTTCAGACTTTGCAGCTTTATTTTTTGGAGCTGTTTTTACTTCTGTTTTTACTTCTGTCTTTGCAGCTCTCTTTACATCGGTCTTTGCAGCATTTTTTTTACTGTTAATTTTTCAGTTTCCACAGCGACTTCTCGTTTAGCACTTGTTTTTTTTGCTGCACTTACAGTTTTTTTTTCAGCCGGTTTAGTTTTTAATTCCTTAGATGTTGTTGATGCTTTTTTTGAAACTGTTTTAGCTTTTTTTGCTTCCTTTACTTCAACATCATTATTCAAGTTCTGTTTCGTACTCATAATCAAAAGTTCCTTCAGCTCCTGCCGACATATTTTCTGCTTCATTGTTCTGTAGTGATGAAGCCACATCTTCCAATAACTTGCGCCTTTTTTCAGCTTCTTCTGCTAACTGTTTTTCAAGTTCAGCCTTTCGCTTCAATTCCTGTTCCATAAGCTCTCGTTGAATTCTTTCGTTTTCAGCTTTAATTTTTTCTTCTTCCTCAAGCCTGATTCTTTCCTGTTCTGCAAGTTCAACCTTATAGTCTTTCAGCATTTTTATCAGCAGAACAATATTATCCTTTTGAACATCATCTGGAACCATGCTCAAATATTTTTCATAGTCTAAAATACTTTCATCTATTTTACCTGATTTAAGTCTGGCATTTGCTCTGTTTAAAATCGGGTCGAAAAATAATGAATCAGCAGAAATTGCAATCGAGTACCATTTTTCTGCTTCCTCAAAAAGCCCCAGTGCATAACAGGAATTTCCAGCATTATATGCCAGGATTTTTTTATCAGAAGCAAAATCATTCATTCCTTTTTCACAAACTTTTACACTTTCATTGAATTTCTTTATCTGGAAATAGGCAACAGAAAGATAAGTATAGGCTTTAGAGTTTTCTCCATTTAAAATAGCCTTTTCAAAATATGGAATACATTCTTCCGGATGATTTTCAATAAATAATTTTTCACCCTTGCTGAAATTTGATTCCTGTGAAAATAAATTAAAGGAAATAAAAGCAATAAAAACAAAAATAAAACATTTTATTTTCATATAAATATTATCGTTTTTTTTCGTAAAAATAACAATAAAAAGATAAATACTTATCCTAAAATTGACAGATTATTTATAAAAGAGTAATCTTAATAATATAGAAAAAGGGCGGATTACATTGAATACCTTAACAATTATAATAATCAGTGCAATTGCAATAGCATTTATAGCCTCAATACTCATAATGATATTAAAAAACTCAACATCTCCTTCTAAGATTGTTTCTATCCAAAAGTATATTAAAGACGGCAAATATCAGCAGGCACAAAAAATTGCTAAATCAATACTTTCAAAAGATGCAAGAAATTTCGTAGTGCATTACTGGCTTGGAAAAGCATATTTTGCTGATGGAAAAACAGAACTTGCATTTATGGAATATCAGACTGTAAACAAAAACATGGTATTCAATGGTGATATTTCAGAAGTAGAATTCAGAAAGGAAATGGCAATTCTGTATTCAAAATATAATCAAACTGAGGAAGCCCTAAAGGAATATCTTTTACTGTCAAAACTTGATCCAAGAAATTCAGAAAATTATTATAATATTGCAAAAAACTATGAAACTATCGGCCAGCTAAGTTTAGCAATGGGATTTTATCAGAAAGCCATTAAGATAAATAAAAATCACGGTCCATCCCTTACAGCTATGGGACATTTGCTTTATCAGAACAAGCAGTATGCAGATGCAAAAACTGTAATTGAAGCTTCAATAAAATTAAATCCTGAAAACTATGAAAACTATTATTATCTGGGAAAAATACTTAAAAGCACAAAAAATCTACCTGCTGCAGTAAAGGCATTTGAAAAGTCTCAAAGATCTCCGGATTTCAAACAAAAATCTTTAATTGAACGCGGCTCATGTTTAATGCTTGCAGGACAGACAGAACAGGCAATTAATGAATTGGAACTTGCCGTCAAATCCTCTAAAGACGATTCATCCGCTGAAACCTTATTCGCAAGGTACCTTTTAGCTGCCTGTTATGAAAAGAACCGCAAAATTGAAAAAGCAATTGATCAATGGGAAAGAGTTTTTAAAATTAACAACCGCTATAAAGATGTTGTAACCAAATTAAATCAATACAAAGATTTGCAGACAAACGACGGAATGAAAGAATATTTAACTTCATCAGCTGTAAACTTTGTTGAATTATGCAAAAAAATCACCCAGTACGGAATAAACCTTCACTGCCAGAAATGCGAGCCTACAAAATACGGCTGTTCAATGCTTGCTACAGAAAGAAAAGATGATAACTGGATGAATGTCAGAAATCAAAACTATCTGATTTTGTTTTACAGAGAAAATAATCCTATTGAAGAATCAGTAATAAGGAAAGTTGTTGATACAGTAAAATCGCAAGGCTATATGAAAGGTATTGTAATCACAAGTTCATCATTTACTCCTGCCGCTGTAAAATATGCAGAAAACAGAACAGTTGTTTTAGTTACAAAAGATAAACTGGAAAACATATTAAAAAAGCCGCAATTTAACTCATGAAATTTCTTTGTGTTTCAGACATGATAGATCCTCTCGTTTACTCCACAAATTTAAAAGAGAGGTATGGAGACGTAGATGGAATTCTATGTGCCGGCGACCTGGATATGGTTTACATTGATTTCATTGTTTCATCATTGGGAAAACCAGCTTTCTTCGTGTTCGGGAATCACAACCTGGAAGAATTTGATTTATTCAAGAAAAAGTCCTTCTTTTCAGATGAAGTTGATGACATACATGAAACAGTAACAAGTGGTCATGGCGCAGATTATGTAAGCAACAGAAATCTCAGGTACAAAAACCTGCAGTTTAAGATTGATGAAAAAAAACACAGCCCGCTATTAATATCCGGTGTTTCAGGGTGCAAAAGATACAACAAGGGAAAAGCACAATATACAGAAAAAGAAATGAAACTCCAGCTTATAAAAATGATCCCAGGATTAATCTGGAATAAAATCCGCTATGGAAGATATTGTGATATATTTTTAACACATGCTCCTCCAAGACATATTCACGACTGTGAAGACCGCTGTCATCAGGGCTTTGAATGCTTTAACTGGTTTATAAAAAAATTCAGGCCTTCACTTTTAATCCACGGGCATATTCATTTATATGATTTACAGGATAAAAGACATACAAGAGTTTTAGAAACAGATGTAATAAACTGTTATTCACACTTAGTAATAGAAATTGAACAAAATAAAAAAGGAGATAAATATGAGCACAACTTATTTATCCACTCAGACCGCTGAAGATTTTAACAAAGCAAGAAATAAAGCTTTATTTAATGAAATACAACACTTTTTAAATCTTGATGAAACAAAATTAATTTCACTTTCTGATTTAAAGAAAATACTAAAGCCAAAGAATGAAGTTTATAAAGGAATGCAGACAATTCCAATCAATCTTATTGTAGGTTCAGAAGGCCGTTACAATGATTTTGACAATCACTTTTTCCCTAAAAATAACTTCCTGAAAGAAAGATGGCAGAATGTAGACAAGGCTCATTTACAGGATATTATTCTTCCTCCTATTCAGGTTTATGAACTTGGCGGCTTATATTTTGTCAGAGACGGAAATCATCGTGTTTCAGTTGCAAAAATGCAGGGAATAGAATTTATTGATGCAGAAATAATTTCATTGCAGAGCGAAATAAAACTAAAACCAGGTTCAACAATAAGTGAAATGAAAAAGCAGGTTATAAACTACGAAAAAAGAGTGTTTTATACAGAAACAAATTTCGGAGATTTAACTGATTACTGGTGTCTGGATTTCACCTCTCCGGGCTCTTATGATTTAATCTATAACCACATTTTAATCCATAAATACTATATAAATGAAAACCAGGAAAAAGAAATTCCTGAGCAGGAAGCAATAAAATCCTGGTTCTATAATGTTTATGTTCCAGTTATTGAATCAATAGAAAAATATAATATCCTTAAAAATTTCAAAGGCAGAACAAAGTCTGATTTATATGTTTTCGTAATCCAATATTGGGATGAACTGAAAAAAAGATTCGGAAATGACTACAGCTTAGAAGATGCGACCTTGAGGTTTAAGAAAAAATATAAAAAATCAATATTTAAGAGGATAAAGAATTATTTTGCAAAGAAAAAGATTAAACAAAGCAAGTAAAAAATTATTCATATTATATTTCTTGACGGTTAATCTATTCAATGTTAATATTTAAAGTGTAACAACTAAGGAATAAAGGAGCTTTATTGTGGCACTATCAAATTCACTAGCAAATATATTTCTGATTGCAACTTCAGCTATCTCTTTAGTAATTTTTGTACTTCTCTTTATCATAAAAAAGAAAAGCACCGCCAGAGTAAGTTATGTAGCATTTTTATCTGCACTTTCAGGTATGGGCGGCTCTATTGCAACCCTTATAGCAAATATAAATTCCGAAGATTCAGAAAGCATATCACTGCTTATTATTTCAATTGCTTTCTTTGTTATATCAATCCTGGTTCTTGCCTATTGTATCGTTCTTTGTACATTTGAACCAAAAGTTATATCAAAGCTTGTTCCACATTCTGTTAATGAAGCAACAAAAAAGCTGGAAGCAGAAATGGGTGCTGAAGCTATAAAAAAGGATTTAATTTCTTTTACTGAGAATGATAAAAAGTCAATGGATATGGTAAAAGGATTTATAAATCAATCGTCTATGTCATTTACAAGTGAAAATGGAATGACAGATCTTCTAAACTATATTAATACAACCATAAAAAATGAAATAAACGCTGATGGTGCAATTATTTTAATGGTTGATGATTTTGAAGACCTTATTTCTGTAAAATCATTTGAAGGAGATTTTCCTCCGCCATATAAGCTTCCAAGCGATATGCCTCATAAACCAATTCGAGTTTCTACCAATTTCAAATTTGCATCATTTCCTTTAAGAGAAAATATATTCGGTGAAATTGCTACCTCAGGTAAAGCAGAATTAGTTACAAACCCGGAACTTGACTATAGAATTTATCAAAATGGTCCTGAAGACTTCCTTCTTTGCGGAACATACATTTTTGTACCTATGAAAGTTTCTGATAGAGTAATTGGTGAAATTGCCTTTGCAAGAAAAAAAGGTAACATACCTTTTAATGAAGATGATTTAAAGATTGCAACTAATCTTGCTGATTTTGCAGCCATTATCATACAATATGTTATTTCTGTAAAAGAAACTATTGAACACAATAACCTTTTAATGGAATCTTACATTGCAACACATATCCAGGATATGTTACACCCAACAAAGCTTCCAGTAATAAAAGGATTGCAGTTTGGTACCTTATGGAATCCTGTTGACGGAGTTTGTGGTGACTTCTATGACATATTAGTTTCAAGAAAAGACAGAATTTCATTCATAATGGGTGATGTAGCTGGAAAAGGAATTAACAATGTTCTTGTTATGTCAATGCTCAGGGCAATGCTCAGACTTGTAGTTAATACAAAGCAGTCTGCCGGAAAGATATTGGAATGGGTAAACCATGGAATTGCAGGTGAAAGCTTTACAACAGACCACTTTGCGTCATGTGCCCTTATAAATTATGATCCAACAAAGAATCAGTTAGAATTATCAACGGGCGGAACCACTCCGATTTATTACTATAATTCTAAATCAAATATGATTGAAAAGCTTTCTAAGAGCAGTGAACCAATTGGTGTAGATAAAACATCAATTTATAAAGATATATTCCAAGAAATTAAAAGTGGTGATATAATATTTACATATACAGATGGTTTGGTTGAAACATTGAATGAAAATGGTCAGCAGTATTCAAAAGAATCTATTTTGAAACTTGTGATTTCAAATCATTCTGCTTCAGCTAAAGATATTGCAAATGCTATTAAAGCAGATATTAAGACGTTTGCTGGAAATATGCCGGTTCATGATGATCAATCATTACTGGTTGTTAAATTTTGAGTTCAAAGGTTATATAATATAAGGAGAATAACTTATGGAATTGAAGATACGCAAGAATGGTGAGGTTTACATCATTGACATTAATGGTGAAATGGATTTGTATAACTCATACAAATTAAAAGAACTTGTATTAAAAATGTTAGAAAAAAATGTTAAGTTCTTTGTTATTAATCTTGAACAAGTTGATTATATAGACTCGTCTGGAATTGGAGCCTTGATTTATATTTGTTCAACAATTAAAAAAATGAACTTAAAGCTTTATATTTCAAATGTCCATGGTTCAGTAAAGAAGGTTATTGAATTAACAAAACTTATGGGATATTTCCCTATTGCAAACAGTGTTGAAGAAGCATTATTAATGCTTAATGAATAGTGAGGTTGTCTATGGACGAAATTAAAGAACTAAGATCTGATGGAAATGATCCATTATTTGATAAGTCAAATATGCTTTACAAAGAATTTCCATCAAACTTCAGGCAAATCAGATATTTTACACTTTTAATAGTTCAGTCAGCTCCTCTTGAAATTAAGGAAATAAACCTTCTTGAGCAGCAGATAAGCGAAGTTATTAAAAACGCAGTAAAACATGGAAATCACTGTGATATTAATAAAAAAGTAAAAATATGGTATTCTTTTAGTCCAAGTCACGCACATATTATTGTAGAAGATGAAGGTGAAGGCTTTAAGGATCTGGAAAAATGGAACGAATTTAACCGTAAACGTCTTGATTGTTTACATAATTCAAATTTCGAAGAATTAGCTAATTATGTTTCATTTAGAACAAAAAAATCTGATGAGCAGGACGGCGGAAACGCTTTATTTGCTGCATTAGAGTATTGGAATGGTGGTTTTATCTATAACGATAAACGAAATGGCGTTGCAATGCTAAAGAAATTCCAGCAGAAACGTCATGGTGTATCGTTAGATGATGCTGAATAAATAAAATCGGGAGTGCACCGGTTTCGACAGATTGGAGAAATCTTGTGCTGCAGGTAGGTGTGAAGGTACCTTGAACTGACAAAAAAATAACTGCTAACCGCAGAAGAAGAGAAGAAGAAGCAGAAGCTGAATCTTCTTTCGCACTCGCTGCATAAGTCAGCGATGGAATACAAGAGGTGCTGTTCCTAACTTTTTGTAATTCCATCAAAAACAGGGACTTGCTCTAGAATAGGTTTGGATATTTTAGAGGACATTTTTCCAAAATACGGAGACGACGCCTTTGAAGCCGCTACCGTTTCCCGACAACTACCTCGCTTCAATAAACCTGTAGAGGTGCCTGGTTTGCCTCTTTGGACGCGGGTTCAATTCCCGCCACTTCCATTTTAAACACAAAAAAAACACGCAAGAAAATCTTGCGTGTTTTTTTATACACAATAGGTATTAATAATTAGAAGCAGAAACTTCAAAATAAGCTTTTGGATGAGCACAAACAGGACAAACTTCTGGAGCTTTAGTTCCAACAATAATATGACCACAATTTCTGCATTCCCATATTTTTACTTCACTTTTTTCAAAAACTTCTGCAGTTTCTACATTCTTTAATAAAGCTCTATAACGCTCTTCGTGACGCTTTTCAATTGCACCAACCATACGAAATTTTGCAGCAAGAGCCTTAAAACCTTCTTCTTCTGCTGTTTTAGCAAAATCCTCATACATATCTGTCCATTCAAAATTTTCACCATCAGCAGCGGCAGAAAGATTTTCAATTGTATTGCCTACTCCACCAAGTTCCTTGAACCACATTTTGGCATGTTCTTTTTCATTATCAGCAGTCTTTAAAAAGATCTCAGCAATCTGCTCATAGCCTTCTTTTTTTGCAACAGATGCAAAATATGTATATTTATTTCTTGCCTGTGATTCTCCACTAAATGCTGCCTGTAAGTTTTTCTCAGTTTTTGTGCCTTCGTACTTATTCATATAAAACTCCTTAAATAAATTTATACAATTTTATCAGAGAATTAACTAAATGACAAACAAAAAAGATTTTTAAATTTTGTAAAATAAATAGAATTTATTGTTGACATAAATTATTAAATTCTATATAGTATAGTCACGTTGTTAAACGGATGGGCTATTAGCTCAGGTGGTAGAGCACCGCCCTTTTAAGGCGGCTGTCTGCAGTTCGAGTCTGCAATAGCTCATAAGACTGTCATTTTACTGGCAGTCTTTTTTTTTTACTTCAACTTAAAGTTCAAATCATTTCCATCAGCTTCTACAATTATCTGAGAATCTTTTGAAACAGTTCCATCCAGTAAAAGAGCAGCAAGTTTATTTTCAACATAAGTTTGTATCACTCTCTTTACAGGTCTTGCTCCAAAATCTGAATCAAATCCTTTGTTTGAGATAAAATCAATTGCTGAATCTGTAAATACCAATTCAACATTGTTATCTGCAAGCCTTTTAATTACTTTATTTAACTGAATTTTGACAATTTCTTTTATATCATCCTTTTCCAGTTTATTAAAACTAATTACTTCATCAATTCGATTTAAAAATTCTGGCTTAAAGAACTTTTTCATTAATTCATTCAATTGCTGCTTCAATAAAGATTCATCTTTTGATTCCAGAATTAAATCTGAACCTAAATTACTTGTCATAATGATTATGGTATTTTTAAAATCAACTACCCTTCCTTTAGAATCAGTTAATCTTCCATCGTCCAAAACCTGAAGTAAAATATTGAATACATCTGGATGAGCTTTTTCAATTTCGTCGAGTAATAAAACACTGTAAGGTCTTCTTCTGACAGCTTCTGTTAATTGCCCTCCTTCGTCATAGCCAACATATCCTGGAGGAGCTCCAATTAAGCGGGATACACTGAATTTTTCCATATATTCGCTCATATCAATGCGGGTAAGGGATTTTTCATCATTGAACAAAAATGCAGCTAAGGTTTTTGCAAGTTCAGTTTTACCGACTCCTGTAGGACCTAAAAAGAGAAAGCTTCCAAGTGGTCGATTCGGATCATTTAAGCCGGTTTTATTTCGCCTGATTGCATTACTTACAGAAACAACAGCAGCATTTTGACCGACTACCCTTTTATGCAGTTCTTCTTCAAGCTTAAGATATTTTTGCTTTTCAGAAGCCATCATTTTAGCAACTGGAATTCCAGTCCAGACACTTAAAACTTTTGCTATATCTTCTTCGCAAACTTCTTTTCTGAGAATATTTTTTCTTTCAGCATTAATTTCTGCAGCTTTATTTTCTTCTGCTTCTGAAAGCTGTTTTTGTAAAGAAGGAATAACTGAATATCGTAATTCTGCAGCTTTTTCTAAGTTTCCTTCGCGGGTATAATTCTCTTCTTCAAAACGGGCTTTTTCAAGTTCTTCTTTTAGCTTTCTTGAACCTTCGATAGATTTTTTTTCATTTTCCCAGTGAAGCTTCATTACATCCCGCTGATTTTTAATTTCTGACAGTTCTTTTTCAAGGGTTAACAATCTTTGCTTACTCAAATCATCATCTTCTTTTGTAAGAGATTGTTTTTCAATGCTAAGCTGTAAAATTTTGCGTTCAAGTTTATCAAGTTCTTCCGGCTGACTTTCAATTTCCATTTTAAGTCGGCTGGCTGCTTCATCAACCAAATCAATTGCTTTATCGGGTAAAAACCTGTTTGTAATATACCTGTCACTTAAGGTAGCTGCGGCAACTAAGGATTCATCACTGATTTTTACACCATGATGAATTTCATAGCGCTCACGAAGCCCTCGAAGGATTGCAATTGTGTCTTCAACTGTAGGCTCAGCACAATAAATCTGCTGGAATCTTCGCTCAAGGGCAGCGTCTTTTTCTATGTATTTCTGATATTCGTTTAAGGTTGTAGCACCGATAACATGCAGTTCACCACGAGCTAAAGCAGGCTTTAATAGATTAGAAGCATCCATACTTCCTTCACTGGCACCGGCACCGACAATTGTATGCAGTTCATCAATAAACAAAATAATCTGTCCGCAAGATTTACTTACTTCATTAATGACAGCCTTTAAGCGCTCTTCGAACTCGCCCCTGAATTTTGCACCGGCAACAAGCTGTCCTAAATCAAGTGCAAGTAAACGCTTGTTTTTCAAAGATTCAGGAACATCACCTTTTGCAATTCTTAATGCAAGACCTTCTACAATTGCAGTTTTACCAACTCCAGGTTCACCAATTAAAACAGGGTTATTTTTTGTGCGGCGGCTAATTACCTGCATTACACGCCTTATTTCTTCATCGCGGCCAATTACAGCATCAATTTTATCCTGGCGGGCCCTTTGAGTTAAATCGATGCAATATTTTTCCAGGGAACGCATTTTATCTTCGGGATTTTGAGAATCAATAGTCTGGTTGCCCCTGATTTCCTGCAGGGCTTTCAGGATAACCTCTTTTGTGCAGCCGTATTTTTTCAGGATTTGACCACACGAAGAATCGCTTTCTGTCAACGATAAAAATACATGCTCACAGGAAAGATATAAATCCTTTAGAAGGGACATATAATTTTCTGCTTTTGCAAGCACTTTTTGAGCATCCTGTGAAAGTATCATTTGAGCATTGCCAGTAACTTTTGGCAGGGAATTAATTTTAGAACTTACTTCATCATATAAATTTTCAAAATTAACACCAATTTTTTCAAGCAGAGGTTTTATTAATCCGTCATTTTGAGAAAGAAGTGAATACAGAATATGTTCGTTTTCAATCTGTGGGCTGTCATTTTTTTGAGCTAAAGAGGCAGCTTCCTGAATGGCATTTTGAAGCTTAATTGTCATATTATCAAAATTCATTTTAAATCCTCCATTATTTTTTATTTATATAAAACTAATAAATTTAAATGAGGAAATCAAATTTTTTTATTTTGATAAAAAATTATTGGAAATAAAGTTATTCTTCAGATTCTAAGCCCTGAATGTTTCCATATTCGCACAAACAGGAAACGACCCTGATATGTTCAATTAATTCAAGAGTCTTTTTGTTCTGATGATAGAATTTTATTTCACCGTATCCATTTCCGGAAAGAACTTCCATTAAATCACTTTCACCATAAGTACATTCATAATCTCTTAAATGTAACTTATTTGTAGGACAGAAAATATCAATATCAAGAACAGATTTTTTATAGAATAAAGAAATTGACCAGTGCAGGAGAGCCGAGTCTTCATCAGATTTTGATTCAGAAACATCAAATTTTAACTCGTTTTTATTATTTCTTTTTGCCGTATAATAATAATCTTCACCTTCCAGATGTAATAAAACACTCAGACTATCATTATAAACGCCCTGAACTGCAAAATATGAATTAGTTAATCTTTGACCGGTAATTTGACTTATAAAATTATTTGAACTTAAATGATAAAGTGGATTTTGATACACTCTGCCCCAGTCTTTATCGATATATGCGAAAGAATTTCTTGATTCTACAATGAATGTTTCACCGTCACAATCAATTGAGCCTTCGCAGTTTACTTTTCCTGAAACGATATTCCAGTTATTTAAGCCTGATAAATATCCATTTTTTGGCTCTTCCAGTTTTTCAAATTTAAGATTCCACTTAAAATAGCCGGTATTACTTAAATACTCAGGTTTATCTACAAGCATTTTATTATTTACAAAAACAGAGCCCACGCTGTAATCATCTGCAAAGGTGCATTCAGTTTCACTGTCTTTGCCAAAAGTTATTATAAATGAATCCTTTCCAATGTTGAGTGAA
This sequence comes from Treponema sp., assembly GCA_016282835.1. Lineage (GTDB taxonomy): Bacteria > Spirochaetota > Spirochaetia > Treponematales > Treponemataceae > Treponema_D. The sequence continues at coordinate 6,326 of JAEELR010000108.1, read as the reverse complement.
TTGCACTTAAAATAATTATTTACATGCTTATTTAAATTTCCTAATTTACAAACAGAGACCATAGCGTAAGAAGGAATTTCTGAATCTAACTTAATATACTTCTTTTCGATTTCAGAGCCAGTTAAGGCATATTGAATGTAACTTTCATCAGCTACGGTAGGATTTTTTCGGCCTATTACAACACTATCAGGAGAAACTGACGGATTTAAAACTAAAAAATCAAAGAAAAAAAGACACTCTTCTTCTGTAGAGGAACTTATTGCTTTTGTAACTAAACGCCATTTATCGAAACAATTCTTTTTTCGAAATGACTTCAACATGTAGCGTTCTGCATTAAATCTTTTATTAAAACTCATTTACAAAGCCTGCCATAAACCATACACTATGATTTATTATCGGCAGAACTTCATTGGTTACTTAAGCATTTTTTTCAAAATATCATCAATCTCTTTCTGTTCCATTGGGAAGAATTCATCAAGAAATTCAAAACAATTCTGAGCGTTTCTCTGCAAATGTTCATACCAGATTTTATATAATTCTGCTTCGAAATCATCTCCAGGATATGGAGCACCCTGTACATCACTTACTAAATGTCGCATTAAAGCAACTAATTGATTTGTCTTTAATTTATCCATATTTGCCTACCTACTCCATAACTTATATTTATTTAATTATAACTCAGATTATAAAATTTTTCACTAATTTTTTTTCTTTTTTTGTAAAATTTGAAGCCGGAGAACAAATGACAATCTTTCCGCACACTTCCTTAGAAGAAAAATCCTTTAGGGCAAGCTGAATATCTTTCTTATTCAGTGAAAGTAAGTTCCTGATATTCATTTTAATTATTGAATCAGTTCTGCCGCTTAAATAAAACATCATGTCCTTATTTCCTTTTTTATAAGGGCTTTCTGGCTCAATAACACGCGAATACAGACTCATAATGGACTTTTCTATATCATCATCATTAAACTCATTTTCGCATAAAGAATTTTTTATACTCAGATACTTTTCAATTGAATTAAAAGGCGTTGGATCCCTGTAGGTCATGAATGTTGAATAACCTAATGCAGAAACAGAATTAAGCCATACACCATACGCACCACCTTTATTCCTGATTTCTTCCCAAAGAATTGAATTTTCAAGTAAATGCATTACGACAATTTGTGCTTCACTTTCTTTTGTCCCATAAGGAGCCATATAATTTGTACAGGAAGCATAACTGACTGAACCTTCAATTGAAATTACTTCCACATCTTTATTTTGAAAGGCCAGGAATTTGTTGTTCTTACTTTGTTTTAAGCGAAGATAAGGCAGAAAATCATTTATAGAAGTATTATTTTTTCCTGCAGGAGCATGAAGTCTTAGGTCTGAAATAAAATGAGGTAAATGCTTTTTGGCAGCTGCATAAGTTTCTGTATCACAATTTAGTTGAAGGATTGCACCATTGGAAAGAATTGATTTTAACAGTTTATTTAGCTTTTGAGCGGCTTTTTTTATGTCTGTTGAAAGAAGATTATTTAAAACCTCATAGTTTTTTAGGCCGTACAAAAGTTCTTTTACAGCGCCTTCGCGAGTAACTGTACATCTGCTTCTTAAATTTGCGATATAACTTGGATTTTGATTCAATAAAGAAATAAACTCACTGCTGCTGATTTTTAGAAGTTCCATCAACCTTTTTTCATCAGAAAAATCTATTGACAGAATATAATTACTGATAATTTCAAAAGCAGCTTTTATGTTTTCTGACAAAACCTTAAACTCGAAAACAAAATAATCCCTGCCCTTTATGCTGCTTTCTTTTTCTATGTCGCTTTTTACACAGTCAGGGATATTAAGACACATTACAGAAGAGCGGAAATCACCTGAAACTTGCTGGACTTCCTGGAGGGCAATATCCCATTCCTTGTTTTTTAAGCCAATTTGAGTTGCAAAAGAAGCAAGTATTGAAATCAGAGGATAATCTTTTGGATTTACAGTATCGCAGGGAAACATTATCTGGCAATATAAAATTCCATTAGTTGGATTTTTACTGTAAAAAACTGGAATCTCATAAGAATCAAGCCGTTTCAATGTAGACGGAACCAGTTCTTTTGGTAAATCTTTTCTGCTTATTTTTTTTATGCAGGATTCATCATCAATTAAATTCTGGTAAGCAGACAGAATTTTTTCTTCATGCAAAACTGTATTCTCGCCCTTTAGTTTATACAAAGCCTGAGCACGTTTTTTTTCTTCAAGTAAATTCTTTTCATACAGTTTTATTGAAGGTTCAACTGTAACAAAAGATCTGTTTTTATTTTCTAAAAAATATTTTTTGATTAAGTGTTGTAAATAACTGCTGTCAGAAGATATTTTTTCTTTTAAGGTTTCAAGCATTTGGTTTAGCAAAAGTTGAGACCAGGGTTTATTTCCATAACACCAGGAGCGTAAAACTTTACTCAAAAGATTAACTGAAAAAGGAGTTGAATACCTGACAATTTCTTTGTTATAAAAATTGAATGACATCAAAGTTCTTTCTATATCTTCCGAAAGAAATCCTTCTTCACTGTATTTGTGTAATTCACTTAAAATCAATTTCTCTGTCTTTCTAAAATTTTCTTTTTTTACACCCTGAAGGCCAATTGTAAAAGTATGATATTTAAATGCAATGCAGGTGCCATTAAAGTTAGATTCATTTATGCCAAGATTTGATTTTAATAAACTTTTTGAAAGAGGAGCACAGTCACTGCCTAAAAGTAATTCACTTAAAAACATTAGTTCTAAGGCTTGAAAACTCGAATCCGGGGAATCTGCAGTAACCGGCATTCTCCATGAAATGCATGCAATATTTTTTTTATAGTCTTCATCTTTTGAAGGAGCAAACTTATTTACAGCTTTTTTAATTTCAGGGAGTTTTTGTTTTTTAGAAAGTGAAACACCCTTTTTATTCTTTGTGAACTTATACAAAAAATTTTCTGTAATGAAATCAATTTGTTCTTCTGTAGAAATATTTCCATACAAAAACAACAGGCAGTTTCCGGGATAATAATATTTTTTATGAAACGCTTTAAATGTTTTATAATCCAGGTCAGGAATATATTTGGGGTTTCCGCCTGAATCTAAATCATAACCGGTGCCCTTTAAGATTTCTTCATCAACTAAATCACCCGCCAAAGAATTAAATGATGAATAGCTGCCCTTCATTTCATTGTAAACAACACCCTGCAGTTTTATTTCATCATTTTGTTCAGTAACCCTGATTCCTTCCTGTAAAAAAGTTTCTTCTCTAAGCAAAGAGAAAAAAACTGAATCTGCATAAATATCCATCAGTTTAAAATATTCTACTTTAACCATTGAACTTGCAGGATAAACTGTTCTGTCTTTGGTTGTATAAGCATTTAAATAAGTTGCAAGGCTTTGTTTTTGTAAAACTAAAAACGGATCCTTTAAGGGATATTTTTGTGAGCCGCACAAAACGCTGTGTTCAATTATATGTGGAATACCGCAGTTATTTTCTACAGGAGTTTTAAATGCAAACGCAAAGAGATTTTCTTTATCATCATTAACCAGATGAAATATTTCTAAACCGTTTACTTCGTTTTTTAGATAAACACCTTTTGAATTACAATCAGGAATATCGACTACATCAAGGACCTTAAAACTTTTATACAGTTCACCTTTTTTCATACATATATTTCCTCATCATCTCTTCCTTCGATTCTAAGTTCACCTTTTTCCCATGCACGACGAAGAGTTGCGTAGAAAACATTTGTAATTCGTTCAGCATCAGATTTTAGTACAGGGCCCATAAGCTTTTCTTCATCCTGAACGATTAAAGAGCGGTTTTTTGAAAGATTAGAAAAGACTTTTTCCCTGAATTCAAGTGATTTATTTCGAATTAGAATTGCTATTTCTGAATCCGTCATATCTTTTAACTGTTCCTGAATGAACCTGTTGTCAGAGTTTACAAAATCCTCTTCGGTAAACATAAGCTTTCTTAAATCTTCACCCAAAGTTGAATCCTGCTCAGAAATACTTTTTATAACTTTCTGTTCAGCAAGCGGATCCATTCTCTTTAAGATTTGTGCAAGAGCAAGCTTTCCGTCTAAGCGGGAAGAATTTTCTGTATTCTGAGTTAAAAGCTTTTGATATAGCGCTTTGTGCAAATTCTCCAAGACCTCCGGCTGAACACTTTTCATTTTTACAAGGCGAAGAACTATATCTTTTTTTTCTTCTACGTCTAAAAGATTTATAATCTGTGCGGCCTTTTTAGGTTCTAATTGAGAAAGAACAACTGCTTTTGTGCCTATATTTTCACCTGATAACAATAAATTAATTCTTTCTGCACTTGCTTCAATTAAAAAATCAAAGGGCTTTAAAACTTTAGAAGTTGATTTATTAAGAATTTCATTTGCTTTATAAGTGCCATAAGCCTTTGTTAAAATATTTCTTGCGGTATCAAGTCCACCTTCTTCCTGCGACTTTAATACCAGGCCGTTGAACTCCTGTAAAATTGCTTCACTTTCTTCGGGTGAAATACTTTTTATTGTTGCAATTTCCGGGATAATTTTTTCTGTCTGCTCTTCAGTTAAATGCGGTAAGATTTTTGCAGCTTCATCTATTCCGATTAAAACTAAAAACTTTGCAACCCTTCGGTATAGACTGTCGGTGCCGTCTGTTTTTGAAGTAGAAGGAACTTTTAATAAGCCGTTTTGCTTTAAGGCATCGGCGGCAATTTTTACATCCTCAGAAGTAACATTTTTTTTCTGATAATAAGTACCTGTTCTAGAAGCTAAAAGAGCCTGCTCCTCTGTTTCCTTTTCAATTTTCTGCTTTTTGATTTTATCATCTACAGATTCTTTTTTTGAAAATGGTGATTTACTTATTTTTTCAAAAGCAGGTTTATGTATATTGTGTGCAGATGATTTAAAATCAGTTTTTACATTTGAAACAGAAATTTTATCATCCTGTAGATTAATACTTTTATCTTTTGATTTTAAGCTGGAATCTTTTTTTTCATCATTTGAAGCGGAATTATTTTTATATGCCCTTAGAATGTACTCATTTATATCCATAAAAACATTTTAATTAAAATTTATCTATTTTTCAATTCACAGAAAATGTTTGCAAAAAAAATGTACTGACACGGAATAACCATAATCAGTACATTTTGTGCGTTTATAATTAATAAGAATTAATGACCGTATGTTGCAATAAATACACCGGCAGCAATTGCAGTTCCAATTACACCAGAAACATTTGGTCCCATTGCGTTCATAAGAAGGAAGTTTGTAGGATCATTTGCCTGCCCTACTTTATTCGAAACTCTGGCAGCCATAGGAACAGCACTTACACCGGCACTTCCAATAAGAGGATTTATTTTTTTATCTTTTGGCAGGAATATATTCATAATTTTTGCCATAAAGACTCCAAAAGCAGTTGCAACACAGAAAGCTAAAAGTCCTAATACAATAATTCCCAAAGCTTTTGTATTCATAATTTTTTCCGGGGTCATCTGGCTTCCAACTCCTAATGAAAGAAGAATTGAAACAATATTCATCAATTCATTTTCCATTGTTTTAGAAAGGCGCTCAACAACACCACACTGTTTAACAAAGTTACCGAATGCAAGCATACCGATTAAAGGAGCAGCTGGAGGCAAAAGTAAAATTGTTAAAACCAAAAGAAGCATTGGGAATAAAATCTTTTCAGTTTTACTAACCGGCCTTAACTGAGGCATTTTAATCAATCTTTCTTTCTTTGTAGTTAATGCAGTCATAATTGGAGGCTGAATCATTGGAACTAAAGCCATGTATGAATAAGCTGCAACAGCAATAACTGCCATAAGTTCAGGAGCAAGTTTACCGGAAACATAAATTGATGTAGGACCGTCTGCTCCGCCAATAATTGCAATAGCACAAGCCTGTAAAATTGTATAGTCAGTATTAAGACCTGGAATTAAATTCATTAAAGCAACACCAAACAATGTGAAGAAAACACCAAACTGTGCGGCTCCTCCCAAAAGTGCCATCTTAGGATTTGCAATTAAAGGGCCAAAGTCTGTCATTGCTCCAATACCCATAAAGATAAGCATAGGGAAGAATTCGTTTCCGACACCAGCGTTGTAGATTATGCTTAACATTCCATCCGGAGGATTTCCCATACCGGCGCCTGGAATATTTACTAAAATCGTTCCGAAACCAATAGGAATCAAAAGAAGCGGTTCAAATCCTTTAGCAGCACCTAAATACACGATTAAAAAACCGATTGCAATCATCACAATATATTTCCAGCCGGCAACATTAGATGCATCAAATGGATTTTTCTTTGTGGAAGCAATTTTTAATTCT
>JAEELR010000107.1 GCA_016282835.1 Treponema sp. | reverse complement strand
TTGAGTGAAGCTGCTTGTCATTTATGGAAAGCAAAATTGAAGTAAAGGCAGAGTACAAGGTTCCCAAAGCTGTTCCGCAAAGTAAAAGTGTTGCTGTCGATTTTCTCGCAAAAATATGTGATGAAAGGATTGTGACAAAAAGCCCTGAAAGAAGCGCGCCAAGAAATGCACCAAGATTTAAAATGTAAACAGATGAAATTAATTTAGGAAAACAGCAGACCGCAATTACAGCACCCAATGTGGCCCCGCTCGAAAGGCCCATAATTCCAGGTTCAGCCAAAGGATTTCTGAAATACAGCTGGAACACTGATCCGCTTAAAGCTAATAAAGTTCCTGCGATTAAGACTAAAACTGTTCGTGTAAGTCATATGTTAAAAAATATATGGCGCGAAAGTTTTACGCTCTCACTCAAAGCTCTTGCCGGAGAAAAAATATCAGACAGATTGATTTTTCTTACACCGCAAAAAAGTGAAAATGCAAGGGCGAGCAATAAAAGGAGAGTGAGGATTATAACTGCAGCAAAATCATTTTTCTTTTCATTCATAAAAATTTATCTGTGTATAAACTAAACCTGCAATGTGTTTTACGGCATCAATAATTCTAGGTCCCGGGCGGGAAACTATATCTGAATCAAGTAAATAAATGCGGTTATTTTTTACAGCCCTTACTTCTTTCCAGCCATTTCGCTTTTGAAAGTCACTGCCGGTAACTCCATTTTCTTTTGGAACTAAAATCACCTCTGGATTATTTATGATGATGCTTTCTTCGCTGATAATCGGATATGCTTCATCGAGTGCATTAAAAATATTTTGCAGCCCACAGATGTCCAGCAGTGAGTTTATGTAGGATTTTTTTCCGCAGGTCATTAGCGGCGAGTTCCACACTTCATAATAAACGCTTAGGTTTTGTTCAGAAGCAGGAACTTCATTTTTGATTCTGTCAGAAACTTTTGCGATTTCTAAATCAATCTTTCTGCAAAGAAAATCCGCCTGTTCTGTGAGTGCAAGTTTTTTCCCGATAAAAATAATTTCTTCTTTTATAGAATCTAAATCTGAAGACTCTGCTAAGTAACATTCCACTCCAAGCTTTTCCAAGCCCTGAGTAATTGCTTCATGCATTCCCTTTGCGCAATATACAAAATCCGGTTTACATTGAACTATATTTTCCAGGCTTATGCTTTTGCCGTCGAATCCGCCGACAGAATAAATCTCCTGTAAATCATCCGGGTAATTACAAAAATCTGTTCGTGCTACAATTTTATTTTTTGCACCTAATTCGCATAAAATTTCAGCGCCCGATGGAGAAAGACAGACTATACGCTCTACATTTTTTTCCAATACTTTGCCGGCAGTTTTTGTTTTTGCACAGGAGAGAAAAACAATTGCCAGCGAAAAGATTAGAAAAACTTTTGCTTTCATTTTTCACAGCCCCATTCTTTATAATATGCATCTAAGGCAGTTTTTATTTCTTCGGTAATTATTCCGCCGCTTACATAAAGTTCTTCAATTACATCTTCCATAGTTACAATTGCTTTTGCAGGGAATCCGTATTTTTCACTTATAACCTGTAAGGCTGCTTTTGGTGAATCAGGAGCTTTTTCCATTCTATCGAGAGAAACAATTTCTCCAACAATTTTAATTCCGCCTTCTACAGTTTCCTGTGCTTTTATTTTAGGATAAGTTTCTTCAATTGATTTTCCTGAAGTTGTAACATCTTCAATTATGACTACCCTGTCACCGTCTTTAATATTGTAACCAAGCAGGCTGCCCTTATCAGCACCGTGGTCTTTTTCTTCTTTTCTGTCAGCGCAATATTTTATCTGTTTTCCATAAAGCTTTTCATAGGCAATAACTGTTGCAACACTTAAAGGAATTCCTTTGTAAGCAGGCCCGAACAAAACATCAAAGTCATCGCCAAAATTATTATGAATGGCCTGAGCATAAAACTCTCCCAATCGGGCAAGCTGTCCGCCTGTAATATAAGCTCCTGCATTCATAAAAAACGGTGACTGTCTTCCGCTCTTTAATGTGAACGAACCAAACTTTAATACCTTGCATTCAACCATAAACTTAATAAATTCTTTTTTATACTGTTCCATTTTCTTACTCTCCTTCTACAAATTTCTTCTACAAAAATCTTCTATATAATTATTTCAGGCTTTGTGCCCACTGATTTAAATTATCCCTTGTCATTGATTCCTGGTGTTTCAGCATAGAGGCCGGTACCCCGTAAGCACTTTCAAGTTCATCGCTCGTCATTACTTCTTCAGGAGTTCCCAGCACCATATCGCGGTTAGGTTTCATAAGCAAAACATTCTGCGCATACTTTCTGGTTAAATCAAGTTCATGCATGCTTATATAAATACTCACATTAAATGATTTGCAAAGTTCAGCCAAATATTTCAGGGACTTTTCTTTTTGATTCTCTTCCATTGCAAATAAAGGCTCATCCATGAAAATACTTTTGCTTCCATATAAAACACTGAACGCTAAAAGGACTCGCTGCATCTGGCCTTTACTCAAGTTCTTCAATTCCTTATCAAGCTCATCCTTTAATTCAAATACAGAAATTACTTCATCATAAAGCGAACTGAAATTTTCTCTTAGAGCTTTCATTTCACCCTTGTAGCCGCCGTTTTCAAAAACCTGTTTTAAAAGCGAAGAAACTTTATCTTCTGTTTCAAATTCCATATTCTGATAAATTACAGATGCCAGAAGATTTTTACTTTCTTCTTCCAGACTCACAGGATCAATTCCATATAAAAAAACATTTCCTGATTCGCACTTTAGCCTTCCACTTGCAAGCAGCATCAGTGTACTTTTACCGCAGCCGTTTGGCCCTATAATGCTTGTGAAACCTTCAGGAAGCTGTGCTGAAAAATGTTCAAAAATAAAAGATGGAATTACCTGATTTCCGTTTTCATCTAAATCGCCTTCAATTGGAGGATACTTAAAACTTACATCATTAAAAACTAAAAACTCATTTTTACTCATACACTTAGAATAGTAAAAAAAGAATTAAGGTGCAACTTAATCATTCAAAAAAAAAATTATATATGGTAAACTTTTTCACATGACAAACGAAACTATACCTTTAAGAAAAGATGTCCTTGAAGAATATAAATGGGACTTAACACAGCTTTATAAAAATGAAGAGGAGTGGAAGAAAGACCTTGCTCAAATTCCTTCACTTGTAGAAAAACTTGTTTCTTTCAAAAACCGACTTGGCGAAAACAAAGAAACTTTGCTTGCATCCCTAAAAGCTTCATGCGAACTTGATATGAAAATCGAAAAAGTATTTCACTGGGCAAGTCTCTGCAATGAACAGGATCAAAGCGACAGTAAGGCTCAGGAAAATTACAATGAAGTTTTAATGGCTTACAGTAAAGCAGAAGCAGAAACAGCCTTTTATACACCGGAGCTTCTTTCAATTCCTGATGAAAAAATTAATGAGTGGATTGAAGATAAAGCTTTTGATGACTACAGGATTTCTATTAAAAAGACACTTCATGCAAAGCCGCATATTTTAAGCGAAAAAGAAGAACGCATTTTAGCATTGAACTGTGAAAGCGGAAGAACTGCACAAAATGTTTTCTCTCTTCTGAATGATGTTGATATGAATTTCGGTGAAGTAGAAGTTGAAGGCAAAAAGCTCCCGTTAACTCACAGCACATTCTCTAACTTTCTTGAAAACCCGGATCGAAAGGTTCGTGAACAGGCATACAAAAAATTCTATGCACAGTTTGAAAATCACGCAAATACTTTAGCAGCGTTATATTCAGGCTCTGTAAATCAGGATGTATTTATTGCCCGTGCAAGAGGCTATGCTTCTTCACTTGAAGCTTCATTATACGGCGATAAAGTTCCGGTTTCTGTTTACACAAATTTAATCGAAACGGTTCACAAAAATTTAGATACACTCCATAAGTTTTATTCGTTAAGAAAAAAAGTTATGAAGCTCGACACCTTGCGTCACTATGATGTATACACTCCATTAGTTAATTCCGTTAAGACAAAAATTTCTTACGATGAATCTGTAGAAATTGTCCGTAAAGCTCTTGCAGTTTTAGGCAAGGATTATACAGACACTTTATGCGGCGGTTTAAAATCAGGCTGGGCCGACAGATACGAGAACAAAGGAAAAAATTCCGGTGCATTTTCAAGCGGCTGCTACGAAGGATATCCGTACATTCTGTTGAACTACAAAGACACTTCATTGCGCGATGTTTATACAATGGCTCATGAAGGCGGACACTCAATGCATTCCTGGTTCAGTGTTAGAAACAATCCATACTCCTGCTACGAATACACAATTTTCGAAGCAGAAGTTGCATCTACCTTTAATGAAGAACTTGTGTTCGAATACTTAATGAAAAATGCAGATTCTAAAGAGATGAAACTTTATCTTCTTTCAATGAGGGCAAATGATATTCTTGCAACCCTGCACCGCCAGACAATGTTTGCTGAATTTGAATTGAAATGCCACTCGCTTGTAGAACAGGGAAGTCCTTTAAGCACTGATGTAATTCGAAAAACTTACCGCTCATTACTTGAATTGTATTTTGGCGAAGAAATGGTTTTTGAAAAAGAAAGTGATATGGAAGGATTACGAATTCCTCACTTCTACAATGCCTTCTATGTTTATAAATATGCAACAGGAATTTCAGCAGCTCTCTCACTGGCAAAGCGCGTAACACAGGGCGGAGAAAAAGAAAGAGATGACTACTTCAAATTCTTAAAGTCAGGCGGTTCACGATACCCTATTGAAAGCCTTAGAGTTGCAGGCGTTGACATGGAAAGCTCAAAACCAATTCAGGACGCCCTCGACACTTTCAAAACAATAGTAGATGAACTCGAAAAAGAACTACTAGCGTAAACAGCAAAAATGTTTTCGCTCCCAGAAAAGACAGTCTGCTTTTCTTCGCGCTACAACATTTTTGAGTCACTTTCCAACCGTGGTGATTGCGCGATAAATTGTGATGGTTGAGCAAAAAGTTGCGGTGGTTGAGCCTGTCAAAACCACCTTGCGTAGCCGTCATTATGAACGCTACGCCACATCTGGACGCACTTGCAACAAATGTGTGTTTCAGAATCTGTTTTCACAACAATGTTATGTGAAACACGTCATTTCGATGAACTCAATGACCACATCCAACGCAACCACCGCCTTTATTCCCCACATTCATTCCTTAAATTTTTTATTATTGAATCCTTAAAAACAGTGATATAATTATAGTGAGATGTTATTTTATCACTTTTCATACGAGGTCATGGGCGAAGTTGCAGCTTTAATAATGTCCCTGATTTTGACGATTAACATGGTTATAAATTTCTCAGTCTATGAAAGAATGCATAGATTTTTTTTGTATGCAGGAATCTGTTCAATTCTTTCAACTGCTACAAATATTGCTTCCGTTTATTACATTACATATTATTCGCCTCAACTTCATACAATGGCAATGCTGACTTCTTCACTATATTATATTTTCCTTATAAGTGTCCCTGTTATAATTACAGTTTTTACATACACAATCACTCAAAATCAAAAAGGATTTAACATAGCGCTTACATTTAATCTGATTTTATATTTTATGTATGTTGCTTTAATTCTTATTAATAGTAAAACCGGAATTATTTTTGGATTCGATGAAAACTCAAATTATGTTCATGGAAGCTTAAAAAACATTACTTATACTCTGACAATGTTTTTTATTTTACAAACACTCATAAACATTTTTGTAAATCATAAAAAAATTGCAAAGTATATGCTCGTAGTTTTTGCACTTTATCCAGTTTTACTTCTGGTAATTATTTCGTTCCAATTCTTCTTTCCTAAAACAATCTTCACAGGAATTGCTCAATTTGGTTCCCTGTTATTTTTATATGTTTCAATTCAGTCTGGTATGATTGAATACGATATTAAAACAGGTTTAAGTTCAGAAGCTAAATTAAAAAAGGATTTAGCACAAAAAAAAGCAAAAGGATATCTGTACTTTCTTTCAATCGATAATATCGAAGAAATAAGCACAATACTCTCTATAGAAGAATTCACTATCTTTATCAGTAATCTTACGAGTTTAATTTCAACAACCTTCCCTAGAAAAGCCTATAGAATTTCAATCGGCCTGTATGCAGCAATTTGTAAAAACGAAGAAACTCTCAAAAATAAATCCCTGCAAATTAATAAGTCTCTGGAAAAAATAAATAATTTAATGGAATCAAAAAAGCCAATTTTAGTTTATTATTCATCAGCAGCAACAAGATTTTCAGGCGGTCCTGATATCTATGCAAAGAATTACGAAATAATCCATACACTTCTTAGAGATGCAAGAATGAATGAATCAAGAAAGCTTGCTGTATGTACTCTGGATACACTAAATACATTGGAAAGAAAAAAGACAATCCAAAGAATCTTAGAGAGAGAATTAAGATTTGAATCTACTCAGTTCCAGGTTTATTACCAGCCAATCTATTCAATAAAAGATAAGAAGTTTAAATACATGGAAGCTTTAGCAAGACTCAATAATACAGAACTTGGAAATATTTCTCCCGGCGAGTTTATTCCTATAGCTGAATCTAAGGGTTTGATTGAAAAATTAGGTTCAATTGTTTTTGATAAAGTCTGCAGTTTTATTTCTAAAAACCGCGATGTGGTTAAAGCCGTTTCCGTAAACTTCTGTGTTAATCAAATACTGAATAAGAATATTGTTGATGATGTATTAAACACATTACAGCTTTATAATCTTGAAACAGACAGAATCATTATAGAAATAACAGAAAGTATTTTTATAGAAAAATTTGAAATTGTTAAAAACAACATGATTGAACTTGCAAAAAAAGGAATACGATTTTATCTGGATGATTTTGGTACAGGTTATTCAAATATTGCAAATGTAATTTCACTTCCATTCACAACAATAAAAATTGACAGAAGCCTTGTATTAATGAGTGATGATGACAAGAAAAAGAAACTGTTTAAGAATTTTGTAAGTACCTTCAAGGATGCAGGTCTTTCAATTCTTGTAGAAGGAGTTGAAAATGCAACACAGGATACCTTAGTAAAAGTTTCCAGCGCCGATTACATTCAGGGCTTTTTATACAGCAGACCCCTTCCAGAAGATGAATGCCTGAAGCTGTTAAAATCAGAATAAATGCATCTAGCACATGATTCAAAAATGTGGTAGCGCGAAGAAAAGCAGAAGGCTGTCGAACACTTTGAAGGGGCGAACGAGCGTATGCGAGTGAGTCAAATACCTTATACCCTTCAACCGTGTGAAACAGCCTGTCTTTTCTGGGAGCGGACACATTTTTGTCTGTTAGTGACCAGACCTGAAATTTAAACTGAGTTTTATTTAATCTCGTATATCCAGCCTTCCGGTGCTTTAATGCGGCCCATCTGAATTCCTGTAAGAGTGTCATAAATCTTTTTCAATACAGGACCCATTTCATCTTTACCGTCATTAAAGATAATTTCTTTTCCGTGGTCATTGATTTTTCCAACTGGAGAAATTACTGCTGCAGTTCCACATAAACCGCATTCAACGAAGTCTGAAAGTTCATTCTTATTAACCTGCCTTTCTTCTACTTCAAGACCTAAGTATTCTTTTGCAACAATAATGAGTGAGCGTCTTGTAATTGAAGGCAAAATTGATGAAGATTTTGGTGTTACAAGTTTTCC
>JAEELR010000106.1 GCA_016282835.1 Treponema sp. | reverse complement strand
GGTGAATGGGAAGTAAAAAACTTAGAACTAAAAACTTTGTAACAGATAATAATCTGGTGGTTGAGGCTCTCGAAACCACCCGTCACCCTGAACTTGTTTCAGGGTCTGTATGGGAATAACGCTTCCTGCTGAACTAGTTTCAGCATCTGTCACCTAACATTATTTACCTGCAGAAGTGCAGAATCTGAATCCAAAATAATTATACGCCTCATTCGGATCATAAGAGTATCTGTCTCCGGCCCCATAAAACATAGTGTACTCATTCCAGCTTCCGCCGCGCATAACTCTTTCATCACCAAATTCCGGGCCGGTAGGATTAGTCGCTTTTTCACCCGAATACTGCGCATACCAGTCCCAGCAAAACTCCAGAACATTTCCTGCCATATCAAAAAGTCCTGCGCCATTAGGGTTCCCGCTGCCAGAAACAGGAGGTGCACTTTCAATAAACGGTGTTCCCGCAGTTCCCACTTTTCGAGTACCCTTGCAGTTCATAAAAGTCCAGGCAACTTCCTCGCATGGAATCGAATCATCATCATTTCCCTTAGAATCCACCTGACCGCTGGCAAGAAGACCTGACTGAAATCCTTTCAAAGTTTTTCTCGCGCAGTATTCCCACTCAGCCTCTGTCGGAAGCCTGTATCCGTTGCACTTAAAATCACATGCCGCTAAATCGCACGCAACAGTATCACTTGAATCGCGGATAACTTCATCCTCGTAAGTGTAGCAGGGCTTTTTCCCGCTGAACTCACTGTAAGCATTGCACCACACAATAACATCGTGCCAGCTGATATTTGTAACAGGCTCAAAACAACTGTAAGCAGTTGGAACTTTTCCTCTTCCGCCCATACTCCCTTCCTGACCCGGGTTCACAAAATTGTATCCGTTAAGCTCTGCCCACAAGCGAACTTCATACCACAAAGAATAAGGCGTTTCGTATCGGTTCATCTTAAAAGGAGAAAGTGAAACTTTGCAGGTAAAAGTCTGGCAGTCTTCTCCCAGAATAAAACTATTTTTTTTCTCGCAGAAAGAAACTAAATCTACCCCGTTAAAATCTGAATCATCAGACTGTGAAAACACGCAAAAAGGAAGTGCAAGTAAAAGCGCAAAAAATAAAACTAATTTCCTGACAAATAAATTTTTTCTCATTTCTTCTTCTCCGCAAGTTTTTCCTGTTTAGAAAGAAATCGTTTCTGTTTTCTTTCAGCCCTTCTTTTCTTAAATGAAACCTTTTTCTTTCCCGAAGAAATTTTATTAAAATTAAATTTCATGAAATACAGATAACCTAAAATTGAAGTGAATACACACATTCCTAAAATTGCAACAGCGCCCACCCATCTTTGATTAGCCCATGGAAGCGGAACGTTAATACCAAAGTAACTTGTAACTAATGTTGGAAGCATCAGGACCAGGTTCCACGCAGTCATAGTCTTCATAACAATATTCAAATTATTAGAAAGAACGCTTGCAAAAGTATCATTCATTCCCGCCATAATATTTGAATAGGTATCAGCCATTTCAAGAGCCTGCCTGTTGTCAATCTCAACGTCATCAATCCAGTCCTGGTCATCATCATCAAGCTTAATGATTTTAGTCTTGCGCAGTTTCTCCAGAAGCATCTGATTACTTCTAATGGAAGTCGTAAAATAAACAAGTGATTTCTGAATATTTAAAAGCTGAACAAGCTCATGATTTTGAACCGAACGAAGCATCTCATTTTGAATCGTAGTAGCACGCCTGTTTAATTCCTTAAGGTATCGCAAAAAAGTAACATCAGCGCGCGCCATAAATCGAATTGCAAAAGCAGGTAAGTCGCTCAAAGAAAAATCCTTAATTCTGTTCGCAGCAAAATCTTTCAGCACTTCACAGTCAGTCCAGCACACAGTAATAATTTTTCTGCCGCTGATAATAATACCCAGAGGAGCCGCAAAGTAACTCACATCTTCACTCGGAGAAAAAACCGGTAAACGCAGAATCATCATCGTGTAGCCTGTCTCTTCATTTTTCTCAAGGCGCGAAAGCTCATCCACGTCGAGCATATCAATCATATTTTCCGGATCAATTTTATAAGTCTCTTCTAGATTCTGAATGTCATCGCGGGTAACATTTCGGGCATCTACCCATGTATTTTTATTTGGATTTACATCGTCAATGGATTTTTTTACAAGTTTGCCATCTTCTTGCTGCCAGTATGTTATCATAACTTTTCCTCACAAAAATTAAATTACATACAGCACAATTTTTTTTTACATATAAAAGAAAGCACTGTATGAAAAGTGAAATTTTATTCGTTGCCCATAACCGGAACTACCACCGTCCATAAATGCCTCCATAAAAAATTAAAAGAATTTATAAGATTCAAAAAAATAATACCAAAATAAAAGATGTGTTTCAATTAAATTTGTTTTTATTTTTTTGAAGGGAGAGGTCTCTCCCTACGGTCGCACTTCGTTGCGCCCTACCTGTTCTCCTAGGGGGACACAACAAGTTGCTTACCCCCTAAAACCCCCAGTAGCTTCTGCGGTGGTTGAGTAGGCGCAGCCGTATCGAAACCACCTTGTCCAGCATAAACCCCTCGACACAAAAAAATCGCAACACGCGGTGGTTGAGCCCGTCGGGGCAACGCCCGCAACCACCTTGTCCAGCATAAACCCACTCGACACAAAAAAATTCTTTCTATAATATCTTCCTCATGGACAGCATACAAAAATTAAATTCCGATATCTTAAAAGTAAAAAAACATCACCTCGCAGAAAACAGCGGTGCAATAAATTTACCAAAACTCTGTG
>JAEELR010000105.1 GCA_016282835.1 Treponema sp. | reverse complement strand
CTTCTTTATGAAGATGATTATCACCGCATTGCAGAGCAAAGTGGAAGCGCCTGTTTTGAAAATAAAATGAGTGACCTTGCAACCGGTCTTGATAAACTTACGCGGCGTGCAGCACTTCTTTTCTGCATTGCTTATGTAATAATTATATTTGTCTTAAAGCACTTTTATAAATGGAAGCAGGTATTTAAGATTGCAAGCATTCCGCTTATCTGTGTAATGTTTATTGTAAGCGTGTTTATGCTTCTTGGTGAAAAAGTTGAATTCTTCAGCTTTACAGGAATGATTTTAGTTTTTGGCCTCGGTCTTGATTACATCATTTATATGATTGAAAATCTTAAGCGACAGAAAAACCGTGACAACTTAACAAGCCGAATAGAACCGTTTGCAATTTTCCTGAGTTTCTTAACTACTGCAATTTCATTCGGTGCACTTGCGTTCAGTACTTTTGTTCCGGTTCACACAATGGGACTTACAATTTTCTTAGGATTAGTTGCTGCATTCATCTGTACGGTTTTTTAAATGCGACCGCCACGAGCGCCACTATTATAAAATGCGGTGATTCACTTGCTGCAAGTGATTTGTTTGCTGCGAGTACGGTCTAACATATTGCTGCATAAAAATGTTATATGCGACCGCTTGTAAAAAAATCGGTAAACGTATATACTCTTTTCTACATGCCGAGCTGGTGGAATTGGTAGACACAAGGGACTTAAAATCCCTCGACAGCTTAAACCGTCGTGCCGGTTCGATTCCGGTGCTCGGCACTGAGGGCTGCTTTTTTTAAGCAGCCTTTTTTTATGCATTCAAAAGCTTTTTTAATTCTTCAGCTTTGTCTGTTTTTTCCCAGGGGAATTCTTCGCGTCCAAAGTGACCATAACTTGCAGTTGCCTTATAAATCGGACGCCTTAAATTCAGAGTGCGTGCAATACCTGCCGGAGTACAGTCAAACACTTTCTTAACTGCATCAACAATTTTTTCAACAGGATATTTTTCAGTTCCAAAAGTATCAACCATAATTGAAACAGGATAAGGAACACCGATTGCATAAGCAAGTTCAACTTCTGCCCTGCAAGCACATTCAGCAGCAACAATATTCTTTGCAATATAGCGTGCCATGTAAGCAGCTGAACGGTCTACTTTTGAAGGATCTTTTCCGCTGAATGCACCGCCGCCATGACGTCCCATTCCGCCGTAAGTGTCAACAATGATTTTGCGTCCCGTAAGTCCCGTGTCTCCGTCAGGGCCGCCAGTTACAAATTTTCCCGTAGGATTGATGTGATACTTTGTCTTTGAATCAAGAAGCCCGGTTGGCTCAAGAACAGGCTTTATTATTTTTTCAATAATTGTGCGCTCAATTTCTTCATGCGGAATTCCGTCGTCATGCTGATGAGAAACAACAACCGTATCAATACGGAGCGGTTTGTGTCCTTCGTATTCAATGGTAACCTGACTCTTTGCATCAGGTCTGAGCCACTTAATCTTTCCGCTTTTGCGGAGTTCAGTTGCTTTTAAGAGTATCTGATGCGAGAACATTACCGGAGCAGGCATAAGCTGTGGAGTTTCATTGCAGGCAAATCCGAACATCATTCCCTGATCTCCGGCACCCTGCTGTCCTTCGTATTCCTTAAGACCTTTACCCACAACTCCCTGATTTATATCAGCAGACTGAGAATGAAGTTTGTTTACAAATTCAAAAGTATCGCAGTTTAAACCAAAAGCTTCATCTGTATAACCGATTTCGCGTGCAACATTGCGTGCAATTTTTTCAGCATTTTCGGCAATTTTTTTTGCGTTTTCTTCTGCATCTTTAGAAAATCCGATTTCTCCTCCGACAAGCACAAAGTTTGTAGTTGCAAAAGTTTCACATGCAACGTGAGCTTCGCTGTCAAGAGAAAGTGCGTAATCAAGAATGGCATCACTTATCTGGTCACAAAGTTTGTCAGGATGTCCTTCTCCAACAGATTCAGATGTAAATAAATAATGATTTTTGTTAAGGCAGGCAGATTCCATAGCGGGTCTCCTTTTTAGCAAGATTTGCCGCTCCGTACGGACCGGCTACCGCTCTGCAATTTGGATAAATCAGCGGTCACTAAGAATATACTGTAATTCAAGACTAAAGACAACACTGTTTTGTATTTTACAGCGTCTTTCGGAATATAAAAGTTTCGTATGGCTCAGTGCTGCTGAACGGTTCATATACATATTTTTCAACAAGTTCATAGCCGTGCTCAAAATACCACTCATAATTACATTCGCAATCCGTCCACAGATACAGTTTTTTATAGCCCTGTTCCTTAAGCTGCGTCTTAAATTTTTCTAAAAGCGGAAATCCAGCCCCTTTACGGCAGCTTACAAAAAGTGAAAGCTTGATGTCATCATCATTCATATAGAAGAAAGTTTTTTCATCCATCATGTTCAAGTAGGACTCTGACATTGAAAACGCAGTTTTCTGTTCTTCAGAAAGGCTCTTTCCTCCGTCCGTCCGCTGCAAAAACCAGTCATTTAACTTTTTTTGTTTGTCCGGCACACCCGAGCCCTTTATCTCCGCAAAAGCGGCGGCCATAAAAGTGCCGTCATCATCCGTACTCTGCAATGAATACTTTGCTGAATATATATTATGCCGCACAATGTATTCAGCATATAAGCGCCTGAAGTCCATATCAGCCTGTGGCGGAGACCAGTCCGGCGCAACAACATCGAGAATGGCGGAAATGTTAGTTTCATCAAACTTTGAATAATGCATAATCAGTATTTTTCAAACAACCAGGCCAAGATACTGTCATGGCAGTATTTTCAAATCAGTTGCCCTTCCGTTTCGATCTTTGGAATCTTCTGCATTTGGCTCAGGTTCTTTTACAACTGAAAAATCAACTTTCATGCCTTTTTCAAGTTTTTCTTTTTTCAATTCAGGATTAATTTCATTTCTATAAAAGAAATAATCGCCTTTTTCATCATCTGAAGAAATAATACAGTAACATCCGATTCGTCTTTTTATAATTCCTGTTTTTCTTTGTGAATTTTTATTTTCGATTTTTTCAACAAAAAATGTTCTCTGATTTTTACCATCATCTGAAACTTTAAATTTATCTTCAAATGACATTATAAATTCTCTTGCGGATTTTTTACCATAATCTTTAACCGTAAAATCAGGTTTTTGTCTTAAAATTGATTCCCACATTTGTGAAAGTAAAACTGTATTTGTATCTTTATACATTGGCGTACAGTCAAATGCTTTTTCTAGAAATTTTTCCAGAGCAAAACCTTCAAGCTCATTTGAATCATTTGTACTTTCTGATTCCAACAAAATATCATCATCAATTTCTTCCAGATCCTGAAAATACGTAAACTCATTACAGGAATTTACCCAAATAGGACTGCACTTTCCTTTTTCACCAATTCCTATTACACGTTTACCAAGTTCTCTTAATCGTAAACTTAAAGAATAATATCCGTTGTCTGAAGCAATTAATGCAAAAATATCAATATCATCATGTTTTATGGCTAATTCAATCGCATCCATCATTACAGCTTTATCAACAGCCTGTTCCTGATTATGATGAAACTGTTGAATTGCAGTAATCGGCGTTTTTGTAATTTGAGTCTGCCATGATTTTGTATTTGTTATAGACCAGTCTGCATACGCTCTTTGAAAAAGAATATCTCCCTTTGTTGAAAGAAAAGATATTATTTCAGGAACTGTAGCTGCAGGAACATTTTCTGCATCAAAAAAAACTGCTATTTTACTCATAGTTTTTTTATAATTCCTCCCTTCTTTTGCCACTTGGGCATAAGCATAATAAAATGATATACGAACAAATGCTACAAGTTGCTATAATAATACATTAAAAATATTTCATCTGCTAGTTGCAATACTATCTTACGCAACTGCAATGTTCTTCTTTTATAACCTGCACATAATAGCGTTGGAAAAAATAATTTCCTATCCACAAAATGCATTATATGTGCTAGAATGTAGTGCATGCAGGATCATCACTTCAATAATAAAGTTTTGTGTGTCGGTAATATTTCTGTTGACATAAAGGCGTACTGCCCTGAAGACGACGGAACCGAAGCTTACCGTGAAGGCTCCATTGAGCTTGTTCCCGGCGGTGTCGGAAGAGGAATGGCCATTAACCTCAAGCATCTTGGCCTTGATGCAGCCATCCTCGGAATTCTGGGTGATGATATTTTCGGAGACTATCTTCGCAAGGGTCTTGAAGACGAAAAAGTAAATACTTCTCTTCTGCGCAAAAGCAAATCTTCTTCTACTTCGCTTTTTTCGGTAATGGCAAGCCGCGGAAAAAGTGCCCGTTGTGTTTACGATACAAATATCTTAAAAGAAATTTCTTTAGATCAGGATGTAATTGATTTTATCCGCAGCGAACAGATTGAAGCCATCATCATGGATTCAAATATGAATCCCGAATTCTACAGGGATGTTTATACACTTAAAGAAAAAAATCCAAACATCTTTATATTTCAGAATGCAACCGCCCCGGATATTGCAGCAAAAACTTTAAAATATGCACACCTTATTGATTTGTTTGCCTGCAATGAATTTGAAGCAGCATCTCTTTTAAAAGCGCCGGCATCTCCAGACCTTGAAACTGCAGATAAATTCCAGAAACTCGGTTTTAAGAATTTCATAATAACTTTCGGCAGCCGTGGCGTTATGGTTCGCGTAGGAAACGAAACCTGGAACGAGCCGCCTTACACTCCGTATAAAATTGTAGACACCATCGGAGCCGGCGATGCCTTTGCCTCAGGATTTCTTGCAGGCTTCTTAAATCAGGAAAGCGTAAAGCGCTGCATTCACTATGGTCTTACAAGTGCCCGTGAAACCCTTCTTACAAAACAGACGGTCAGTAGTATACTTTCTCGCGAGCTTCTGGAACGCAGTGTAAAAGAGTAACGAACGTTTGGTAGTAAAATAGGAGAACATTGTATTTTTCCCGTTTTTTACAGTCGATGTTACATATATAGTTTCTGGAACTATTCCCAAATATATTTCAAAATCGAATTGATAGTTTTTTACATCCAAATTTTCCCACTTAGATTTATTTGAATAAAATGTTTCATTGTCAAAAGCAAGTCCGCTGACAATTTTTGAATCATCGTCTGTTTTGGGATTATCTTCCGTATCACACGAAACAAATAAATTAGAAATTAAGAATACAAAAACTACAGTCTTTAAGAGTTTCTTCATATTAGTTTCTCCTGGCATTTAAATAAAAGCCGATTAATGTCTCAAATATTACCAGATGTTTTTTAGTTTTTTACTATTGAACATGAACAAGTCCAAAAACCGTCTTCATCCATAAAGTATATTTCAACACGCGTGTTTTGTGGAAGAGGAGAATTAAATACTATTTTTCCAACCTGACCTGAAACTTCATTAGATTTCATTGAATAGTCGCCGCCGTCAGGAGCAGTTATTTTTATTTCCTGAACTTTATAAACAGGTTCCTTTTTACCTAAAATCCATAATGAATGATACTCAATACTATCATCAGAAACAAACTCTATAGACGTTAATTCAGAAGCAGATTCATAGTCAGGATAAATTTCCCCGCACGCTGTAAAAACCGTAACAAAAATCATCAGTAATAAATTTCGTTTTATATTCATTTTGTAATCCTTGCGGTAAACAAATACTTATTATCTTCACCTGAAAAATCAATATCCAAAACGGAACCGTCATCTATTTTTTTCTTGAATTTTATTTTTCCAGTATAACCTGAAGTTCCTGTAGTATAATCAGGAACCTTAACATTTTTTCCAGAAGAGTCTGTCATTGATTTTACATACGCAGAAAAATCCTGATATCCTGCATAAGTAAATGTAATTACATCATCAGAAGTAAATTTTAATGAAAGCAAATGTGGCTCCTCATTAAGCGCACAACTTTCAAAACATAACAAAAAAACCACAATGACAGACACAAATATATTTTTCTTCATACTAAAAGCCTCGGCATCAATTCAGTTTATAAAGCCACTCGCTTTAATCACCTTTTATAAACCAAAATATAAACAAACTATAACACATGCTTTTTTTTAATGTCAAATTAACGATTCACGAAGTTAGCTACATCTTAAGACAAAAAAGCCCGCCGCAATTGTATTTCGCGATCGTATTCCGTGCTTGTATTCTTCCTGATTGTATTCCGCATACTGATGACAAAAATCTTCATTTATGATAACATCAAAAAAATCTTAAGAGAGGAAATCAATGTTACAGGGCAGGCATATTATAGAGCCGGGTAATTTAACAGTCAGCGAAATTGATGAAATCTGTTCATTGGCTGAACAGATGATT
>JAEELR010000104.1 GCA_016282835.1 Treponema sp. | reverse complement strand
TAATAAGGAAAAAGCACTGGACATGCTCAAGAGCCTTAACATCAATCCTAATGACAAGCTTAAGGAAATGTCTAAGGGTACAAAAGAAAAGGTTCAGCTTATTACAACAATGTGCCGCGATGTAGAACTTTATCTGCTCGACGAACCAATTGGTGGTGTTGACCCCGCAGCACGTGACTACATTTTGAATACAATCATTTCTAACTATCAGGAAAATGCAACAGTAATTATTTCTACTCACCTGATTGCAGATGTTGAACCGGTTTTGAATCATATTCTGTTTTTGAAAGAAGGTCATATTGTCCGCCAGGGTGATGTTGACGATATCCGCGAAGAAACAGGTAAATCAATAGATGCCTTGTTCCGCGAGGAATTCAGGTGCTAGGTGCAGGAGGCTTAAAATGAGAAATCCATTTCCAAAAATCGGTAAGGTAATTAAATATGATCTTAAACATTCATCAAAGAGACTTATCCCTCTTTATGGAGTTTTACTTGCACTTGGTCTGCTTGTAGGCTTGTGTATTTCGCCAGACCGCCAGGCAGAATTAATTTCTAACGGATCGGCAACTTCAACTGCAATGAGATACAGAGATTTTATAACTTTTTCAATTTTTATGCTTTATATAGTTTTCAGCTGCGTTGCTTTTGTAATGACAATCGTTTCAATTGCAAGACGCTTTAAGCAGAGCATGCTCGAAGAAGAAGCTTATATGAATCTGTCGCTCCCTGTAACAATGGGTGAACACTTATGGGGAAAATTCATCACAGGATTTATCTGGATGTTTATCTGCTGTATAGTAACTTTTGTTTCGGAACTTTTCTGTCTTATAAGACTTGGTTTGACTGATATTGTAAAACAGGTTTTTGCAGAACTTCCTGATTTTAATGCAGAGCTTAGCGTATACAATCTTTCAATCGCAAAGATTTTCTGGATTGGAATGATGGTTATGGTAGCTGCAACATGCTTTATCATAACACTGATTTATGTAGTAAACAGCTTTGGTCTTATAATCAAGAGCCGCCGCAGCTTCTGGAAGGTTTTGATTATCGTAGGTTTGTTCTACATCAACGGCTGGATCTTCCGCCTTGTTCCAGTTTTTGAAACAGGTGTTATTCCAGACGCAATGGTCGGAGCAGCAGTCTTCAGAACCTTTGGACTCTTTTCATTGATCCTGGTTCTGATCTCTGCAGTATACTTTGCTGTGACACAGTATATGTTTACTAAGAAGTTGAATCTGGATTAAAAAAGGAATGCCGTGGTCCCTGAGGCTGTCAAAGGGGCCCGGCATTTTTTTTATTTTGCAAAATAGTAAACGTGAGAACCCTTTTTTTCAGAAATCTTATAAAGAGTCCTGTCGTCGTTTGTTAAAATAGTACATTTACCATAAAAAGTGGAGTGCAGTTAAGGCTTGTGTCTAAAGATACTCCATTTCCACCAGAACAGCCGGCAAATAGTCCGCCAACAATCAACACCAGCAAGGCCAGAATAACAGTCTTAAAGGTCTTCATAAAAGACCCTCCTCAGTTTTTAAAAGTTTCTTCTATTATGCCCCCCCCCATGAAATACTGTCAAACTTTAAAGTGATATATTATAATCCATGTTTGATGCTGTGCTTCATAAAGAAATTCCAGCATAAATGATAGCATCGCATTTTCATTGCAAGTGCTATTAATGTTCTTTTTCTTTTATTATGCAAATGGAGTAACACATCTGTAAAAACAGATTTTGTTTCTTTTCTTTTACACCACACTACAAATTCTTTATAGATTTGCTTTTGTGTTTTTGGGTTATCTTGATGGAAAAAATAAAGACGAG
Source organism: Treponema sp. (assembly GCA_016282835.1). GTDB lineage: Bacteria > Spirochaetota > Spirochaetia > Treponematales > Treponemataceae > Treponema_D. Next base: position 1,042 of record JAEELR010000104.1, on the reverse strand, counting down.
AAAGAAGTAAAACATTTGAGAAACGTTTAAAAGCAATAGCATCTTTACAGTTAGGAAATAATTTTTCTCTTTCTTTTTCAGCTGTACAAATATCATAAAACTCTTGTAAACAGTTAGCTCGATACTGACGTGTTGCTGACCCAATATAGTGTACCGAATTATAAACAATTTGAGGTATCAAAAGAATTTTTTCGCTTTTGGATACAAAATCCAGTAACCATACCGTGTCTTCATCCCACTGAAGATTATTTGGAAAAAGGGTGTCTTTTACAAATTCTGTTTTAACAAGTTTGCCCCAAGGTCCGTCTGAGAAAAAGCCAAGTCTATTAGACCATCTTTTTACTCTGTAAGTTAACAAATGATTTACAAGTTCGTTTTTATCTTTGATAATCTCAATTTTATTGTCATCGTTTTCATTATTCTGAGAATTGTATTCTAAGGTAATAACATCTAACCCATCTTTAATAACTCTTGTTCCCTGGGTACAAAATCCAATAATCATATCAGAGTTTTCATTTCCAGGTAAATTTAGAGAATCTGCATAGATTTTTATTGTATCTTTAGGTAAGGTACAGTCAATATCTACGAAAGTTATCCATTCTCCAGAAGCATATTTTATTGCTTCATTTCTTGCAGAAGAAACGCCACCATTCTCTTTATGAATAACTCGGGTATTTGGGATTTTGGAACAAAGATCATCAATTATTTTTACATTTTCATTAGAACTACCATCGTCTACAACTATTAATTCCCAGTTAGGGCTTGTTTGTTTTTTTACACTTTCAAAGCAGGAACGTAGTAAAGGTTGAGGAGTGTTATAAACGGGAACAATTATAGAAACAAACTTATTGTTAATATCGCTATTTTTTTTCATTAGGAGTTTCCTTCTGTTAGCAATAATTTACTTGCTTGGCGACGGACTATCAAATTTGATAGTTATAACTCAAACTATCAAATATTACGAATTTAATCAATTAGTTAGTAAAATCTTTATAGAATGGATTAATGAGTTTTAAAGAGAATTTAAGAGAAGCAATGTATT
>JAEELR010000001.1 GCA_016282835.1 Treponema sp. | reverse complement strand
TCGAATACTTACATAATTCTTCTACAACACCAAAAAGCTGCTTAGGTCCCAAAGAGCAGTTCACTCCTATGGCATCAACCCCAAGTCCTTCCAGCAGGGCAACCATACTTAAAGGATCAGCACCAGTCATTAAATGTCCGTCTTCACCATAAGCATTTGTAACGATAATCGGCAGCGAAGAATTTTCTTTTGCAGCAAGAACACAGGCTTTTGTCTCATAAGAGTCATTCATCGTTTCTATAGTGATTAAATCAACACCGGCTGCAACTCCCTCTTTAATCGTAGCGGCAAAAATCTCTACGGCATCTTCAAAATCCAAATCGCCCAAAGGTTTTAAAAGCTTTCCTAAAGGGCCAACATCCAGGGCAACAAATTTATTCTGTTTTGAATTAGAGCGCTTTATTGCCTCCCTTACATTTTCAACCGCAGCAAAAATAATGTTATGAAGTTCAAAGCTTTTAAACTTTAAAATATTCGCACCAAAGGTATTTGTATTTACGATATTACTTCCGCTGTCAAAATAGTCCTGATGAATCTTTATGATATTTTCTTTATGAGTTATATTCCACCATTCAGGAAGCTCCCCGGGTTTTAATCCCTGTTTTTGTAAAAGAGTTCCCATTCCGCCATCTAAAAAAAGGAAGCCGTTTTCTAATTCATTTTTAATATTCATAAAAGATAATTTAATTGATTTACTAAAGTTCTTCAATTCCAATTATTGCAGTAACAGATTTACTCGGTGACATTAAAAGCGAATCATTCAATGAAATTCCAAGCTTGCGGTTTGCATCCAAAAGAGGGAGAATATTTTTTTGTAAAGCCAAAGGTAAATCGCCATACCCCGGACTAAAGCGCGCATGACATTTACAATTATTTTCTTCACAGATTTTTTTTACTTCATCATTAAACTGGTTGCAGACATTTTCAACCCTCTCAGCACCAAGTGCCTGAAGAAGAGCAGTTTTTGTAATGGAAGTCTGCTGAAAACGACGGAGATACTGATCAAATCTAATTCCAACCGTTGCAGCAAAAATTACAGCAGAAGAACATCCCGCCAGATTCTTTTTTAAATCACTGCTCACAACACTAAAGTACGAAAAATCAATTCTATTTTCTTCCATTTTAATCGGTACACAAATAAAACTTACGCCGCCGGAAAAAATTTTCTGCTTTTCACAGTCAGCTATTATTTCATCTAAAAGCTCATTAACTTTCTCATCCTCATTCCTGCAGGAAGCATAACGCAAAATCTCCTGCCTGTTATATTCTGATGGAGTATATATTTTTTTCTGCACAAAATTTTTTTCAAGCACTTGTTAAAACTTTTTACCTAACAGAGAAGAAACGTTTTTCATAATGGCACCTGCAACATCGCTTTTGTTCATTGAATAAACGTGAACAGAAGTAATTCCATTTGCATAAAGGTCAATAATCTGATCTGTAGCATAAGCAATTCCGGCCTGTTTCATCGCTTCATCATCAGTTCCAAATTTATCCACAAGCGATTTAAATCTTTGAGGCATAAATGAACCGGAAAGCTTTATAGCGCGTTCAACCTGGTTTGCTTTTGTAATCGGCATAATACCAGGAATAACAGGCGAACTGATTCCCGCTTCACGAATTTTATATAGAAAGTTATAGAATAAATTATTATCAAAAAACATCTGTGTCGTAAGGAAATCAACTCCAGCATCAACCTTCTCTTTCAAATACTTTATGTCTTCCCTTTGATTTGCACTTTCTGGATGAATCTCCGGATAGCACGCGCCGCCAATACAAAGCTGTGGAGCAATTTCCTTTATATCACGAACAAGCTCAATCGCATGATGATAATCCCACCTGCTCCTGTCTTCATTCAAACGGTCCTGTGGAATATCCCCACGCAAGGCCATAATATTTTCTATCCCATTTTCAGTAAACTGATTCAACATTTTTCTAACAGTTTCTTTTGTAGAAGATACACAGGTTAAATGAGCAATCGATGAAACATTAAATTTTTCTTTTATAAGTTTAGCAATTTGCAAGGTATATTCACTTGTTCCACCGCCGGCACCATAAGTTACACTCATAAACGAAGGAGAAAGTTCTGCGATTTCTTCAGAAGCTTTTTTTACGGAATCAAAAGCCGATGTTGTCTTTGGAGGAAAAACTTCAAAACTTATAGAATTAATTTTTGCTTTTACTAAATCAATTATTTTCATTACACAAATCCATTTCGAGAATAATAACAGCTAAAAATCTTAATCTGTTATCTCTACAAAAAAAAATATCTTTCTTATTCTAGAATATTTACAGGATTTATTCGATAAGATACACAATTTTTTTTTTATTTGATACAATTATGTAATGAACAAAAAGCTTTTTTCTTCAAAAGTCCTGATTTTTATATTTATATTAACTGTTTTCTTTTCACAAAAGATTTTCAGCGAAAACAAAACTCTCCTGGAATTAAATGACAGTCTGCAGGTTCTGACCCTTAAGAACGGACTCACAGTTTTTATAAAACAGGATTCAGCTTCAGCTTTAGTTCACACGCGATTTGTATGTAAAGCAGGATTTTCAAGTCAAAGTGCAAGTGACGCAGGATTTTTTCCCTTATTCACACAATTATTTTTTGCAAACACCAGTGACGAAATAAAAGTCACTTCAGAATGTAAGGCAGACTCTTCAACCTATACGGCAGATGTTCCCGAGTTTTTATTAAAAGATTTCCTGTTAGAAATAAAAGAGCGCTGTACTAAACAAAGCTTTAGTGATGAATTAATCGACAGAAAATACAATGAATTAAAACGACAGATTATGGAATATAACAGCACAACTTCTTCATTTATAAACAGTGCAATCGACTCAAGAGTTTTTTACGAAGAACCATGGAAGCAGGACTCAGGCATATACCCTGCAATTTTTAATTCCTATACAAGCGCACAAATCAGAACAATAATCAGGGATATTGGAAGAAAATACTATACAAGCGACAACTGTGCTTTATTTTTAACTGGAAACTTAAACATAGAAAAAACCTACAGCCTTCTCGAAAGCATTTTTGGTGAATGGGAAACCTACTACAGCGGAAAACCATTTTACAACGGAACAAAAAAATACAAGTCCCCTGAAAAGAAAAAGTATGTTCTTGTTGCCGATGAACTTTCGCAGGATATGAACCAGCTCGTTGTACAGTACACTTCACTTTCCATGGCTCAGGCCGATTTATTAAGTGCTTCATTTTCTGCATATAATTCCTTATTTGTAGAAGAAACCTTAAAAGAAAAAAAGCTTGGTATCCGCGGAAAAAATTATATTGACTGCGCAAGTGCACAAAAAAGCAACTGCTCAAGATTTATAATACAAACCCTGTTCGAAAAAAATGAATTCAATAATGATGTCAGTCCTGTAGAACAGGTAAATATTTTTCTCGATAAAATACAAAAGTATTCCATTCTCTCCGCAAAACAATTTTCAAATGCGAAAGAAAAAATTCTTGCAAAATACAAAACGCTTACAGGTTCCCCTTCAATCGCAATGGACACCCTAAGCGATTACTGGAGCTTAGACAGTTCCTTAAGCACACAGGGCTTTTACCAGAGATTTTTAACTCTTGTAGATTCCATTCAAAGTGAAAGCGAAAGAAACATCTACGAAACAATAAGCAAAGAAGAACCGTTAGTATTCTTACTTCTTAACACAGAAAATTTTTACAAATACAAAAATGATTTACTAAAAGAAGGCTATGAATTAATCACAAAAGAAAATGCTTCCTGGTACTCAAATGAAATCAAAGCATTAAAATCAAAAGAAGAAGCATTAGAAAAACAAAACAAATTAAACCAGGAAAATCAAAATGAAATTGCAGAAGAAACTTTCGAAGGCCCATCTTTTGCACAGGATTTTTACAGAAAAAACATCAGCACAATAAAAACTAAAAAACTAAAAAATGGAATTCCTGTTGTAATAAAAGAAAACAAAGAAAGCCAGACAATTTCACTATTAATAAAAATAAACGGCGGCGAAATAATTTCTGCAAAAAACCAGAAGCTGCTGAGAACAGTTTTAATCAATCTTGCATCACAAAACATTCAATACGAAATTTCATCCCTAATGCGAATCGGAAAGTTTTCAGGAATTTCAAATGTCAGTGCCTGGACCACAGAATACGCAAGCTACATTTCAATCAACTGCATGAAAGAAGATTTAAAACTTGTACTCCAGTCAGTATTCAACGCAGTAGTTTTTGCAGATTTCACACCAATCCTTGCCGACAGTTTAATTCAGGAACAGAAAAACCAGACGCTCTTAAAAAACGGCTCCTTAAGCTGGCAGTTAAGGGCAAACGCTTTAGAATATTTATACAGAAAAACACCCCTTGAAAATTATTACAACACCGACTTAGCGCCCTTAAAAAGCACAAACTGGAACTCAGTAGAAAAAGGCTATGCTGAACTATTAGACGCTTCCCTATACACTTTATTTTTAGCCGGAGACATCCAGACTTCCCAGATACTGAATGCAGCAGAAGAAACTCTCGGGCTTCTAAAAGAAATTACTGAAAGAAAAACCATCACTCCATTACAGCCTTTCTTCAAAAACAAAAACAGATACGTTCAGCTTCGTCACACCTTTACCTCGGATTTACCTGCAGAACTTGCACCAAAAGAGTCCCCTATCCTTGTCCCAACAAAAATATTCTATGACCCGGCACAGTTATTCTTCCAAAGTCCAGAAAGTTTCGAAAAGCGCGAACTCTTTAATGCACTCCTGTATTACTTTAAGTATATGCTCAAAAACGATCTGGAAGAAAACCAGAGACTGACAGTATTTAAAGCAACCTATCAAAATCAAGTCGGAATCTTAGAAGCACAGAATTTATCTAAGCCTGTAAAATATGTTAATGCCTACAAAAACCTTTATGAAAAAACAAAAGAAATTCTTTCTTTTATCCCAAAAGCCTATGAAGATAAAGCAGAAGAGAAAACAGAAGAGAAAGCAGTAAATGAAAATATAAAAGAAAAAAACACAAAAGAAATAAATAACCCTCAAGAAAACCTGTCACAGGAAATTACAGAAGAACAGAATCAATTATCAGAAGAACAGAACAAAATATTAAAAACCATAAAATCTTTATACATTCAGAGTGAACTTTCAAAAACACAAACAAATGAAGGCCTGACGCAATTAATCGAATCAGGCTTTGCAGAATCTTCCCCTGACCAGTACCTGCAAACCTACAGAATAATTGAAAACGCATCCGCTTCAGACTTTCTTGAAATTCTGGAAAACTACCTGAACGATTCCAAATGCTTTAAAGTCTATTCAGTAGATTCCAAAAAGCAGACAAACTAAATCAAACTAAAATTTCTTCATCGGTAAAAATACAATCTACTTTTTCATCATTGTCAGAAACCGGAATATAATTAAAAATCTGTTCATCAAAAGCAAAACCACAAAACGAAAGCTCAGCCTTACCGCAAAAATTTTTCTTCAAAACAGAAATAAAATAATCATAATAGCCTTTACCATGCCCAAGCCGGTTTCTCTCCCTGTCAAAAGCCACGCAGGGAACAATAACGCAAATTCGTTTTCCCAAAAAATTATTCGCATCAAAAGCAGCTTCATTCACAAAAGGCTCATAGATTCCAAAATTATTTTTCTCAACCTGCTCAAAAATATTTCTATTCCCGTCAATCTCAAAAAAATCCATAAAGTAAGAATCAAGATGCGTACGAGGCAAAAAAAGCTTCTTCCCGCCAGAAAGAATTTTCTCATTCAGCAAAGCCGTGTCCACCTCAGAAGGAAGCGCAAAATAAGACAGAAAAATATCGCACGAAAAAAAATCAGACCCAATAAATTTCTGCTGAATCAAAAAAGACTTATCTCGTTTAACATCATCACCCAAAGAAGAAACCGCATTTCGAGAAATCTTCCTCAGTCCGTTCTTAGAAAAAAAATTATCAGCCATAAGACAAAACATTCTACCTTGAAAAAAATCCTCGGGCAATACTCTTTTCTTATCACTGGAACCGCAGCTTAATTCTACACGAATGCTTTTTCTGCTAAGAAACCACCCCTGCATCATCCGCTGCTCCACCCTTCCCTAACGGTCACCGTCCTCGTTTCCCTGCGGTCGGCAAGGGGTTCCGTAGCGGCTAAAATTTTTACAAAAAAAAAACATACATCAGAGTGCAGCTCAAGCCCCATGCGAATTTTGTTGAAAAAAAAATTCCAGATATTTTAAAAAATTTGGGTAGTGTACACTACCCAAAGGACTTGTAAAAGCCCTTTGGGCGAAGTCTTGTTATACTCGACTTCGCCCAAATTTGGTTTGATGACTAGAAACTTTTTGAGAGCCGTCAACCGTAATCTAAACTGAATTGGAGTTACCCTATGAAACCTATCAAATTATTAATTTCAAAAACATTTTTATTTTCTCTTTTCTTTTTATTATCTATTTTTTGTTTTTTTGTCTGTAATAATTTATATAATAATACCGAATAACCTACTGCTAAACCGACAGAAGAAGAAAAACTTCTTGCCGAAAAAAAAACAGACTATTCTTATTACAGTGGAAAGTCTTTTAAAGTAATAGGTAACGACTCAAAAGAAAAAGAAGCATTAAAAGAAGGTGATATATTATCTTTTACTGATTTTCAAGTAACAATAAATGGGAAAGAATACTTTTTTAATATTAATACTGACTTATATTATGTAGAAGAATTGCCTTCTCTAATTGAAGATTATTGGAGACATACTCTTCTTATTAAAACGAAAGATATATGTTTTGGTCTTATTCGGAATCCAGATAATGAAAAGATTTCTGTGTATAAGAATAAAAGTACAGGTGATTGTTTAGAAATGGAACTTATTTTCGATAGTCCGTCTTCAGAAATTTCAGAAAACTCTTCTAAGTTCGAAGGAACATACAGCTTCTCAAATGCTACCGGCAGCCAGGTAAATGGTTCCATTACCTTAAACAGTAACGGCACCTGGTCTTATAGCGGTTCCAAGACAACCCTTACCCCAGGTACATATTCTGTAAGCAACAATGAACTTACACTTAACTGGACTTCTAAGACTGGTAATTACACTTTAGACAGAACAGACACATTTATGGTAAGCGTTTCCGGCAGCGAAGCAACACTTTCTTCTAAAGGAAGCGGCATATCAGCCTTCTTCTCAGACTTTTTCGGCGTTACCAGCACAATGACACTTACCCTGTCATACAGCTCTAACTAAGCTTTCCAGGCATTTATTTTCTCCTAAAGCCTCCAAATATTTTTCAAGCCATGCCCTGTTCTAGCAGAACGGGGCATTATTTTTTTATATATAGCGCAAACAACCGCAGTAGTTGACCTCAGCTCACCCCTTCCTTCTTGTAGGAAAATCTATTTTATTATTTGAATAAAAAGCAGGCAAAATTATTAAGTCATTCATAAATGTTTACAATAATCAGACAGTAGCGAAGGTTGTTACCCTTGAGCAAATCCGTCTGTTAAAAAACCTTTACAATCGGCAATTTTTGGAGGAGCGTCAACCATATAAAGTTACTGGACGTACAAAAATGTGATATAATTATGAATGTAGCAAATAAGGTTTTAACGGAGGCGGGCAAATGACAATAGAAGAATTTATAAAAGCAAAAAGCGCCGCCTTTGATATGTATAAATACCGCATAGAATGGAACGGCTATAAAATATATTCTATATGGCTAAAGGCCAATAAGGGCGCCTGCGTAGGTTATCCTCAATACGCATTAGAAAAAGACGGCAATATAAGAGAATCAACAATAAACGAAACATTAGAAATTATGGCAGAAATTAGAAACGCCCGAAACAAATAAACCAACAGCCCCGCAGCAATGCAGGGCTTTTTTTATTGCCCACACAAAACCCATGAAAAAATGACTATATATACATGAGAATTATTACTAATGATTTATACGCGCGCCTTGTTAAGGTATTAGCGCAGGACGAAAAAGTAGCAGTCTTTCAACTGCTTATACTATCACAAAAAGCAGAGCCAACAGAAACCTCACCGGCAGAAAACAAGCCGGACGACAAATTAGCAGCCGACGGCATAACCGTTGTGCAATATAGAAACGGAAAACCGTTACGCCTGCAGATAGAGCCAGCCGTGCGCATGAATATTTTAACCGGCGTAAATCAAACGGCAAGCGCTATGACATTAAATAATTGCGAGGAATTAGACTGCGACTTAGTAGAAACAATGCACATATAGGCGCCCGCCCTAGCCATGAGGACTGGCAGGGACAAATATTTAGTATTAGCGGGAATAATAAAAAATATAGGCCGTTCAGCGTTTGCGGATTGGGAACGGCGGACGGAATCTGCGGCATAAATTGCCGCCATTCATACTATCCGTATTTTGAGGGAATGGAAAAACACTACACGCAGGACGACCTCGACGAAATGAACAAACAAACCGTTACATATAACGGGCAAAAAATGACACGATACGAGGGCGAGGAAAAGCTGCGCTATATAGAACGCAATATAAGAGCATACAAACGCCGCGCCTTAACGCAGGAGGCCGTCGGCGTAGACAGCACCGCTGCACACGTAAAAATAGGCGAATGGCAGGCAAGAGCGCGCGACTTTACAAAACAAACGGGAATACAACGCGACCGCGCCCGCGAGTTTATAGGCACAATAGACGGCAAACAACCAAAAGGAATATTTACAAACATTAGCGAAACAAAAGGAAATACAACAAAATTAAATGAGACGCCTAATATAACGGAATTAAAACGCCCGCCAATAAAAGCGCTACCTTTAAAAACGCGACAAGAAACCGACGCTATTATTAACACTTTAGAGGATAGCCCGGAAACATTAGTTCATAAAAAGCTTGAATTAAAGGGAGTGGAAAAAGTTTCATTTTTAGCATACGTAAAGCAGCCAACGGAAACCGAAATTATAGAACGAATAGCAGGCACAGATCGGGACGGAAATTGTGCAACATTGGCGCATACATACATAGCAAATAAAGCAGGCTTTAATATAACAGACTTTAGAGGAGGAACCAGCCGGGAAGTGTTCAGCGATCGGGACAATATGGCTAGCTTATCCGCAATTAAGGGCGTTAAATCGCGACAATATAGAACAAATAACCCACTAGAGGCTTACCGAGAGTTAATAAAGGAAATCAAACCGGGTAAAGAATACGAATTGACAGTAGGAGGCCATACAAGCATAGTAAGGTTTAACAAAGGTGAGCTTGAATATTTAGAGTTACAAAGTTATGAACATAGAGGCTGGGAAAAATTAACAGAGGAAAGTGCAAAAAGACGCTTTGCACTTAGGATAGTTGACTCAATCGAAAATAATATTATTATAGAGATAGACGGATTAATTAAAAGCCGAGAATTTATTCAATTAATGTATTATATTAATACAGCCACGGGGGTGAGCCCATGAAATTCTCTAAAATCGACGAAACTGATTTAATTTATTGGGTTAATACTCCAAAATTAGGAGAGTATATATTTACTTTTGATAAAAAAAATCTTTTTAATTTTTGGCGGGACTATCCGCAGAAATTAACAAAAGAACAAATTGAGATATTTAAAAAAGAAAATCCGATATTAGCTAAATTAAAAGAATAACACCAGCAGCCTCGAACAATCCGGGTCGAGATTGACAACGTATAAAAATTAAATTATTTTGTTTATAACACTTTTTGAAAATATCTGCCCAGCAGATACGCAGCCCCGCAGCAATGCAGGGCTTTTTTATTGCATACACAAAACCCGCGAAAAAATGACTATATATACATGAGAATTATTACTAATGATTTATACGCGCACCTTGTTAAGGTATTTGCGCAGGACGAAAAAGTAGCGGTTTTCCAAAAATTGCTGCTATCACAAAAAAAAACGAAAACTATCTAGCCGGCAGTTATACCGCACCGAAGGTGCCGGTTATGAACAGCATTTACGTGGCGCGGAGCGGCCGCAGTATGGATATTTAAAACGCAAAAGCGGAGCTTTGTCGTTTTAAATAAAAAAAAGCCGGCAGCTACCTACTTTCCCACCCAAAGGCAGTATCATCGGCGTTAGAGAGCTTGACTTCCGTGTTCGGA
>JAEELR010000103.1 GCA_016282835.1 Treponema sp. | reverse complement strand
TGGAGCGGACTTACAAGCATTACTATTCCTGACAGCGTGACAAGTATTGGAGAACGGGCGTTCTATGACTGCAGCGGGCTTACAAGCGTTACTATTCCTACCAGCGTGACAAGTATTGGTCAATGGGCGTTCTCTGGCTGCAACAATCTTACCTCTGTAAATTATGAAGGCACATTAGAACAGTGGTTTAATATTTCGTTTACCAACGCATCTTCAAATCCACTATATTATGCCCATCATCTTTACATAAACGATTCAGAAGTAACTGATTTGGTAATTCCTGAAGGTGTAACCTGCATTGATAACTATGCGTTCAGAGACTGGAGCGGACTTACAAGCATTACTATTCCTGACAGCGTGACAAGTATTGGAGAAGAGGCGTTCTCTGGCTGCAGCGGACTTACCAGTGTAACTATTGGCAACGGAGTGACAAGCATTGGTCAATGGGCGTTCTCTAACTGCTTTGAACTTACAAGAGTGAACTTTGAAGGCACTATAGACCAGTGGCTTAATATTTCGTTTACCAGCGCATCTTCAAATCCACTACTTTATGCCCGTCATCTTTACATAAACGATTCAGAAGTAACTGATTTGGTAATTCCTGAAGGTGTAACAAGCATTGGAAACTCTGTGTTCGCTGGCTGCAGCGGGCTTACAAGCATTACTATTCCTGACAGCGTGACCAGCATTGGTGAATCTGCATTCTTAAACTGTGATGGACTTACAACAGTTAATTATTGCGGAAGTGAAGAACAATGGGCAGCTATAAACTTTGGTGCCGATAACTCCGCCCTGACTGGTGCAACAATAAACTACAACTACACCGGAGAATAACCGGCCGCTGACTGATATAACGTCAGCATAAGCAAATAAGGGCAGCATGGTTTTTGGACAACATAAACTGTGCTGCTTTTTTTTGTATGTTTTTTTTTGCAGACCTTGAAGCTGCCTTGAGCGATTTAACCGAATCATTTTATTGCTACTATGTCAGTCCACCCGGTTCATTCCCAGTCTTCCCTTGTCATTACGCTTACATAGCCATTGCGTTTTTCGTGCATGAGGGGAACGTCTACATTTTCTGATTTCCACTGAAACTTAAAGCCGCATTTTTCCTGCACGCGCCTGGATTTTTCGTTGCCCTCGTAGTAGCCGACCCAGACTTTGTTCATGCCGCAGTCTTCAAATGCATGGCGGAGCATTTCGCGGACAGCTTCAGGCATGATTCCCCGCCCCCAGAACGGTTTCCCAAGCCAGAAGCCTATTTCGCATTCATCATCGCGTTCTGTCATATCAGTATGGCCGTTAAGCTTTAATTCGATTGCACCAATAGCTTTTCCGTCTTCCTTCAGGCACACAGCATAACATTCACTGGCGCTAAAAACGTTCCTGATTACAGAGAGGCTTTCTTCAACACTTTTGTGAACAGGCCAGCCCGCAATCGGTCCCACATCAGGGTCACTCGCGTATTTATATAAATCTTCTGCATCGTCTTCATTCCATCGGCGAAAAATTAGTCTTTCAGTCTGCATATCTCACCTCACAAAAAAGTCTTACATTCATCATTTTACCACTTAAAACTCATTCCCTTGCAACGGGTACAGGCGTCTTCAAAACCAAGCTTTTTTGTAATTAATCATTTGTTTCCTCTTGAGTTAAAAGGTCTTATGTTCATCATACATTCCCGGGGAAAACAAATTCAAGATTTTCTTTCGCAGTTTCGACAAGCTTCATTATCGTAGTGATTGGAGTCGGCGCTTTATCAGTAAGCTTAAAAGAAGGAAAAAACCTCGTTATATGCAGCGGGATTGTCTTCTTGTATTGTTTCTCGAGGCCGGCGGACCAGGCAGAGAGTCTGCGCATTTCGTCCTCGCTGTCATTTTCGCCGGGGATAATCAGCGTGGTAAGCTCAACATGACAGGATTGAACTGCTCCTTCAATAAAATCTTTTACCATCTGAAAATCGCCATCAAGAAGATTTTTGTAAAAACTGTCTGTGAAGGCTTTCAGGTCGATGTTCATTGCGTCAATATATGGCGAGATTTCATCCAGCACTTTGAGTGTTGCAGTTCCGTTTGTTACAAGGACATTCTCCATGCCGGCCTGTTTTGAAAGTCTTGCAGTGTCGCGGACAAACTCATAGCCGATGAGCGGCTCGTTGTAAGTAAAGGCAATCCCGATATTGCCGCGGTCACGGAGCTGAAGGGCAGATTTTACAATTTCTTCCGGGGGATAATAATCTGCCGTGTTTTTAAAATCGAACGCTTTATCTGACCACGAAATACTTGAGTTCTGGCAGAAAGGACAGCGCAGGTTACAGCCGTATGAGCCGACGGACAAAATCTTCGCACCTGGCCGGAACATTTTCAGCGGCTTTTTTTCTATCGGATCGAGCGCAACGGAAGTGAGTTTTCCATAATTGTCAGCAGCAATTTTTCCACCACGGCAGGTACGAGCTCCGCAAAAGCCCGTTGAGTTTTCTTCTATCTTACAGTGTCTGAAGCATACATCACAAACCGGCATGGCTTCCCTCCGCAAAACTAATAGTGCCGTACAACTTCAAAACGGAACAGCTCGATTTTTTCGCCGGGAGCGATGTTGCCCTTTCGTCTTGCGATAGAAACCTGCTGTTCAACCGTATCAACGCCGTCGATGTCCGGAAGAAGCAGACCTCTCTTGTATCCGCTCTGCACGATTACGCCATATTTTTTTACGTCGAGTTCCGCTTCGGATTTTATCGGTTCGGCCTCGCCCAAAACATCTACGTTTATATCAAGATAGTTTAATTCGTCTTCAGTTACCGGCTCAAAACGCGGGTCTCTGGAAACTGCGCTAACCGCATTCTGAATTATTTCCAGGGCAAGATTTTCCTGAGTAGAAGCAATGGTTCCGATGCAGCCGCGCAAGGCTCCAAACTTGTGTATAGAAACAAACGTCCCGGCTTTTGTCTTTAAAAGTTCCTCTTGTACCCAATCCGGCAGCTGCATGACAGAACCGTTTTTTACAAAATATTCCGCAGATTCTCTTGCAAGTTTTACATAAGCGTCAGATTTATTTCGTTTTTGTTCCAGTTCATCTTCAATAAGCTTGAGCCTTTCAGCAAGAAAATGACGTCCATCATCCTCACCCTTTGGAATAAATGAACAGATTCCATAGCCGACGCCGGTAACATCCTCGTGCGAATACTGCTCAGCTTCTACAGCACGTCCGTCGAGAGCACCCGCCATTATCACAAAGGATTTATGACCGCACTCCGCAGCTTTTTCGCAGAAGTTTTCATCAAAATCAAAAAGCTCGCCAAAGCGGGCGCCGGAACACACATCCATAATACGAGAATCATACACCGGGCCTTCTTCTGCAAAACCATAAGGCCCGTAATCCTGAAGTTTATGAGACAAATCGCCGCTTGCAACATAAACTGCTTTCCTGCCAAGTGAATCAACTGCGTCCTTAATCATCATACCGTATTCGTAATGCTTCAAAAGGTCATAGCCAGAAAGCCCGGTGCGGACAAGCTTAAAGTCCCTGTATTTTTTGAGGATGAACCAGAGGGGAACCATCGTTCCGTGATCAAGCTCCTTACGTTTTTCGCCAAGAGTTCCTGCCGGAAAATGCTTATCTTCAGCATTGCGGGAAATCAGGTTCACAAGCTCTTCATCATATTCAACATCAAACTTAACTTGAGGCGCGCCAAATTCTGAAAACGAGCCGGCAGCCCCTGCACCTGGAGAAATATGAAAATAATTTGAGTACATCACGCTGTGCGGACTTGATATAATGATAGTCTCAGGCTTAAAGACAGCAATTTCTTCTGCAACCTTTTCATAAGCCTTAATCGTTTTTTCAATCTGTTTTTCACTTCCCCGCCCTACATCCGGTACAATCATCGGCGGATGAGGAACCATAAAAGCGGCTATAATCGACATGATGCCCCCCTTTTTATCGCACTTTTCTTCTATTATAACAGAGATTTCCGTACACAGCACAAACAAAACACGGCAAAAATCTCCGTTTCGTGATAAAATAAATCATCTAACAAATACGAGGAAACCGAATGGAAAAGATAAATATTCATTAAATTAAGATTTTTTCGTATTTTTAAAAGAGCTCTCCGTTTTTCATAAGTTCCGGCATGTTTTTATGAATAATGCCGTTACGATGCTGAATTGGATCACTGCGAGTCAGAATGTATTTCGGGAAATTATCTTTTATTGTTTCCAGTGGTTTGTATTCTCTTTCCTCAGTTTCAGTACTTGCCATCATAGTCATACAAACCTGAATATAACTGTAATCGCTGTTATTTTTACGAAGGATAAAATCACATTCGAACTTTCCGATTCGTCCTACACTTACAGAGTAATTATTTCCTCTTGCATAAACGTATGTAAGATTTTCCATCACAGGGCCATAGTTAATGCGATTATCTGTATTCGTAGCATAATAGAACCCTAAGTCTGAAAGATAATACTTCTTTTCTCCAGAAATTGATTTTCTGGATTTTAAATCAAACCGTTCACATTCATATAAAACTTTTGAATCACAAAGAATCTTTATGTAACGATTTAAGGTTTCGCGCTTAATTTTCATACCTGACTTTTCTAAATCTGACAGCATGTTCGTAAGACTTGTCGTTGAACCAAAATTATTAATCAGATACTGCTGAACTTTATTGAACACGGATGTATTTTTTATCTTTACACGGCGTTTAATGTCTTTTTCAAAAATTTCTGAGATTACGCTGGAAATATAAGTCCTCTTGTCTTGAATCGAATCAAATTGAATAGCCTTAGGAAATCCTCCTTCAATAAGATAGTTATCAAATTCTTCCAATAAATTAGCACTGACATTTTTTTTGAAGAACTTTTTCATTTCAATATACTCATTGAAATTCAAAGGAAACATTTCAAATTCGATATAGCGTCCTGTCAGTTTTGTAATCAATTCGCCACTAAGAAGATAAGAATTTGAACCAGTTATAAAGATTGAAAATTCTCCGTCATCACGGTATTCATTTAATACTTCCTCAAAGTCTTTTACATTCTGTACTTCATCAATAAAAAGATACTTTAACCCTGAAGCCTTTGAGTTTTCATCAATAATTTTTTCAAGTTGTTCCGGGCTTTTTACACTTCTATATCCGCGTTTATCCAGATTAAGATATATGATATTTTCTTGAGCAATTCCTTTTTCTGAAATTTCATCTGCAATAGTTTGCATAAGGCTGGACTTTCCACAACGACGGACTCCAGTTATTACTTTTATTATTTCTGCTTCATCGTAAAAACCACGTATCTTTTGCAAATAGGATTCACGCTTGAAATATTTCATTTTCACCTCAATTTCAAGCATTATTATATGCAAAACATCCGTTATTTGCAAGTTATGAGGGTATAATTTTGCAATTTTCAAAATATTACCCCTTTAACTGTGATTTTATATCCGATTATCATCCGATCGATTATGAACCAGGAAATCAAAGACCTATTTGACGGCCGCATGCTCTACCGCAAGCAGTACTTTGAGAACAATCTTGATATAAAGAATGTGTACCAGTTTGCAAAATACAACCCGACACTCCCCCCGCTTCTCCCCTAAAAAAGCAACAACCTGTTTCTTTCTTTTGTGCCGTGAACATAGTAAAATATATTTATAAATCAGAGGAGAAGACTATGGAAGTAAAAGAAATTCTTAAAACTCTTAGAGAGAAAAATAATCTTACACAGGAAGAAATGGCTCAAAAAGTGAATGTCACAAGGCAGGCTGTTAGCCGATGGGAAACCGGAGAAACTCAGCCGAATTCTGAAATGCTGAAAGTTCTGTCGCATGAGTTTGATGTTTCAATTAACACTCTGCTTGGATCTCCGCGAACTCTTTTCTGCCAGTGCTGTGGAATGCCTCTTAGCGAGGATTCTATGATCAGCAGGGAAACAGACGGCAATTTCAACGAAGATTACTGCAAATGGTGTTACACTGACGGCAATTTTGTGTATAAATCAAAGGAGTCTCTTCTTGATTTTCTGATAAAGACAATCCCGAATCCTGAAAATCAGAATGAGGATGAAAGACGGAAACTTTTCGACTACCATCTTTCACAGCTGAAGCACTGGAAATAAAACTAGCGCCATTTAAGGAGAATACTATGCCTAGAGCGAGAAACAAAGCCGACCTTTTAAAATCAGCACAGGAAAACTATACAAAACTGATGGAACTGATTTCCAACATGACTGAAAATCAGATGAACACTCCATTTGACTTTTCGGATGACGCAAGCAAAAAAGAAGCCCACTGGAGCCGTGATAAAAATGTCCGTGATGTTTTGATTCACTTATATGAGTGGCAAATGCTGATGCTTAAGTTCATTGAAAACAATGCCGGCAAAACAGATGCAAAATCTTCAATCAATTTTCTGCCGTCGGAATACACCTGGAAAACGTACGGCGCTATGAACGTCATGTTCTGGAACCGCCATCAGGACACGGGGCTCATTGACGCGAAACAGATGCTTGCAGAAACTCATAAAAAAGTAATTGCCCTCGCTGAACAATACACAGATGAGGAACTTTTCACAAAAAAGCATTTTCCCTGGACGGGCACAACTGATTTAGGCTCATATTTTGTAAGCACTACATCAAGTCATTATGACTGGGCAATCAAAAAGATAAAGCTTCACTGCAAGAAGGTTTTATAAATCTTTCTCCTTCAGCAGCTTGTTCTAAACTTAAAGCCCTATTTTAGCGCCAACAGAAATTCCTGAAAGCAAAATTGTTTTCAGTAAGCCGCTTACATCAATGTTATCAGAAGAACTTCCAGAAGGAGAGCCGCCCTGATTCTGACTAAAGCAGTTCTTTGTTTCTTCAGAAATATATGGAATGATAAAATCCTTTCTTATAAAAATACCCGCACTGATTTTATCTGTTTTCAAATTATACTGAAGCTGTGAATTAAACAGAAGCAAAAAATCCGCATTTGAAAAAGTGACCGTATCATTTCCCTTTTGTATGCTTCCATTATTAATTAGATTATTAATTAAACTTTGTTTATTTGTTGCTTTATATGAATATTCAATTTTTGACCACACATTTATAAAGCCGTACAAGTCACAAGTAAACGAAAGTTTCTTTCCCTTAAGCACATATTCCCCACCGAAAGTTACAAAGCTCAAACCACCTGCCCCGGATCCATGCAGATAAGAATATGGGAAAAGAAATGTCTTATCCAGTTCATCAGAAGCAGAAACACTTCCCGAACTGCCCGCATAGAAAAATCCCGCATCAGCAGAAATTAAGTGAGCATATCTCTTTTGAATCTCCCATCGCTTTCCGCCATTAAAGCTAAAGCAGTAAGCCGAGCCCTCTCCTATCACCTCAGCACTCTTATTCTTTACAGATAAATCCGCACCGTAAACACCAGCCTTTATAAAAAAATCCAGCGGCATATTCAGTCCCCATTGAACACCGCCATAAACAGGAACAGCTATGGAACCGGGAATAACCACAAGATAACCCGGAAGCGAATTCATCATTCCAACAAGTGTTTTTATATCAAGTGAAAACTGCAGCGGTAAACTAATTCCAATATCACAGAATCCGCCGAAATACAAAATGTCCTTCAACTCAGTGCGGTACTTGGTGTCCCTTACAGAAACATCCCCCGGAACACCACCGATATAATAGCCTGCATCAAAATCGAAATTTTCCTGGCTGAGTGAAAAGGCGAACTTAGAATGATTGTAAATTCCGTCAGCCCCGGAGTCATCAACATATAAAGTCCCTGCTCTTGATTCCATAGAAAGATGACTTTCGTTTCCAAAAAGACTGAGAGAAAAGAGAAAGAAAATACTTATAAAGAAAATTGATTTACCGCTTTTCATACACAAAAAAAATGGAACGAAGTTTTTTACGCTCCGTTCCACTGCTGCTTTTTATCGCTAAAAAGTCTTATTCATTAGTTACCTGTGTTCTGTTCAGGATCCTGTGCCTCTCCCGGAGTTTCCTGTTCAGCGAACATTGCTTCAAGACCGCCGTAATAGAAGTTAAACAGATATGCATCCATTCCCATTGGAAGTGGAACATATTCGAAGTTGCTTTCGGCTCCGTTGAATGCGAATGAAAGTGCATCAGTAACTTCTGCAGCTGCATTAATAGCTTTTAAGTGGATGAAAATTGACTGTCCAGCCTTCATTGCATTTACAAAGGCTTCAGCATCTGCAACTTTTACAAAGGCACCTGATTGATTTACTGTATATAATACAGGAGCTTTTGGAGCAGGAGCTTCAGTTGTCTCTGCAATTTCAATAAGGTTATCGAGTGCAAACTGACCTGCTGTAAAGAGCTTACCAAAGTCTACATTAATCTTCATGCCTGAAATATCGAACTCGTAGTTTGTGCCGTTTTCAAGAGCTTCCTTTGCAGCAACTACAGTGTCACGAATTCCTGTGTAATCTCCAAGGAATCCCTTAACAACATCAGGATATCCTGAATCTGCTGCAACAAGATTATCATAAGAAGCGATTACATCATTAACAATTCCGAGGAATGTATTCTTAGAAGCTGCAATCTTTTCTGCACTTCTTACTGAGAGGAAGCCGTTTGCAATAGGATCTACAGAAGCATTATAACTTGCAACAAGTTCAAGCAGTGATTCGTATTTTTCCTTGTTTGCAAAATCATCCCATTTTTCTTCAAGAACTGAAAGGTCATAAGAATAGCTGTAACTCTGTAAGTATTCGAGTGTGCCTTTGAAAATGTTAAGAACATCTTTTATGAGTGTAAGTTCTGTAGCGCCAATAACTACTTCTGATGTACCTAAGGTTTGTCCAAGATTAAATGCCTGAACAGCGATTTCTGGAATTGCAACGCCGTTCTTTATTGCTGCAATTTTTTTGCATGCATTTTTGTATTCATCGCTTTCGAAAAGTGCAGAATACAAATCATCAATTGCTGAATCAAGACCGTTTACATTGCCATGCAGAATATTTGCAGAAAGAAGCTTAGACATATACTCCGAATCTTTTAAAGTGCCTTCAAACCATGACTGATCTTCAAGACTGTTAAACTTAGGAGCAGAGCAGGTTACAGGATATGTAAATTTAACTCTCTCCTGACCATCCCAATCCATTTTGTATGCAATAGAACCTTCCGGAACTTCATCCTGCCAAACTGAGATGAAATAGTCACCTTCATTATCAAGTTCAAATTTAAGATAACGAGACTCGCTTGAATAATAAAAACTGTTTGATCCAAAGAAGTTTTTAGTTGTTCCCTGCTTTAATGTATCACAAGTAAGTTTATCGCTCATAGAAACAACATATTTTTTACCTTTAATATCCATAGTGGTATAACAGCTGTATTGTGGGATACTAAACACATTATCTTCTGTTTCACTCTTGTCTGTTAATTTTGCCCTGTAATAATAAGTGCCATAAGGTTCAGGATTTTCTACTGCATCAATTTTATAACTCCATACAGAATATTTTCCTTCAACCTCATACTGAGTAGAAGTGAGCCAGCCGCCTGTAATAAGGTCATCAAGGTTAGAAGGATAATCCATAATTCCAACGTGATTCTTAAAGAAGTTTCTGATTCCAGGGTTAGTAGCTATTGAAGACAAATCAGAAATTGCTGAATAAAGAAGTGCTTCGTCATCTGCTGGATCTTTTTCGTAAGCTGCATTGAAGTAAGACTTACCAAGATTGATATTTCCGGTTGAGAGTGCTTTAAGTCCGAGTTCAATTAACTTGTGAACGGTCATATTGTCAGGTGGTGTTACTACAGTTGTTTTAGTTCCGTCTGGATCTGTAACTGTTTCTACAACAGTAGGATTTCCTTCAGCATCGGTTGTTGTTGTTGTTTCTGTTGTTGTTGTATTTCCCTGAGAATCTGTTGCGGTTTCTGTAGTTTCAACAACCTGTGTGCCGTCTTCTTTAGTTGTGGTAGTTGTTGTTACTGTTGATGAAGAACCGTTTGTTGTCTGGGTTTCTGTTGCCTGAGTGTTTTCATTTACAGTAGTTTTTCCAAACTTAGCATAAAGTGAAACATTACTCGTAATAGGTTTGTCTTTCGCGAATTCTTTTCCGTCCGCAGTAACCCATGAAATAAACTTGAAAGCTTCATCACTAATAATTGCTGCAGGGACTTTGTCAGCAAGAGATGTAAGTGTATCGCCTTTTTCTACAGTGAGAGCAACACCCTGAGCACCCTGCTGCGGATAAAATGTAACGACACAGGTTTCTTCAGCCGGAAGATTAGTCTGCTGAAACATAGGACAACCTGTCATCATAATTATTGCGGCGAACAGTGCAGGCAATAATGCAAATTTCTTAGAAATCTTATTCATCGAATTCCTCCATAATATAATTTTCTTGACTTAAGAGAACTTAGCGACAAAAAAAAGATCACCTAAAGCTTTGAAAACGTCTTTCTTCAGTTTAGAGTAATCTTTTATAAATATTGTAACGCTCTCCTTAAAATTATGTCAATGTTTATTTCTATATTAAACAGATAAATTGCAGTATGGTTACAATAATTTCAGTATAATTTCAGTTAAGCGATTTGTTTCTTGACAACTTATTTTTATAGTCACATAATGACTATATAACATTCAAAGGAGGCTTCCATGACAGCACCTCTATTCGATATAAAATCAAGATTCAGTGAATATGTTACCATGGCAGAAAACGGCGAAGTTGTAGAAATCACAAAGCACGGAAAAATCTCTGCCGTTATAATAGGTATAAATGAATTCAACAGATTACAGGAAAACTACAGGCCCTCTTTTGTAGAAAAGCTCAATGAATGGCGAAGAAATACAGGCGGGCTTTCACAGGATGAATATCAGGATTTTGAAAATGCATTAAAACGAAACAAAGAAGTCTATTCAACAAGTGAGGCAATATTTTGAAAACAATATACCTGCTTGATACAAATATAGTCTCTCATGTAACGAAGCCTGAACCGGATGAAAATCTTATTACAAACCTGGAATTACATAGCGGCACCTGTGCCATAAGCAGCATCACCTGGTATGAACTTTTAAACGGAATGGAGCTACTTCCCGAAGGTCATAAAAAAGACAAACTAAGAATTTTTTTAAACGAATATGTACAACCTTCATTCCCAATAATTCCATACGACAGCCATGCTGCAAAAATCAACGCTGACATAACAAGTGTTCTTATACCCAAAGGAAAACCTGCCCCAATTCTAGACACGCAGATAGCTTCTATTGCCATAGCCAACAATATGATTCTTGTTACAAGAAACGTAAAGGACTTTAAGATTTTTAGAGAAACTTTTAACCTTATGCTCGAGGAATGGTAGAAACAGGCAGAAAAACAGAGTGACTCGAATATTAATTTTACTCTGCACGAAAAAGAAACCCTGATTGAAAAAACTTATAAGGAATTGTTTGATAGGAAAGACGAAGAGAGAATGTAACTAAAATTCCTTAACCACCTTCTCAAAAACTCTGAAATTACTGTCATCACGCGGGGAACAATAAACAGCAAATTCTATGACTTCAAAAGCCCTTTGAAACTCTCCAATCAGCTGTTTATAGGCTCCGGCGACAACTTCCGGCTTATTCATAAATGCTCCACATCCAAAGGCTCCCAGAATTACAACTTCATTTTTATTTGCAGCAGCCGCTTCCAGAATTTTTCGTCCACGGTTAATATGAATTTGTTCCAGTTCATTATCAGAGATTTTCACAGAATTGTTTCCGTCACCAGAGTTGTAGGAATTGCTCGGCCGTTCCCTAAGATTTGGAGCAGCACAGGTTATGACATTCACTTTTTTCCACTGGCTCTCGGGCAGGGTTTTTGGATATGCTGTATCAGACTTGAAAACGACAACATCCGGAGTATATATCAAATCGTCATTATGAATGGGATTTGCAGCACGTCTGTGAGGGAGATAAAAATTCTTCCACATAATGTCTTCCGTCAAATTGCAATAAAGTGTAGAACAACGACAGAGACATTCTTCCTGAGCAGAAGAGCCGTTCACTACTCCTCCACCCGGATTTCCTGCCGATGCAAAATTCAAGACAGCAACTTTCTTCCCATCATATTCCATTGCTGCCTCAAAAGTTCTTTTCTTAGAAACTACTATTTTTGCCGATTGCTCATAGCGGTTCTTCTCATATGTAATCTCTTCTTTTTCAAGAATCAGCTTTTGTTTTGCAGACGATTCCTTCCATGCCCTTAATAAAACCGGATTTGTCTTACACAATTTTTCTGTATCTTTAAAGATTTCTATATTGTCTTCTCTACTCATATATAATGCCTCTGAAATATAAATGTTCCTAAATTCTATCCATATATTATCCCTATATATAGAAGAAATTATTCAATTCCATTTACCGAAATGCATTTTGCCTAAATCGATTTCGGTTAAATTTCATTCTGCTCCTACTCCACAAAGTCCTTATTCAGCTTCTTGAATTTTTCATACACTTCAAGAGCGAGCTTTACGGCATCCGTATATTCTTCGTGCAAAACAGCTTTTCCGTTTGCATTGCGAAGTTTATATTTACCGTCTTTAGTGTGCTCAATCATCGGCACATGCTTATGGTCACATACGGAATACCACTTGCCGTTTATCTGCTCTTTATGCCATTTGAAATTGTTTTTCATATCATCATCTCCAGATTTCAAACCTTGCGCTTTCAATTATTATACAAGATGCAAATTAGCTTACATAGATTTCCTGTCTATTGCTTTAATTGCTGTACGCTTCTTTATACAAGGTGCATCAAGGATTTCCCTTGAGGTACAATTCCTTTAGAAATTGCTGCATGCACCTTTAATTCCTTATGCTACAAGCTTGTCAAACTCGGCATATGGTTCAAGCATTTTTAGCATGAACTCGTACGGAGTTACAACCTTAAGGTCGCCGCTTACTACATCTGCAAAGATATTTGCTGATGCACCGCTTATCAATTTTACACCATTCTCGTTCATTGTAACAGGAAGATGTGTATCGCGGGCCATTACATTCCAGAAGACGATTTCCGGAAGTGCGTAACCAGCTTCCCCGAATTTTTGTTTGTAGAATTCGAAGGTAGATTTGCTTGAATCCCCACTACAAATATCAAATTCCATATCAGAAATAATCAAAACTCGTTCAATCATTTCTTCTTTTGGAACATTACCGCTCTTTGCTACATCAAGGATAAGGCGGTAAACCTTACCGATATCAGTGTTAGAACAGTCATTAAACTTTGAAATGAAGTTTAACTTCTTCTCCA
>JAEELR010000102.1 GCA_016282835.1 Treponema sp. | reverse complement strand
ATACACTAAAAACTGAAGAAAAAGTTTCTACAAATATTCTTGATTCGATTTATTCCGGAGTAAGTACAAGGCTGGAGATATTTATGTAACAAGGAAAAAATAGTGCTAATGGTCATTTCGACAGGCTCAGGAACCGCCCTTCGACAGGCTCAGGAACCGCCCTTCGACAGGCTCAGGAACCGCCCTTCGACAGGCTCAGGAACCGCCCGCCGAAACAGTTCATAGGCTTATTCTCCGGTGTAGTTGTAGTTTATTGTTGCGCTAGTCAGGTTGGAGTTGTTGGAACCAATGCTTATTGCTGCCCATTGTTCTGCGCTGCCACGATAGTTCACTGTGGTAAGCTTGCTGCAGTAGCTGAACGCAGAGCCTACAATTCCAGTGACGCTGGCAGGGATTGTAATGCTTGTAAGATTTTTGCAGCCAAGGAATGCACAAAATCCAATACGTTTGACGCCGTTGCCTATTGTTACGCTGGTAAGATTGGTGCAGTAATAAAACGCAGATTTTCCAATGCTGGTGACGCTGTCAGGAATTGTAACTTTGGTAAGGTTGTCGTACATACTGAATGCGTAGTCTCCAATGCTGGTGGCGCCGTCTGGAATTACCAGATCCTTAATTACTTTGCCGTCTATATACAGTTCTGGGGCATAATTTAGTGGGTTCGAAATCGAGTCGCCAAACGAAATTTGAAGCCATTGTTCTAATGTGCCTTTAAAATCTACTTTTGTAAGACTATCGCAGTTACAGAATGCATGTTTCCCGATGCTGGTAACGCTTGCAGGAATTGTAACGCTTGTAAGCCAGTTGCAGCCATCGAATGTATAGTCTCCAATGCTGGTGACGCCGTCTGGAATTACCAGATCTTTAAGTTCTTCGCCGTTTAAATACAGATGATAACTTAGTGGAGTCGACTCGCCTTCGCCAAAGGAAATCTGGAGCCACTGTTCTAATGTGCCTTCAAAGTAAATTTTTTTAAGCTTATCGCAACAGAAGAATGCATCTTTACCAATACTGGTCACACTGGCAGGAATTGTAACGCTTACAAGATTGTGGTTGGCATAGTACTCACGTTCCCCAATGCTGGTGACGCCATCGGGAATAGTTAGTTCTTCTTCATCTTCAACAGTAATATTTATAGTTTTTGAGAAGTAATAAACATCATCTCCAAGGGTTTTCTGTAATTGACTATAGTAAACCGGCTCAAAATAAAGTATGTCCGGGGGGTCATCGTCTAAATTATTTTCTTTGTATGCTTCAACATGGAAATGCACGTCTATAACTTCACCCGATGGATTAGCTGCATAGTGCCCTGTCCATTCCAGTTTGTACTCTCCGTTTTCATCAGATACTGCATAGAATATCTTAATACCGGAATTTAATTCTTCACGCAGAGTACCTGATAAAATCTCTTTAACACCAAGAACATCAACTTCAACTATTATATTCTCAACAGGCATTCCTGCTGTGTCTCTTACAGTTCCTGAGATTGTGACTATTTTTGTATCAGGCGTATTCGTCTCAGGTATATTACCGCAGGCTGTAATGAAAATCGTCGTGAACAGAATTGCAAAAATCCTGCCCGCCATTTGTTTGAATTGTGAATTAAATCTTTCTGACATAAGTCTTTTTTCCTCCTTTACCAGATAAACTCAATAAATTGTAAAAAGTGTTTTGTAAGCAGCAATTTATTCTATTTTTATCTTAAAATAGTCTAAATCCATTATTTGCTGCTGTCAATGTTTTAAAGTCAGAATATTGATATTATTTAAGGGTAGGATTCAGACACCGCTAACGGGATGAACTTGTGATATAATATTGTGATGTTATATTATAGAAGAAATTTACAGGAAACCGCGTATGATAATTCAGGACATAGATAAAGGGAAAGCTTTTGATTGGGGAAAAACTTCCAGCGATTATGCAAAATACCGCGACATATATCCCCGCGAGTTTTACGATTACATTTTGAGCTTAGGCTTATGCAAAGACGGTCAGCGGGTGCTTGATCTTGGAACAGGCACTGGAGTTCTTCCAAGGAACATGTACAGGTATGGTGCTGAATGGACAGGAACGGACATTGCAGAAAATCAGATTGCACAGGCAAAGGCACTTGCGCAGGAAGCCGGAATGAACATTGAATTCTTTACGTGCAGGGCAGAAGAAGTGTCGTTTCCCGAAAACACATTTGATGTAATAACGGCCTGTCAGTGCATCTGGTATTTTGACCACAGCGTGACTTCAGAAACTTTTGCCAGGATGCTCAAAAGCGGCGGCAGGTTCTTGATTCTATACATGGGCTGGCTTCCTTACGAAGATGTTGTTGCAGGAAAGAGTGAAAAAATCATCTTAAAGCATAACCCGGACTGGACTGCATACGGTGACACTGTTCATCCTGTTTGGGTGCCGGAAGTGTATTTGAAAAATTTCGTGCTCCTTTCGCAAAAAGAATTCCGCGTTGACATTCCTTTCACAAGAGACAGCTGGCACGGAAGGATGCGCGCGTGCAGGGGAGTGGGAGCTTCAATGTCGCCTGAACAGCTTGCCGCGTGGGACAGGGAACACAGGGAAATGCTTGAACAAAATGCACCGGAAAAATTTATGGTTAAGCATTATGTTTCGGTTGCAGAATTACAGGTGCGTAAGTGACGTTTTTTTTTGGGCACATTTTGCCTTACGGCAAAACCGGGCTATCTGCACTTCGCCGTCTACCGCGGCTCATCCCTCACTATGTTCGGGACTGCCTTCGGCAGGTGCTCCTATCCCTTGTGCAGCAAAAACTATGCTGCCCATTGTTCTTCGCTGCCACGATAGTTTACTGTGGTAAAAATTGCAGAAGCAACGGCAAAATAAAATTGTTGCGTAAATCTCTGATATAATATGATAGAATTAATACGGAGAACCAACATGAATTACAAAGTAATTGACCCTGAAAAATACTACAGAAAAGGTGTATACCGTCATTTTACTGAAGACTGCAAATGCTCCACTTCGATGACGGCGCGGATTGATGTAACGGAACTCGTCACTTATTCAAAGGTAAAGGGGACAAAGTTCTATATAAACTTTCTGTACATTCTTTCGAAAGTGCTCAACTCCCGCGATGACTATAGGATGGCGTATCTCTGGCAGTCAAAAGAGTTCATCTGCTACGATGTGATAAATCCGATTCAGTATGTTTTTCACGAAGACACTGAAACTTGCTCCCCTGTCTACACGACTTACAGCGAGGACTATCCGCTTTTCTATAAAAACGCACTTGCTGACATCGAGCGGGCGAAAGAATCCCGCGAATACGGACTGGATGCTGCAAATCATCCAAACTGGTTTGATGCATCTTACATTTCCTGGCTTTCGTACGACTCAATGAACATTGAGCTTCCAGACGGCTATTTGTATTTTCTGCCGATTATCAACTGGGGAAAATACCGCGAAGAAAACGGGCGGCTTGTGATGCCTGTAACCGTGCGCCTGAATCACGCAGTTGCCGACGGATTTTTAATTGCGAATGTGTACAGGCTTCTTGAAAAAGAAATAGGGCTTTTCGTTACAAAGTAAAATCGTAACATCGCGCCAAAAGGAACGGAGACACTTATGAATAAGAACTGGTCAGACTGCAATAAAACAATGCAGGCTCAGCTTAAAAAGAAAGAAACTTTCTCTATGGGGATAGAAACTCTGCTTGAGCTTCGTGTTCAGCTGATTGATGTGTTTTCTTCTATTAGACACGATTTTTCCCGTGAAGATTTTAACGCCGTGCCGTTTATGAATGCAGCGGGAAATCACCGCAGGTCACTTGCGTGGACAGTGTGGCACGTTTTCAGGATTGAAGATATCGTCTGTCATACTCTGGTTTGTGAGGATGAGCAGGTGTTTTTTAAGGGCGGATATCAGAAGAGGATAAACTCTCCGATTATTACTACAGGCAATGAGCTTGAAAAAGAGTCAATCGCGGAGTTTTCAAGACAGCTCAATCTGGATGAACTTTATTCCTACATTTTTGAAGTAAAAGAATCGAGTGAGCGGATTTTGAAGAAGCTTAAGTTCGAGGACATGAAGCGCAAGGTCACGCCTGAAGCAAGAGTTCAGCTTGAATCACTTAAGGTTGTAAGCACTGATGAATCTGCTGCCTGGCTCATTGATTACTGGTGCAGTAAAGATATCCGCGGTCTTATACAGATGCCTTTCAGCCGTCACTGGATTATGCATGCAGAAGCTGTGTGCCGTATAAAAAGCCGCCTGCGTCCGACAGAAAAATTGTAACATGGCAAATATCATTACCGCGAGCAGAATCTTAATCAATATTGTTTCGGGGTTTATCATGCAGAAGCGATTTGTTATGCTTCATACAGTCATGAATAAAGTGACGGGCCTTCTGCTTTTTGTGCTTCCACTGACTCTTCGGTTTGCGGAAATAAAATATGCTGCCATTCCTGTTTGTGCAGTGGCAACTTTTGCTGCAGTTCAGGAAGGGCATTTTATAAGAACGGGGAAAATATGAAAAAAGAAATAAATCCGGAAGAAACAACAAGGGCAGCTGCATTCAATCTTTGGATGACGTCCCCTATGCCGATGGTGACTCTTGTAAAAACACTGGATGTGAGCCGCCTCATAAAAACTGCACGCAGGAGCGGACTTAAGTTCAACATGCTTTTGTGCTGGTGCATCGGTAAGGCTGCGCATAAAATTGAAGAGTTCTATACGCTGCCGGTTGACGGGAAACTTTTCCGCTACGATAAGATTGCAGTCAATGTCATCGTGCAGAACAAAAACGGCGGAATCAATTCGTGCGATATTCCTTTTTCTGAAAATCTGGAAGCGTTCAACCGTGATTATCTTTCGCTCACTGAAAAAGCTGCTTGTGAATGTAAAAGCATTTTTAATGATGAATATATGATAGTCGGAACTTCAGCAATGATTCAGACTGAACTTGATTGTATCGTAAACCAGTACACAGACAAGTTTGCAAATCCGATGGTACTCTGGGGAAAATACCGCAAGTCTCTATTTAAAACGACGCTTCCTGTTTCGTTTCAGTTTCATCATGTACAGATGGACGGCGGACACGGAGCGCGGTTTCTGGAAGAACTGCAGAATGAAATCAATTTGGTAAGGTAAAAATGCGTATTATAAATCTTTTTGATTACTTTCTGTACTAAAAATCCCCCACCGGTTTTGAAAAATCAGGAACTCTGGAATGACCTTGCGTCCTTGTGCCGCTACTGTTATGCAAATGCAGATTCCAGACTTGTTCTGGAAAATATGAAATTACACAATCCTTCTTCTCCGCTGCTAATCGGTGAGCTGAATCCTGAGGATAAGATTTTTAATACTATGCAGAAAACTTGGGTTATGGAATAATTAAGAATCATATGAAAACCAAATACCCAATCGACAAAGATTTAGTAAAAAATAGAAATATGCACTTGCCGGATAACCGGTTTCTTATTGCAGCCATTAATTCGTTTCTTTCTTTTCTTCCTGCAAAGATGAATAAGAAGCATGTGGAGTATACAGAATGGAAGCTTGGCGATATGACCATGCACATGTTTACTCCATTGGCCTTAAAAAATAAGGTAACTCCTTGTCTTCTTTACTTTCATGGTGGTGGTTTTATATTTAAGGCAACAGAGATTCAGTATCACAACGAAGAACAATATGCTTTGAATTGCGGCTGCCGTGTAATAGGAATTGATTATCATCTTATGCCAAAATATATTTGTCCTGTTGCATTTAATGATGGAGTTGAAGTCTATAAGTATATTGTTGAGAATGCTGATTCCTTAAAAATTCAATCGGATAATATTGCTATTGGCGGTGATTCTGCAGGCGGACTTATGGCGCTGGAAACCTTCTTACGAATAAAAGATCTGAATATAGTTCAACCAAAAGGAATGATGCTCATTTATCCTGTTGTTGATAATACCTGTAGCACTGAGTCTGTCAAAAAGTTCACTGATACTCCGATATGGGATGGAAATGCAAATAAGCTTTTCTGGAAGAAATTCTTAAACGGACAGAATTATATTTCACCACTCCACCGTGCAAATGAAATCATAATCGAAAATCTTTTTGTTGAAGTTGAAGAATTTGACTGTCTGCATGATGAAGGAAAACTATTGTATGAAAAGGTTGCTCAAAATATTCCGAACGCAATTCTGCTGGATAATACCGGAACCTTCCATGCCTATGATGGAAATTATGATGCTGCGATAACTAAGAAATCTATGCAAGCGCGATTCGATTTTATTAGGAATTGTTTTATATAATTAATCGTATGAAAATATGAAAAACTGAGGCATGGTGGCCTTCTTCCATTGCAAGCATTTTAGCACTAATCTGAGGTTTATTCAGTGCTTTGAGGGGACTTTTCTGTTATAATTGAATTGAGGTTTCAGAATGAAAGACGGAAAGATTCCAAATCCAATGACAATTCATCCTATAGCTGGTTATGACAAAGAGATTTATGTAAAACCCACTCTTAAGAATCCAAACATTATCGTTGGTGATTTTACTT
>JAEELR010000101.1 GCA_016282835.1 Treponema sp. | reverse complement strand
GAAACATGTGACATTTTCCGTGCTCACATTGTCGATGTGGGAATTGATTCTGTGGTAGTAGAAGCAACCGGAAGCGAAGACAAAATAGAAAGTCTCATCCGCCTGCTGGAGCCTTTTGGTATTCTTGAATATGTGAAAACAGGCCTTACAGCAATGGATAGAGGTGCGGTTACGATGTAGTTCCTGAAACAAGTTCAGGATGACAGTTTCTTCCAGATGGTTGAACTTAATTCATAAACCCCGGGCTTGTATGAAGTACATTCTCCAAGCCTGAATATTTTAACAGCAAGTGGGAAGATTTCATTGTCAAGGTGGATTGCTTCGTCGCTGCGCTCCTCGCAATGACACAAGGTCTTTGTTCCGTCATTGCAAGCCATTTTGTCATTGCGAGCCATTTTGTCATTGCGAGCGCAGCGAAGCAATCCACATATAAAATCCAATTTGCTATTAATAATCCCATCTATCGTTTCAATTTCAACTGGACACACAAGTTTCTTTTCTTCTTCATTATACTGTGGTTGTAGAATCATGACCTTTTTTATTTTGGTCTTTGCCTCTTCCACACTATCAAATCTCGTTTCTATCCAAAGGGGCATTGCGCTGTAGGGAACTGCTTCCTTATCAGCTTCAATAATCTGTCTGATAATTTCTTTCTGCATTTTGATGAGTTTCAATTCAATATCAGGGTGAGGAACAATTACAATCATTGTTTAAATAGTATAATTTTTTTTTGATAAATGGTATAGTTTAGTAAAAGGTAAAATAATGAAATTAAAACTTTTATCCAAAAAATCTATTACTGTTTTATGTGTAATTCTTTGTGCTGTCCTTATTGTATTAACAGCGATTGTCTGTGTAAAAAACTCCAGAACTTCTTCTGTAAAATTATCTTCAACTGTTTCTGATATAGAAGAAACTTTAATTGCAAAAAATAAATTTGCCCACACAGGAATAATCAAAGAAAAGGGTCAGGCCCAGTTTTCATTTAATGCAAACCAGAAAGATGCCTTTTACCAGGTCTACGATAAAGAGCAGAGTGCCGCCCTTGTAATACGAGTTAAGTTTACTCCTACTACTGATCAGAAAGAGCTTCTTACCACAGGAAGCGAACTGCCCTTTAATTTTGGTATTTTATATAACGATGACTTTGATAAAAATGGAAAACTCAAGGAAGAACTGAATACTAAAATATCAATTTATGCAGATCTTTCAAAAAAGCTTTCTTATCGGGATAATAATCCTGTAATCGTAGATTTTTCTATGGCTATTCCAAAATCTGAGCATTTTGGCAATAATCTTCCGGTGGGATTTTTTGTAAGCTCAAATGTTGCCTGCCAGATTTTAAGTGCCTGCGCAGCTCCAGCCCTTATTGGTTTTGACAATAGTCTTGATATCAGCTTTTATGGTTTTTCTTCCAACGGAGGAATTGTAAATTTCCAGAATACTTCAATTGATTTTTCAGGTGCTTCACTTGCTTTTCCTGTGCAGAATACAAAAAGTTCAAACATGCCTCAATATGTAATTACATTAAATGACGACGCTGAACTCAAGGGTAAAACAATCAAACTTAGCATAGGCGGAGAAAAGCTTTATATTAAAAATTCAAAAAATGTTTCAAAGCTGGAATTTCCTTCGGCTTCCTTGAAGAGTCCTTTCAGCAATGCAGAGTTTTCGGAAAATGCAGAATGCGTAAAATCATTTTTGCTGAAGGGTCTGCCTTTTGAATTTAACGGGGAATACCAGCAGACAGATTCAAATGTTTATAAAGCAATAAGAACAGACCCCGGCCTTATCTTAAATTACAATCAGAAAAACTGGCGTGTAAAAGAATATGAAGTTTTTGAGTGGGACAGATATCCCGGCATTCTTTTCTTTGATACTCTTAATTATGACATTCAGGATGATTTTTTCCGCCGTCTTGCTTATTACGTAGAAAAACGCGGCTACAAGGGAAAGCTCTGGAGCGATGAAGTTCTTGAAGGAAAGCACGGCTACAACGCCCACGACTATTCTGCAATTTCACTTGCCGACTTTTTTAATAAAGCAGCAGAAGAAAATTTTCCTTTGAACCAGAAGGAGCTGCTCCTTAAAAAAATCCTTATTCTCAATGGACTCTTAATTCCAGATGGAGACAGGGTTAAGCCGAGTGAGGGAGGCCTGGTTTCAATTTCGCGTGAATCTGAATCTGATCCGACCCTTCGTCCAAAGCTTTTAGCCCACGAAGCCTGGCATATGCTTTTCTTCCGCGATGAAGATTTCCGAAATTTTGTTGCAGCTGTTTATTATACCTTTGATCCTGATTCCCGCCAGTTCCTGCTTGACTTTTTTGAATCGCAGACAGGCCTTGGTTACGACATTGAAGATGAATACTTAATGCACAATGAATTTATGGCCTATATAATGCAGCAGAGCATCAAGTATGTTCCTGAATATTTTGTTAACAGAACAAATCTTTATTCTGTATGGAGCTTTACACCAGTTCTTTCGCAATATATACGGGATACAAATGCAAAGGGCTTTGAGGATGCTGCAATTATTCTTAATGATTATGTTTATGATGTTTACGGAATAAGTGGCGGTAACGTTGCACTTATCAATCGTTAATCAAAAACATACGGGCGGCTTCTAAAGTTGTTGGAGGCCCGTGACCAGGCATAAGGACTAGTCCGTCCTGCTGTGAAAAAATATTATTTTCTATATTTGTTCTAAGAATAAATTCTGAATAGCTTGAGTTGGTGCTTCCCGTGGAGCCTGCAAAAAGTACATCGCCTGTAAAAAGCAGGTTGCCGATTCCATATACAATTGAGTCGGCAGTAT
>JAEELR010000100.1 GCA_016282835.1 Treponema sp. | reverse complement strand
GTGGTATAAAATATCTTAAGGGAAATACTCCTTATACAGAATATCATTTATCAGAAAAGCTTGATTACATTCAGTATCCTTTACAGACATTGAATAACCTTGGCGGAGACTACGATGAACTTGGAATACTGCTGGCAAGTTTACTTGAATCTGTTGGTGTTCCTACCGGTTATATGGCATTGGATGATGATTTTATTCTTTTGGTTTCTACACAGACTTCTCCTGCATCAGCAGAAAATCTTTTTGCAAATCCAAAAGGTACTATAAGTGATGACTCATTATTCTTTGGACTTTCAATGGCAAGCTTTAACGAGGGTTTTATAAAGAGTAGAAAGAATGCTTCTAAGAAAATACAAAGCGTACTTGAAGATGAAAACTTGTCTGTAGAATATACAAATGTTCATGCTGCATGGGAAGTTTATTCTCCTGCAATTTTTAGCGGAAACGGAAGTTATTTTGATAAACCTGCATCGTCTCAAATCAGCGACAGATGTGTTACTGCTATAAAGGATTATATTAATTCGGATCTTTCTGTTGTTCTTGAAAGGGCAAGAAAATCTGGCGATTCAAATAAAATTGGTGTAGCTTTAATGAGAATGGGCAGATATGATGAAGCTGTTGCAGAATTGAGAAAAGATAATTCCATTAAGGCACAGAATAACCTTGCGACTGTTTATTTAATTTTGAAGAATTATAATTCAGCTGCAGCTACATATAAAAAAGTTCTTGCAAGAGATCCTCAAAACAAAATTGCTTTAAAAGGCCTTGATAATGCAAATGAAAAATTAGGTCTTTAGAGGAAAATAATGAAAAAACTTACAATTATTCTGTTTATATCGCTCTTTTTACAAAGTATATTTGCTGCTGATTTTGATATAAGATTATTTGGTGATTACGGGTTTAAGTTCGACACTCAGCTGAATTCAAGTTTTGGTGGAAATGTTGCGCTGGATTTTTCTCCGTTTTATATAAGGGGCAGAGACCGTCTGTTCCTGGGTGCTGCAGCAGGTGTTACTCCCTGTTCAGCCACTGGAATTGAAGATTTTCTTTGCGGCGATTTTGATTTAACTTTAGGTTATGAATGTACCCTGTTAGACAGGCTTTCTTTTAGCGTTGAAGCTTTCGGCGGATATTGGGTTACTTCGGAAACTAAAGTAAAGGAAAATAATGATAAAAATATTCCACCTTCTTCAGGCCTCCTGTACGGCGGTAGGGCTGCTGTTTATTTTAATATTTTCCCTGAACTTTCATCCGGGGCTTTTATAAGTTATAAAGACTATTCTTCTGGTTCAAACTCTTTTATTAAAAATTTAGAAGTTGGCATTGCGCTTAAATACAATTTTACAAAAGGCTTGTTTTCAACTTCTGACATAAAAATGACTGAATCTTCAGTAGAGCCTGTATTCCCAATTTTTTACAGCAGATATGATGATCACTCATTTGGTAAACTGACTTTTATAAATAAAGAAAAAAATGATATTACAAATGTTTCAGTTTCTGTATTTATAGAAAAATTTATGTCTACCCCAAGTAAGTGTGCAGAATTTGATCTTGTAAAAAGGGGAGAAACTTTTTCTGCTGATTTAACTGCTTTCTTAGATGAAACTGTTTTAACTTCATTAATGGCTTCTACAGGTGTTGCTCAGGTTACAGTCAGTTATAAATCCCTTGGCAAAACCATTAGGTACAATGAATCTATAGATATTACAACTATGGGACGAAACAATATGACCTGGGAGGATGACCGAAGAGCTGCTGCCTTTGTAAGTCCTCGCGACGGTAGTGCAAACTTTTTTGCAAATTATGTGCGTTCTGTAGTTTCTCCTGAATTAAGAGCCTCTGTTCCGGAAAATATTCAGTATGCTGCTGCAATTTTTGGCGCCTTAAAAGCATACGGAATAAATTATGTCATAGACCCTTCAAGTGCGTTCAGCGATAACAGCGGAACTACTCAGGTTGACTTTCTGCAGTTCCCGTACCAGACATTACTGTATCACGGCGGAGACTGTGACGACCTTTCAATATTGAATTGTGCGTTACTTGAAGCGCTTGGAATTGAAACTGCATTTATTACCTGCCCGGGACATATCTTCATTGCTTTTGATTCAGGTGTAAGTGTTGCAAATGCTGCCAAAGCCGGAGAACACATTATTATTGCAAATGATAAAGTATGGGTTCCTCTGGAAATAACTCTCTGTCAGGATAGTTTTGCACTGGAAAGAAGTACTGCAATGAGAGAGTGGAAGAAATATCCTAAAGAAAGGTTATTGATTCCGTTAAAAGATGCCTGGAACGAATATAAAGCTGTGGGAATTCCTGATTCAAACTCGAAGATAGAAGTTCCTGCTAAAAATAAAATCTTAAA
Organism: Treponema sp.; assembly: GCA_016282835.1. Classification (GTDB taxonomy): domain Bacteria; phylum Spirochaetota; class Spirochaetia; order Treponematales; family Treponemataceae; genus Treponema_D. The sequence continues at coordinate 1,993 of JAEELR010000100.1, read as the reverse complement.
TGAATTTAGAAAAGCTTTTTAAAATAAATTTTTTATAAAAAAAGTGGAAAATTCTTTTATAAGGTTTTAAAATATAAGTAATTAGATTTATAGGGAGTTGGATTATTATGAAAAAGATTGTTTTATTTGTTTTATCAGTTTTCTTTGTTGGTTTCCTGTTTGCAGAAACATATAAAATCGAAAGTATTACCGGAAAAGTTACATATGAATCTGCACCTGGAAAATGGAATGATGTAAAAGTAGGACAGGTTATTTCTGATTCAACAAATATTAATACTTCTGTTAACTCTAAGCTCGTTTTGGTTTTGGAAGACGGCACAAGTATTACTGTTAAAGCTATGCAAAAGGGAACAGCCAGTTCATTAGTAAAAGCAAATGCTGGTGCTGCAAAAGGTTTAAAAAAGAATCCGCCTGCTACATTAGCAAAGAAGGAAGCCGCTGGTGCTGTAGATGAAAACGCTAAGGGTGTTGCAACAGCTTCTTCTCGTGCAAGTGAAGCAAAGGACGATTTTGAAATTGATGAATAAAAAGTTTTTACGACTTTTAATAGGTGTTTTATCAGTAGCGGTAAGTTCTTTACTTTTATTTACTACTACTGATAAAAAAGTTAGTGATATTTTTCAACGGCCATTAAAATCAACTGTAGAAAGTCCTTCAGTTATAATGGTTAATATTGATGATCCAAGCGTTGAAAGAATCGGTGTATTCCCATTTAATCGTGATGTTTATGCTGAATCGTTAATAACTCTGCGTGAATTAGGCGCAGAATCTGTTGTTTTCGATTTAAGCTTTTTAGATAAAAGTCCTTCCAAAGTAAATGATGATTATATTAATGACACACTTCCGTCTTATATAAAAAATGATTTTGACCTTTTAGAATACGGTGAAATTTCTACTGAAGAAGCTTTAAATAATATATTGACATCCGTTTCTTATGTTATTCAGCCTTTAGATAAAATTTTTGCTCAGGAATTAGGATTTTTTAACAATTCATATCTCTGTTTTTCTTTAAGTTCTGGAGAAGTTTCTGAGGAAGAAAAAGAGCAGATGGAATCGTTTATATGCTTAGATAATATTGAAGTTATAAATGATAAAGTTACTCCTGAATACAGTGGTGCTTTCTGTGCTTTACCTGAACTTATAGAAAGAAGTGCAGGGGCAGGTTTTGTTAATGCTGAAACAGATAAAGATGGTCTTTTACGCCGTCTGCATCCTGTTTTAAAATATAATGGAAAATACTACGGACAGTTAGTTTTAATTCCTTTATTAAAAAGACTCGGGAACCCTAAAGTTGAAATTTCTTCTTCACATATCGTACTTAAAAATGCAGCTATGCCGGATGGAATTGTTAGAGATATAAGAATTCCTAGAGGCCCTGACGGTTCCGTTCATATAAAATATCCAAAGAAACTTTATAATAAGTACAATGCAGTTTCGCTCTGGAACATTTATCATGTTTCATTATATGAAGGTTTCTTGTCTGAAATCGTTACAACAATGAATGACTACGGCTTCTTTGATTACTTTGATGGCGAAAATCCATTTGATCTTTTACAGGCTGCTGAATATATTCATCAGGAAATAGCTGAAAATGGTGAAGATGCAGATAATGAAATTACTTTTGATACATACCTTGACTATAAAAACAGCTATTATGAACAGCTTAACGATTTCCTTGAAGGTGAAACAAAAGAGCTTTTGTTAGCAGAAGCAGATTCTGATTCAGAATTATGCAGTTTTATAGAGGAAGCTTTTAATCAAACTAAAGAGTATTATTCAATTCTTACAGAAAGTCGTGAATCCCTTTCAAAAAAGATAAAAAATGCAATGTGTATTTTTGGAACAACTGCAACAAGTACTTCTGACTTTGGTGTTAATCAATATGAAGACGGTTTCCCTAATCCTGGAGTTCATTATTCATTTGCAAATATGATTTTAAGTTCAGACTTTGTAGATGATAGTCCAGCATGGATTTCTATAGTCTTTGCATTTG
>JAEELR010000099.1 GCA_016282835.1 Treponema sp. | reverse complement strand
GTTCATCAATTAAATTAACAACATAATTAAAACTTAATTTCCCGTAAGTGATATACAAAAGCGGAGCTAAATCTTCACGGCTGTAAAAGTCAGCAAACTGAAATTCAGTCAGATAATCTGTAATAGCTGATTCAGCAATTTCATCTGTAATACAGTTTTCAAATATTGCATCTTCAATGTCATTACTAAACTCAATTCTGCCATAATCAAATTCAATAAGCGGCGTTGAAAACTCAGAAAATATTCCAAAAAATATCAGCTCCCCGGCTGCAATTTTTCTTTTTAGATTTACAGAAACACAAATCCAGCCGTCTTGTTTATCCGAAAGTGTCAGAGGCTCTATATTTTCATTAAGTAAATCAGTAATTCCGCCAGTAGAATCAGCAGTATAAATTAAAGGGTAAACCGGCTTTTCAGCTGCATTATTCGTATAAAGTCTTAAACCTTCGCTGACAGGTTTTCTATGGTAGTAATAAAAGCTAATCTGATTTTCATTAGAACTAAAAGGACAGCGGGCATAATAACCTATTACAGTATTTTCAAAAAAAGACTCACAATCTAATTCCTGAGAATCATCTTCTGTTTCAATTTCTACAGACCATGGGCGTTCTTCACTAATTTCAGTAAGACCTAATACAACGTTTGCCATAATCACGAACCACAAATACTAATAGCCCAGTCAATCTGCAGGCTGTCACTTTCAGTTACATTTATTGCCGGTGTTATCTGTGCGTATGCAAGGCACATTGCATTTTCATCATTTCCATTTAATAAAGCAGCTTCGTTGATTCCGTCACAATTCAAATCACCGCAATCAAAAATTGCACGGTATAAAACTATGTTGTCACCATCAGATCCATAATCAGCTTCTTTTTTAGGGAAACCTTCACAAAGTTTTTTATAATCACTGACAACATTATTTACAGTCGTATTTTCTTTAACGCTTGTTCCAGTCCAGCCGTTACCAACAATCATACAGCCGTTTTCATCAACCTTATTAAAAACAGGATTTAACACCATTAAATCAGCAAGCAATGCATCCCCGGTTTTAGTAATTGTGTTATGGTGGCAGAACTTCATAGGCCTTGCTCTTAAACCAAGTATTTTACGCAAAAGACTTTTCTTAAACGTTTTTATGTTACCGTCTTTATCAAATACACTAAAAGTTACCAAACCTTTTATTCGCTTTTTATCAGTAAACATTATTCTCCTATCTGCATACGCTGAAAATAAAACCGCTTAAAACTGTTCCTGCAGCAAATCCTGCACAAAATCCGTTAAAGCTCTTCCATCTGTTTTTCTTTATGCTGTTCTTCAGTTCCCTGTTTTCAAAAATCAAATCAGCATTTTTCTTTTCATATTCATTGGCAAGCTCTGTCTGATAGGCAAGCTCACCGCCAACTTCAATTAATGCAGCTTTTACAGCTTCTTTGCTTGTTCGTTCAATTTCTTCTTCTGCAATTTCCATAAAATGCTCAATCGTCAATGGCAGCTTCAATTCTTCGTCTGAACCGTTCTTTTCCGTCGGCAATTGCATCACAGACTGTGCCGTAGCTGTCTGCAATATCAGAAATAGAAGCAGAACTAATACGTTTAACCGCTTCCTGTTTTTTCTTTTCAGCTTTTGCTTCAATTTCATCTTCCTGCTTTTTTCGTTTTCCATAATCCTCTCTATATTCAGATTTTTCATTTACAAAAAGTAATGCCAGAACAATTGCTGCCATGGCACTTCCAAAACAAAATAAAAAAGAACTAACTTTCTTAATTGCCTTCGTCAAAAACTTCATTAATTTTTCTCCTGTTATAGCCTTTCATAATTTCACGCCCTAGAACAAACAAGCAGGTAAAAACCACGTAATCATGGCTTTCAATTTTTTCAAACCATCTCAGAAAGGTAAGAATAAGATAGACAACAAATTTTAAAGAAAGTAATTTTTCGGCAAGGTTTGTAATTTTTTTACAAATCATCTTCGCTCCTGATTAATTGCCTTATAAATATTTTTGTATTCATAATCAGCACCAAACAAATAATTGCCGCTGTCACTTGCTTTCTGTAACTCATCCCGATTAAGCCCCCGGACATAAACCGCATAATCCATAGCGTTATAAAACGGCCTCATATCACTCAGGCTTCGCAAAACAGAAACAGGACTTACACAGTTAAGAACAACATCAATACCGCAAATTCCTGCTACATGTGCACATTCTCCTTCCTTGTAAATTTTCTGCCCGATTTTCCGGTCATAATTCGTAACAAAGAATGCAGCCTGAATATCATCTTTGGAAGGATTCTTTACCGTAAAGATTTTCTTAAAAAGGTCATCTGCCGTAACCCGAATAAAGCAGCCTGTAGCAAGCAATAAAGCAAGACAAACAGAACCTGAACAGTCACTTTCAATAAGATTCTCTTTTCCGCTTTCATATTTAATAAACTGCATTCTGCCTAAAAAATACCTGTAGCGTTCAGCTTCAGATAAATCCTTTACAATCTCTTTTTCAGCTTCAAGCATCAGCCTCATTTTCAAATTACCGCTTTCCATATCAAATTCCTTTTACAATAAGGGTTATTACAGTAACTGCAACGTTAAAACACGAAATAACACAGGCAATTAAAGCAATTACTTTTCCTGATTTCTGATTGTCAGCTTTAATATGTTCTTCAAGTTTCCTGGCATTGGCACAGGTCAAAGGGTTGGTCTGGCATTGGAACTGTCTGTTATCCAGACTGCCAATCCGCTTTTCAACAGTCTTTTTAAACTCTTTCATTTCAGCCCTAAACGAACAAAGCTCAACCATTAAGCTGTTAATGCTTTCAATAAGATTTTCTATTACACACCTCCCAAGTCCTAAACGGTCTTTACAAAAAACTCAGAACTAAACGCACAGTCTTTTTTATATCTGAACGTCACTTCTTCAATTTTCACTTTCCGGATTTTGCCGTAATCTTCCACTCTTAAATCCATAAACGAATCTATCCGGGCATGTATTAGAGGAAGATTAGTAGTTACGTAATAGCCCTTGCTGAATTTCTTATATTCTTCCAGAAGATCTAAAGTCCGCTTTTTATAAAATGGAACTCCATCAATTTCATCATCACTTAAATATTTTGAAGTAAAGTTCCTGCTGTACCTTCCATGCTTTTCAATAGCTCTTTCATCTTTTTCATAAACACAGAAGTTCTGTTCAGCT
>JAEELR010000098.1 GCA_016282835.1 Treponema sp. | reverse complement strand
GCCGCATTGCACGGTTTTTCGCTGAATACAAGAGCCACATCATTTTTTGTGCGGTTTTCCTTAATGTGACAGAGAAGACCGCTTGCCGTAAATCCTTCCGGTGAAGAAACACCGCCATCAATAAACTGCATATTTATTCACTCCTTTACACCGATTTTTGCATAATTATAACAACTTTCTGTATATTTGTGAAGTCCCCGACCGTGAACTCTCCCAGGGTAAAATTCCCGGCTTTCAGGATAAATCTGTTTTCTAAGAAAACAGGCTCCCCGACCGGCGCCGGCGGTAAGACCGCGGGCATAAAAAAAGGACTGCCAATATGACAGTCCTTTTTGCGGAGAACCTGACTTGAACAGGCACACCTAAACGGCATCAGCACCTCAAGCTGACGTGTCTACCAATTCCACCATCCCCGCGTTCAGTGAAAACCAATATATAGATTTTTTTTAATCATGTCAATAGTCGGATGCAAATATTCATGAAAATATGTTTTATAAAACACGTTAATAAAAAAAACAGCCAGTCGAATTATGACTTAAGCAGAATGAAAAAACGCGTCATGCCCTCTGATTTTTCCAACCCTATGAACTTTACTTTATGCATTTTTTCATAACAAATTCTTAAATATTTTAAAAAAAGTTTTAAATAAATTTTCAAAAATTTAAGTCAATTACTGATAATACAATAATTTAACACCATTCTTAAAAAGCTAAAAAATATAACGAATTCTTTAAAATAAATTTGACAGATTTTAAAAACAGGGTGTAACATTAGTTTGTACTTAAGTACAACAAATTCTATTATAAAAAGAGGTACTTTATGAAAAAGACAAACTTACTTAAAGCTGCAGTTTCACTGCTGCTTTCGGCCACCGTACTCTTTACAGGATGTACGGCTCTTACAGATGGTGTTGCAGGCGGTGACGCAGTAACGGTGGACGGGGCAAGATCGGGGAAGATTAACGGCAGAAAAGCTTTTATCTATACTAAAAAGGATTTCAGCAGTGTTAAGGACCCATATAATTATGATTACATAATTATCTACTCATTATTACTTGACCAAAATTATAACGTTTATAGAAATGACGGAACCTTGACCAAGAGTGCCATTGAATCATGGAATAAAAATTGGGATAAAAACTATCCCGGAAAAGAAAAGCCAGGTCTTTTCATTTGTTTCGGAGGAGGAGATAAACCAAGCATGAATGGTTCCGATAGTTCAAAAGGTTATATTGCACAAGCCATTGATAATAAGAATATCGGAGCCTCAGGTCTTGCAAAAAAAATAAAGAAATATCTAGATGATAATTATTCTGGCATTAAATTTGCGGGAATTGATGTAGATTGGGAATATCCATCAAAATATTACGCCGAAAACGGCACTAAATTATATAATCTTGTAGCAGCTTTAAGAAATAAATTTGATAGAGTTACGATAGCTTGTGATGAAAGTCCAAAGTATTTAACTAAGATTGATAAATCCACACTAAAAAAAATAAAAGAAAAAACATACATGTTTAACGTAATGTCCTACAGCTCTTCTTCTGTACAAAAAGCAATAGATAATTTTTATACATATTACAACTTAATCGATTCTAGTAGCATGCTTTCATTTGGAATATCTATCGACGATAGTGAGCATTACGGAAGAAGCACTGGAATACAATCTACAAAGTGGTTAAGAGACCGTTGGGATACAGATGGAAAAAATTTTGGAGTAATGTTTTGGAAAAGAGGCTCTGATTCAAAGGACGTAAAAGACGATAAGGGAAATAAAATGTACCGGCAACAAGCCTATGTACAATACCTTAAACACAATATAAAAGATATTAAAAAATAATTAAGCTATCTCCCACCTTAACCCCCACAACGGCAGTCTGTTTTTTCCAGGCTGCCGTTTTTTTTACTTCAAGGAATCCGCTAAAATTAAGGGCGTATCCGCCCGCATATATAATCTTTTGTTATTTCTTTAAAAAAAATTTGACAGGTTTTAAAAGCAGGGCGTAGAATTCGTTTGTACTTAGGTACAACAAATTCTATATAAAAAAGAGGTGGCTTTATGAAAAAATGTTCTTCAATTATTAAAGTCGCAGCAACGCTGCTTTTGTCGGCAACCGTACTTTTTACAGGATGTACGGCTCTTTCAGATGGTATTTCAGGCGGAGAAATTGAAACTTCCGGTGCAAGAACATTCCTGAGCAGTTCAAAACGAAACGTAATTTATGTATCACCGAGCAAACTGAGTGAAATCGATCCTACTTACTACAGCCATATCTGCGTTCACTTTCTCACAAACAAAAGCAGCGATTCAACCATTGTTTATAATGACAGTAAATACAATGACAATGGAAGTTACACGAGCATCAAAAACAATGTATCAAGCATCAAATCCGCTCTTGACAAAGTAAGGGCAAAGAATAAGAACGTAAAAATTCTTATTTCTTACGCAGGAGGAGATGACGGATCTAAAGCAGCAAGCTCCGTTTTAAAGAACCGCCCATCACAGTACGACAAAAACGGTTCCGTATATAAATGGCTTGTCTCAAACATTGCTAATTTTACAGTTTATGCAGGTTTTGACGGTGTAGACTTTGACTGGGAATATTTCAGCGGATACTCAACATACAATCCGGTTTATCCTGGATTTGTAGCTGACGTAAAGAATAAAATCGGCAGACTGGATCCTAACAATAAGTCAAAATACATCTATACGATCGCAGTTCAGACCGAAAGTGATTTTTACAAAAACAGTGATATAAAAACAATGCTCAAGAACGAGTTTAACTTCATCAATGTC
>JAEELR010000097.1 GCA_016282835.1 Treponema sp. | reverse complement strand
TCTTTAAATACAAGACTAACGAGTTTACTCGTACAATGAAGTTTTCCGAAGGCGAATTCTTTACCATTGTAGATGAAATCTACCACGCAAAGGAAATGTACGCAAAGGCAACAGAAGGCTCAAGAATAAGATATGCTGAATCAAAAGCTTGGCGGCCTAACAACTAAATAAAGAAGAGAAGAACCTGTAAATTTACAGGTTCTTTTTTTTTATGCACTGATAAATTATGTCTGTGCCGAAAACTTGAATTGAGGCACAATATATAGTATCTTATAGATAGAAAAACAATAATAATTTTATTATTTGACATAGAAAGGCTAAAAATGAAATCAAAGAAATTACTTGATATAGTATTAAGACTCGCTTTATCAATGGCTTTAGCAGCGGTAGCGACAAAATCGTATGCAGCAGAAGCCGGAACTGTCGAAACAGAGATAAGTGAAGAAACTAATGACAATTTTACACAGAATAGCTCAGGCGATTCGTTGCAGGGAACGACCGTTTCACCGGAGGAAATGGAAAAACTGTTACAGGATCTGGAAGAGAATGGGCATGTAGTGTACGACAGTGAATGGGGTGAAAATGCAGAACCTGACTGGTCCGATACAGAAATTCCGGAAGATGTAAACCCTGAAAGTTTAGAAAAAGAGTATGAGTATGGAACGCTCTTGATTAAAGCCGGTGTACATGAAGATATTATGTCTTATTCCGATGCAATTTTTGTAACTATTGCAAACGCTGAAGGAACAGAGAATAAATACGCTTTAAGTAAAATAAACGGATATGCAAGCACTATTAATTTAGATGCAGGTAATTATATTATTACAGGCATTGAACCTGCCAATTATGAAGCAGAATGTAAGGTTTCGGTAAGTTCCTACGAATTTACGGTGGAAGCAAATTCTTCTGTAAGCGTAGACATTAATATTGGACCTGCTAAAGAAACTGCTCCGGCAGAAACAGTAATTGAACCCGTCGAAGAAAAGAAGAGCAATAAGTGGTTAAAAATTCTTATTGCAGTAGGCAGCATTGTTCTTGTTGGCGGAACCGGTCTGTTTATTTATTCTAAGAAAAATAACCAGATAAATTAAACTCACAAAAAAAACAATCGAAAAGTAGTCGAAAAGTAAGCGAAAAGGAATTATGAAAGAAATATTTAGAAACGTAATTGAAAAATTGGATAATTGGAACGAGGCTACTCCCTCCTTCAATATTTACATCATTGTATATGTCGTCCTTGGTTTATTAGGGATTTTGGCTATATATATGATTTATAACTTTGTAACCAGCGTCACTTTTAAGATTTTAATTGATGCCGGCTGCGCTATTTCTAAAAACGAAGATGTGAATCTGCAGATCGATACCTTAACAGGCCATAAAAGAAGATCTGAAATGAGAAGGGCATACAGAAAAAACAAGGAAGCCACAGACAATCCGATTCTCTTTGTATTAGGTTATATAATGAAACCTGTTTTAAAAATCGGAGTAGTAGCTATTGTCCTCTTATTTGTTTTAAAGGTATTCCCTCAGCCTTTAGAAGCTTTATTCAGAGCATTGAAACCTTCAAAGGTTGTGCAGTATTTGATTATGGACGTTCTTACGTTAATAGCCATGTCTATAATTTTTATACCTGTATTTCAGGTCATCTGGATTTTTACAAATCCTTATATATCCGCTTTTATTTGTCTTTATTTATTTAAGTTGACTGGATTTGTAAATAAGCTGGAATATGCACAAATCAGTGGCCTTCCCAAAAAAATACTGAATGTAGTGTTATTGATTGCAGCGGTATTAGCTGCGGCAACAATTTTATTTAGAGTGCTTAACTCCCTTGTAAAATTCCCGGATTTCCTTAAAACAAGACATGATATAAAAGTTGCTACAAAACTTAATAGGAAGGGCAAAAGGCCAGACTTTGAAATTGTATATAAGTACGAGAACACCACTCTGAACAAAAGATACAACATCTATTAATAAATAAAACAATCGAAAAGTAGTCGAAAAGTAGTCGAAGAAATGAAAACGTTAAAAGAAATATTTGAAAACGTAGTAAGTCCGTTTAAAGAGAATCCTATTTATTACGTTTATATAGTCGCAGCCATATTAACTGCCTGGGTATTAACCGTTCAACTGATAATATTTTATAAATGCTATAGGGATTCATATTTTTCACACAAATATATTAAAGTATTTGCGGAAAAGAAAAAGAACGATTTAGCTGACGATATACTCGGCATTGATAATAAAATTGAATACAGAGAAAATTTTAACAGAACGCTTATTAGAGCAATGCTGGGAGGCACCATAATTGAATTAATATTAATTGCATTGTATTTTATAGTGCGAATATTTTGCTCTTATGTAATTCATACCGATATTTCAGAATATATCAATTTTGATTTTATTTTGAGTCTCTGGAAACCTTTGGCTGTACTATTTTTTACATACATGGTCAGCAGGTTAATCATCAATAGATTTATAAGCATTGTTATATTATCTGTTGAAATAAAACATGTTGATCTTATGTATAACTTACTCGGTTGGCGTGTGGGTCCATTTACAAGAACAGCCTTTTTAAATGGTTGTATGGTTGCAACCGGAATCCTGGCCGGAACGACAGTAATATTTAATTTAATTCATTTTATTAAGATC
>JAEELR010000009.1 GCA_016282835.1 Treponema sp. | reverse complement strand
TCATCAAACAAATCTGCAAGACGAGGATTTCCAAGATATTCTTTTAAGAATACATACATCTCAAATGCTTCATATTGCGGTTTACGCAAGAAGCTGTACGGATTATCCTTATCAGGTGCTGCATTAGATAAAATATCACGAGTAAGTTTAGTATATGATTTCTTGATTTCCTTTTTATTATCCGCATAGAACTGCCACATAATGCGGTAGAAGGGAAAATCAATTTCATTGCCTTTTGCTTTAGCCATTACTCTACCTCCACATTTCCTTCCCAGCTTTCACTGATAAGGTCTGTAATTTTGATGTGGATAGTTCCGGCCGATTTTGGAATTTCATATTCACCTTTTACAAGTCCATTCTTTTCCGGGATGTCCGTTGTTTCAGGGCTGAATGTTACTCCATCGTAATTCCAGTCGATGAAGACGCTTTCTGCAAGTTCTTTCCAGTCACTTACGTCTGTCTTTTCTATGCTGAGCTTCTGCAAAAGATTCATCGGGTAGAAGTTTTTGATGATGAGCTTGCCATCTTTGATTACGACTTTTGCGTCTGAGTCACGCTTAAAGCGCAAATCTTTTTTATCGCGCAGAAGGTCGATAATTTCCACATCCACCTTAAAGCCCATTTTGCTTACTTCTTCTTCAAACTGAGCTCTTAAGTTCGGGTCGTGTCCCATGCAGACAAAGGTAATCTGTTCAACTGGCTTTGTGGGATTTTCTTTCTGTCGTTCCTGCCATTCAGAGATGTTCACATTAGAAAGCAGCTTTGCAAACTCACTTGCGGTTGCGATTCTGTTGATTCCTAGAATACATACTTTTCGGCCTTCATAGAGCGCGTCGTAGACATTGCTGTCCGTGAGTTGTTCCATTCCCATTGCTTCGCAGATAAGGCGCTTTGCTTCAAGTTCATTGCGGAAGAACTCGTAGTCGTTTACGTTGTAGACTTCAAAACCTGTGTAAAACTGATTTTCTGTCTGTAATTGTCCATTCAAATCTTTTGCAACTTTCAAAAGGCGTTTTGTCGTAGTCTGCACCGCACCAAGGTTTATATCCGCACCGATAAAGCGTCTGCCAAGTTTCATTGCAACGGCTTGGGTTGTACCGCTGCCCATAAAGCAGTCGAATACGAGGTCGCCGGGAGCAGATGAAGCTTTGATGATGCGTTCGAGCAACCCTTCAGGTTTTTGAGTCGGATAATTTAGATATTGTGAAGAACCGCTAATAATCGGCTTTGTATAATCACAATCCCAAACATCTCGTACGTAAACAGTTGCAAAATATTTATTAAAGAGTTTTTTCTTTAGCGAATCAGGAAATGCTTTCTTCTCTGATAAACAATTATTTATTTTTTCGATATCTTTATCAGAAAGAGAAGACATTTCTGGCGCAGTACATTGCGTATCAATAAATTTGTTTTCATAAATCACATCTTCTTTCTCAACATTAAAAGTATATTTTGCTGTTTTTGAATAAAAGAAAATTGTATCGTGCTTTCTTGCCCATCTGTCTTTACCAACACCTTGTATTCGATAAGCCCAAATTACTTCATTTTTAAAACCTGGAGCACTTCCATCTCCTCCCCCTGTTCCAAAAATTTCATCCATAAGCATTCTTATCAAATGACTTCTATGCCAGTCGCAGTGCAAATAAATGCTTCCGTTATCCGCCAAAAGTTCCCTGCACAAAATGAGGCGTTCGTACATGAACTGCAAGTATTCGTCGTTAGTCCAAATGTCGCCGTACTGCTTTTCTTCAAATGTCGTGCTGTCGGTGGTAGTGGCTTTTCCCCGCAGCTCTATCTTCTTTTTGTAATCTGCCTTGCTGTCAAAGGGCGGGTCAATATAGATTAAATTCACCTTGCCACGAAAGTCTTTGAGTAAATGGCTCATTACCTGCAAATTATCACCCCAGTATATTTTATTTCTCCATCCATCGATATCGTCTCCGTAACTTTCTTTTAATTGGGCCGGATAGTATGGTGTTCCTGTGAATGGTCGCTTTCCTGTCCAGCGGAGTTCCGGATAGCCTCGGATTGGCTCGTAATTAAATTCAAATTCTTTTTGTTCACTCATAGTTTTTTTAGAAACAAGCGGATTTGTTCGCAGCTAACGCTGCTCACAGCTCAAAGTGAAGGTCGTTAAACCTGAACAAATCCGTTTGTCCTTACCTCCTAAATATTTTTTCCGCAGTAAAACTTAAAGTCGCATTCCTTGCATTGATTCGGATTGCATTTTTTCTTAATTGAAAAATCTTTTGCTTCAATGCGATGGACGACATCAGTTACATCTTTGATTGTTTTTTCTACAGAAGCGCTTTCGTACTTGTAGCTTACAATCGGGCTTTCCTCCGTTGTGCCTGTATAAAAAAGATTTAATCTGCTTATTTCTTTTCCAGTGCGTTCGTGGATAATTTTTGCGTAGATTTCAAGCTGGCGGCGATATTGAGCAAGCCTTTCTTTACATTCTGGATCGTTTACATCTGGCTTTTTTCCAGTCTTAAAATCAAGAATCTCGTAAGTGTCATCCTGTCCACGTACCAAATCGATTTTACCTTCAAGAATGTAATCTTCCTTTTGTAACGTTACGGGAACTTCAGCTTCTTTTACTTTCTGCCAGTCGTTTTTTGCATAATCTACATAATTCTGAATG
>JAEELR010000096.1 GCA_016282835.1 Treponema sp. | reverse complement strand
GATTACAGTTTTCATAAGTTCAACAGGAACGCCGGAACCAGCCATAATTCCAGTACGCAGAGAAGTTAAATCAAACATATTGAACATTGGATGATTAAGCTCTGCAATGAACATTGTAGGAACACCATAAAGCGAAGTACATTTTTCTTTCTGAATAGAAGCAAGTGCTACAAGAGGATCAAAGCTTTCAAGAAGAACGTGAGTACCACCATGAGTAAGAACTGCCATAACTCCAAGTACAATACCAAAACAGTGGAAAAGAGGTACAAGGAGGCAGAGACGGTCATTTTCTGTATAACGCATGCGCTCACCGATAATCCATCCGTCGTTTATAATATTATGGCTAGAAAGCATTACGCCTTTTGGGAAGCCTGTTGTACCAGATGTATACTGCATGTTTACAACATCATGCTGGCTTACCTGTGCTTCAATATCATGAATAATCTGAATATCAATATGCTGACCAAGCAAAAGAAGTTCAGGAGTAGAGTAAAGCCCGCGGAATTTTTCTGGTCCCATAAAAACTACATTTTTGAGACAAGGGAATCTTTTTGATTTAAGACATCCGCGTTCGTATTCATCAATTTCTGGAACAAGCTCTTTTATCATTGCAACATAATTTGAATCTTTAATTCCATCACAAAGACAAAGGGTTGTAAGATCAGCTTGTTTTACAAGATATTCAAGTTCGTGTGATTTATAAGAAGTATTAACCGTTACTGCAACTGCGCCAAGACGTGCACAGGCAAACATATAAGTAAGCCAGTCTGGAACGTTTGTAGCCCAGATACCAATATTATCACCTTTACGGACACCAATTGCATAAAGACCGCAGGCAAGGTCATCTACACGCTTGTCAAACTGTGCATAAGTAAAGCGCAGGTCACGGTCTGCATAAACCATAAATTCATGCTGTGGATTATTTTTAGTTTTTTCTCTTAACAGTTGCGATAAAGTTAATTCTATCATATAATTCATTTTAGTTAAAATAAGCGAAAAATTCAATAGAAATCTTTAATATTTATTAAGATTTTTAATATTATTAAAGTAATACAGGAGATTTTTGTGGCCTATTCCAGTATTGCAATACTCGCTTTGCTTGTTCACATCATCATAAATTTTGATGTGTTAAGAAAAAAAGATAAAAGTACCTCAAAATACTTAAATAAATCTTACAGGTTGTTTTTGCTTAGCGTAATGCTTAATTACATTATGGATGCTTTGTGGGGACTCCTTTATAACGCAAAACTTGTCAAATTAGTTTATATTGATACATTCTTTTATTTTGCCGCAATGACTCTCGCAGTTTTCTTCTGGACAAAGTATGTAATTGAATATCTTCAGGAAAGAAATATATTTATAAAGATTCTTTCCTTGTTTGGATGGGCTTATCTTATTCTAGACAGCATCTCACTCATAGTTAATTTCTTCTATCCAATAAAATATTATTTTGATCCTGATGGAACTTACCATGCCTGCATAACAAGATATCTTGCACTTGGCATTCAGATTTTTATGTTCTTTATTACCTCGATTTATGTTTTTGTTTATGCCTTAAAATATAAAGGTAAGGAAAAAGTTCGCCGCAGAACAATTGGTGGTTTTGGAATTGTTATGACTCTTTTTGTTCTGGCTCAGTATTTTTATCCGCTTTTGCCTTTGTATTCAATCGGATATCTTTTGGGAATCTGCCTTATTCATACTTTTGTTCTTGAAGCCGAAAAGGAGGATTACCGCCGCCAGCTTGAAGAGCATATTTCAAAAGAAGAAGAACAAAAGAAAGAGCTTGGATCTACACGAAAGCTTGCCTATACAGATGCTCTTACCGGTATAAAAAATAAACGTGCCTTTACCGAAGCTCAGGAAGAAATGCAGCAGTCAATATCATCGGGCCTTATTAATGAATTAGGTATTATTGTTTGTGATCTCAACAGCCTGAAATTTGTAAATGATAATCAGGGCCATGAATCAGGAGATGCCTATATTAAGCAGGCATCAAAGCTCATTTGTAATGTATTTAAGCACAGTCCTGTATATAGAATTGGTGGAGATGAATTTGTAGTTATTCTGCGTGGAACAGACTACAAAAACAGAGAAACCTTACTCAATGATTTTGATAAACTGATGTATGAAAATATAATAAAAGAAGGCGTAGTAATTTCAACAGGCCTTGATATTTATTCAAAAGAAAAGGGTGACACTTTCCAGACAGTGTTTGAACGCGCCGACAAAAAAATGTACGCCCGCAAAAAAATCCTCAAAGATATGCAGGAAAAGATATAAAAAAACGCCATTGCTAAATGCAATGACGTTTTTCATATTACAATGTAGCACCTGGTATTTCTTTATTAAATTCAGGGTTACCATGTGTGTAGCGTGGAAGAACTTTTGGAGAAATTGCGTCGCCCTTAATTCCAGCTGCGTCGCGTTCCTTTTCAAAGTCCTTTACATGCTGAAGGCTGAGTTTGTCAGAAAGTTTAATGTCCTTAAACATCTTTCCAGCTTCAATTCCAGCTTCGCGTCCGAATACTACTACATCGAGCAAAGAGTTACCCATCAAGCGGTTAGTTCCGTGAACACCACCAGAAGCTTCTCCTGCTACGAGCAGGTTCTTAACATTTGTATGACATGTCTTGTCAATTTCAACACCACCGTTCTGATAGTGGAGTGTTGGATAAACAAGAATTGGTTCCTTACGGATATCGATTCCGTACTTAATGAACATATTGTACATAGCAGGAATTGATTTAAGGATTGTTCCTTCTCCGTGAATCATTTCGATCATTGGAGT
>JAEELR010000095.1 GCA_016282835.1 Treponema sp. | reverse complement strand
TTGCTTTTTCTACAAGAAACTTTATATCGCCGCAAGTTGCATTTCCCGTGTTAATTATAAAATTACCATGCCAGGGTGCAATCTGCGCATCGCCTGAAGTTAATCCTTTTAGTCCAGCCTTATCAACTAAAACTCCACTCGGCTCTCCAAAGCTTCTGTCGTTCTTAAAAACACTGCCGGCACTTGGAAACTTAAAGTGGCCTTTTTTAGTTCTGTCTTCCATGTAAAAATCATTTTCACTTTTTAAGCTGTTTATGATTTCTGCCGGAACCTGTGCTGAATCATTCTGCAATAACTCAGGGTAAAGACTTTCTGCATAAAAACTCACTTTTGTTATAAGACACTTTTTGTTCATAAAGGGTGAATGCTTATACATCCAGTCGCTACTGTTATTATGATACATTTTTTTGATACTTTCTACATTTAGATATGATTTTTCATCAATTTCGTTAATTTCAGTAATATCGTCAAATAAGATATATTCTACGCTGGAAAGAAAATCCGCAGTGTCTTTTCCGTAGCATCTGGCATTCATATAGACAGCACCGCCGCAGGAGCCAGGAAGTCCATAAAATGTATCGAGTGTTTTAAATCCCTTAGACTGGCAGTATTCGATAACATCATTGATTAAAACACCACTGCCACAAGTTATTTCTACATGATTTTTGTCGAGGGCTTTGTATTCAATGCCGTTAAAAAGCCTTGTGCTCAGAATCAATCCCTCAAAGCCGTCATCAGAAAAAACTAAGTTACTGCCGCCTCCTATAAAAAATACATTTATATTATTAGCCTTGCAAAGTGAAAGTACATAGACCGCTGCTTCAACTGTTTCAGGTTCAACGAAGATTTTTGCTTTCCCGCCGATTTTTATTGTTGTATGTAATTTTAATTCTTCATCGTAAAGAACAGTTCCTGCGAAAAAGTGGCTGTTCTTGATATTTTCACCTAATTCTCGTATGCTTAAACTCATATATAGCAATTATTATACATCAATAATGTAAAAAATAGAACAAGAATAATTGCTAAAGGATGGAGACGGAATGGCATTAAAACTTTTTAACACGATGGGACATGCACTTCAGGAGTTCAAGCCTTTGCACGAAGGTTTTGCTGGCTTCTATGGTTGTGGGCCAACCGTTTATAACTATGCGCATATTGGAAACTTAAGGGCGTATGTTTTTCTTGATACGCTTGATAAAACCCTTTCATACCTGGGATACGACATCAAACATGTTATGAATATTACAGACGTTGGACATTTGACCGGTGATAATGATGAAGGCGAAGATAAAATGAAAAAGTCTGCCGCAGAACGCCATCAGTCTGTTCTTGAAGTAGCTAAATTCTATACGGATGCCTTTATGCAGGATATTGATGCACTTAATATCCGTCATCCTGATGTAATCTGTAAGGCAACAGAGCATATTCCTGAAATGATTGAACTTATAAAGAAGATTGAAGCAAACGGTCATACTTATATGGCTGGCGGAAACTTATATTTTGACATTACAACTTATCCTGATTATGCAAAGCTTGCGAATTTAAATATGGATGATTTAAGGGCGGGTGCCGGAAAGCGAAATGTTGTTGTAGTTGATGAAAACAAGCGTAATCCCGGAGACTTTGTATTGTGGTTCACAAAATCTAAATTCGAAGATCAGGCAATGGTTTGGGATTCTCCATGGGGAAGAGGATATCCCGGCTGGCATATTGAATGTTCTGCAATGAGCATGAAATATCTGGGCAAGCATTTTGATATTCACACGGGCGGAATCGATCATGTTCCTGTTCATCATACAAACGAAATAGCTCAGTCAGAAGGAAGCTTTGATAATGAAGAAAGAGCAAAGGGACCTTGGGTTAATTACTGGCTTCACAATGAATTTTTAGTAATTGAAGGCGGAAAAATGTCTAAATCAAACGGGCATTTTATTACCCTTCAGACAGATCTTCCGGAAGAAAAAGGATTTTCATTGAAATCAAAAGGTTATGAACCTTTGGACTACAGATTCTTTTTGCTTGGCGGACATTACAGAAAACCTTTAGTATTTTCTTTCAACGGAATGGACTCTGCAAAAAACGGACGCCTTTCTCTTTTACAGAAAATTGCTAAACTCGCTTCAAAGTCAAATATTGTCCTTACAAAGGGAAAAGAATATAAAAAGGGTGAAGCAGACTGCAGGGAAGGGCTGTCTGAAAACGCAGGCAAACATCTGGATGCATTTAAGGCAGGGCTTGAAAACGACTTGCTTACACCGGTTGCCTTGAGCTGTGTAAATAAAGTTTTGAAGGATAGTTCTTTACAGGCAGAAGAAGCTTTAGATTTAATCGACAGAATGGACAGCGTTTTAAGCTTGAGCTTAATCGAAGGCGCTGCAAAGATTCAGAAAGAAATGGATGAAGCGAACAAAAGCAGTGTACCTGACCATTCAAATGATCCTGAAGCACAGGAAATAGACGCTCTTGTAGCAGAAAGAACTTTAGCAAAGAAAAATAAAAATTTCGCGCGCGCAGATGAAATTCGTGATATATTAACAAGTAGAAAGATAGTTGTAACAGATACTCCGAATGGACCTGTTTGGGAAAGAGTATAAATTGTTTTTTTTGATGTAACCATAAGGGGATAAAAGTGTTTTCTAAATATAAGGCAAACTCTGAAGCAAATGTTTTAGATTGTACTAATAGTGCAGACTTTAGGAAGATCTATAATGCAACAATGCCTCTTTTGTTTAAGATTTCATACAAAATCGTTTTGGATGAAGATGCAGCAGAAGATCTGACTCATGATTCATACATCAAGGCTTCTGAGAAAAAAATGGTATTTCCTTCAGTTGATGATGCTAAGTTCTGGCTGATTTGCGTTGTGCGTAATGCGTCTTTAAATTATGCAAAGCGAAAGCTGAGTGAAGCAAAAGCTTATCATAAGGCTTTGTATGAAGGCAGGCAGCATATGGATTCCGGCGAAATGGATCTGCTGAAGTCTGAGGCTAAAAATGCAGCTGTTAATGCACTGAATAAACTGCCGCAGAATTTGCGTGATGTCCTGGTTTTGCGTGAATATGCTGATATGAACTACAAAGAAATTGGTCAGTATCTGGGAATTACGGAAGGAAATGTAAAGGTAAGGGTGTTTAGGGCCCGAGAGCAGTTATGTAAAATATTAGGAGAAGAAGATGTCTACCTGTCCTGAAAACGATATTCATTCGCTTTATCTTGATAATGAATTACCTCTGTCTTATAGAGAAGAATACGAGGCTCATATTAAAAGCTGTCCTAAGTGTGCAAAAAAATTAGAGTCTCTGAAAATGATTCAGAATGATTTGCGCGAAGAAAGTAAAGAATACACAATGACTGAACAGATGCTTGATGAAAGTTATGAAAGACTTATGGCAAAGCTCAGTTACTCAAATACATTAAAAAAGCTGGAAGCAAAAAGGAAGTATTCCATAAAAGGAATTTCTAAATATGTTCTTACAGGAATTGCTGCTGCTGCCATTGTTGCTGTTGTAATGCCTGTTAAGGGTAAGAAAAATAACATTTCTGTTTCATCAAATTTTGAACCGATTGTAAGAACTTCATCATTTGAAAACATAAGCGAATTGAATGAAACTGCCTTAAAAAATGAACTTTCTTCAATGCCGCTAAGACAGAATAATTTTAATACTGTTTCCTTCGGCAAGGAAGTTTCAATATCACCTTTTGGTCAGGCACCGGTAAATAAAAACGATTCAGTTATTGCTCAGACAGCTTCGAACAGACAGTATTTATCGCGTTACGATGTGTTTGGACCTTTTCCTAATTCAATGCAGGGCAGACCGTATCCGCCTTATATGAAAAAAAATGTTCCTCAGGAAAATCCTAAGGGTTTCTCATTGCAAGTTACTTCACCTTTAGGTAATATTTCTGTTGAAATAGGAAAATAATGAAATCAAATAATAAGTTTATTCTTGCTCTCAAAAGATCTCCTTTACTGCGAATTTTAATTTTTTTTATTTTGATTTTATTCACTTCACTGTTTGTTAATCTTGTCCAGAAAAAAACAAAGCATTTACCTGTCATAAAGAATATAACTCCTGTAATTGGTGTTCCCGGTGATACAATGACCATTAAGGGAAGTAACTTTGGAAGCACCAGAAATTTTTCGAGTGTAGAAATTGCAGGTTCTAAAATAACTTCCAACGGATATATTTCCTGGTCCGATACAGAAATCAGAATTGAACTGCCTGTAAACGTGCAGGACGGTTTAGTTTTTGTTCAGACCAGTGCCGGCCGCAGTAATCCTGAATTTTTTGCAAATGAAACTTCTATCCCTGTGGCTGTCGGTTTTAATACAGAAGCAATAATTCCTGTAATTACAACAATTGTTCCGGACAAAGCCAGCGTAGGAACTGTCATTACGATAAACGGAAAAAACTTTGGAAGCGTAAGGGGAAATTCAACTGTAAGCTTTACCGCGAATCATGAGGTTACCAATACCTTTGAGTCCGGACTCGAGCTGAACAGGGAAAACAAAAAAGATTATATAAGCGCAAGTTCTTTTGATTTCGATTATGTTTACTGGTCTGATTCAGAAATACAGGTGCGTGTGCCTGACGGAGCAGATTCGGGTTATGTTTATATTCTAAATGATAAGGGTGAAAGCAATTCCTTTGAGTTCGAAGTGACTTTTCCTTATGGCAAGAAAAAATACTTGAGGCCGGGAACTTATTCAATACAGCTTTCTGCAGACATAATCAATAATCAGCAGAATCAAAACACATCGCTTTCACTTTACATGCCGCGCCCTGTAGATTCATCTTTCCAGGAAATTGTAATGATGAACGAATGTAATCCGCAGCCTTTAATTTTTGATGATCCTTATAACCTGATATTTCATAAATCCTTTGAGAATTATTACAATAAAAGGGAAAACTTTCTGGTGGGTTTCGTTGTTAAGGCTTATCCTGTAGAAGCAAATTATAAATCAAAAAGTGATAACAAATACGATGAACTGTCTAATTTATATATAACTTACACACAGCCTGATGCATTAATTCAAAGTAATAATATTGCAGTTCAGGAAGCAGTTGATGAAATTATCCGAGACAAAAAAAATCCTTATGATAAAGCAAAAAGCATTTATTCTTATATAATTCAAAATTATAAGCTTTTGAGTGACTTAAGGAAATCTGATGCCCAGGTTTTAGATGTGCTTAAAACAAAAGAGGGTGACGCTTACGACTTAGCGATGATTTTTACAACTTTCTGCCGTGCCGTAAATATTCCTTCTGTACCTGTCAGCGGCATTTTAATTGAAAAGGGCTCTGTCAGCAGAGTTCACTGGTGGTCAGAAATTTATTTTGAAAAATACGGCTGGTTCCCTGTAGATGTTGCATTGGCATGCGGAATGGACTTTGAGCCTTTTATGGAAATTGAAAACCGCACTGATTTTTACTTTGGTAACATGGACAGTCAGCATGTTTCATTCAGCAGAGGCTATCATTTTATAAAACCTTCCGTAGTAAATAATAAAACAGTTTACCGCTCCCGCACCTATGCGTTACAATCAATGTGGGAAGAAACCGGAGATGCGGATTTAAACTACAGCTCTTTATGGAATAATCCTTCCGTAATTGGAATTTATTGATAGTAATATATATTAGGAGAAAAGTATGGCAACAAAAGTATTAAGTGTAGGCGGTTCAATTATTGCCCCTGATTCACCGGATGTAAAATTCTTGAGCGAGTTTTCAAAAATGGCTTCACAGTGGCTGGAAGAAAATCCTGATTCCAGATTGATTTTAGTTGCGGGTGGTGGAGCTCCTGCCAGAGTATATCAAAATGCATATAGAGACGTTGCAAAAACTTATTCTGATTCACAGAAAAACACTTTAGGCTTTGCAACGGAAGCTGATACAAATTATGCCTGCGACTGGCTTGGAATAATGGCAACAAGATTAAATGCACAGATTTTAAAAACAGTATTCGGTCCTTTATGTCCGCAGGATGTCGTTACAGATCCAACTTGTGTGAATGAGTTCAAGGGAAAAGTTTTAGTTGCTGCCGGCTGGAAACCTGGTTTTTCTACAGATAATGATGCTGTTTTACTTGCAGAAAAATTCAACGCTGATACAGTAGTAAATCTTTCTAATATAGAAAAAGTTTATACAGATGACCCTAGAAAAAATCCTGATGCAAAACCAATCGACGAAATCAGCTGGAGCGAGTTCAGAAAAATGGTTGGTGATGAATGGGTTCCGGGTAAAAACTGTCCTTTCGACCCAATAGCTTCAAAAAAAGCACAGGAATTAAACCTGACAGTAATTTGTGCAGCTGGAAAAAATATTGCAAACATAAAGTCTATTCTGGATGGCAAAGATTATATTGGTTCTACAATCAAAGGCTAATCACTTATGAAAAAGAGTATTCTGCTTACCGGTTTAGTTTTGTGTCTGGCATTTCTTACTTCCTGTGTTTCTACGGGGCTAAAAAAAAGGCCCTGCTCAGAAGTTTTAACTGAAAGGGGTGTAAAAAACTGTAAGCAGCTGTGCTCTTTCTTTCTCGAAAATAATCCGGCTCTAGAAAAAAAATACATATTGAATCTTGCAAAGCTTTATGTTAAGGAAGCTTCTTATGAAGGCATAAACAGTGACTGCGCTTTCGTACAGATGTGTCTTGAAACGGGTTTCTTAAGGTTCGGGAATTTAGTCACAAAAGACATGAATAATTTCTGCGGACTGGGTTCAATTGATGCTTCTCATCCCGGCGAAAAATTTGAAAGCGAGCAGGAAGGCGTAAGGGCTCATATACAGCACCTGCACGCTTATGCTACAACTTCAGATGTAAAGTTAAAAAATGAATGCATAGACAAACGCTATAAATATGTGAATCCGCGGGGAAAAGCACCTACAATTTACGAGCTTTCAGGCACCTGGGCCAGCGATAAAGGGTATGGCGAAAAACTGAAAAAACTACTTTCAAAACTAGACAATTTTTAAATATGAACTTAAACTATAAGAAGTAAATGAATATATTTTAAATTAGATTTATATTTTTCCAAATTTACTAAACTTGAGTTTATAATTGGTCGAAAAATATATAAGGGCTTCTAAAATTATTTTTAGAGGATATGAATATATAAACCGTAAAAATTCAATATAGGATGTACTGGAGTAGATATGAACAATAATGATTTAGTACCAGGATTTAATGACGAAAAGGATGATACAATCAAAATTAATCTTGAAAAGGTTAATGAAAAAGAGAATGCAATCCTTATTTTATTAAATGGTTATATAGACACTTATAATTCTGTTTATTTTCAAAAGCAGGTTGGTAAAATTGTTGCAGCAGGCTTCGTAAATTTAATCTTTAATTGCGCCAGCTTAACTTATGTTTCTTCAACTGGTATTGGATCATTTACAGCATTTTTAAAACTCGTTAAACCAAAAGGCGGCGATATAGTTTTATTAAGTATTCAGCCAAAAGTATATGAAGTCTTTCAGCTTTTAGGATTCAGTCAGTTTTTCAATATTAAAGAAAATATAGAAGATGCTTTGTCTTTCTTTACAGAAGATAATGCAATTGTAGCTCCTGTATTTCCAAAAGTTGTTTCTTGCCCGGTTTGTGCAAAGAAGCTTAAAGCTGTAAAAAGCGGAAGGTTTAGATGTGCTGACTGTAAATCAATTTTAGTTATTGATGAACAGGGTGCAGTTTCTTTAGGCTAGATTTTTTGATTTAAGTTTATTGGAAACTTCTATAGAATGAAGAATAAGTACGAATTCACAATTGCTCTAAGGTTATTGATTTATCTTACTGTAAGTTTAATTGTAACGACTATCCTTACGTCTTTGATTTCAAATATTTATTCAACCTGTAAAACTGTAGTTATTGGCAGTTCAGCCAGATTCTTTGATTTAAAATCTTTCTTTTATACTATTATTAAAGTTCTTCCAAATGTGTTAATGTCTGAATCAGTTCTGCTTTTATTCTTTTTAATCAGGCATCCTACAAAATCTTTAGTACCGATTATTTTTTATACATTCATAACAGTTGCGATATGGATTTTTTTAATTCCGCTGGTGCTTAAAAATAATCCTTATAATTCAGCAGACAGTTCACGAGAAAATATAAATATTTCAGCCGGCCTTTTCAGGGAAATAAAAGTTAATGATGATGATTATATTTTTTATTACACAAAGGTCAGCGAACAAAATGAGACAAGCGGTGTTTGCTTTAAGCTTTCAAAAAATGATGTAAAATCTTCTGCAGATGAAGATGAAAATGCAAACGCTGATGTTTCAAGTGAAGTCTATACATATAATAAGCTTGTGCTCGAAGATAAAGATTCAGGCTTTAACGATTCGCTTGTAAAAACTAAGTTAAAGTTTCCTCGGGTTGTTGAGATTCTTGTAGATTGTTATGTTTCAATTACAGAGTATGCAAGGGCTGCCTTAAATAACGGTAGATTCAGCTGGTGGTGTTTCTGCTCTTTGGGTTTACTTTTAATCTGTGTCGGCGGTTTGCGCTCAATTTCTAAGTGGCGTTTTCTGAATGCAATCTGTGTTGCCTTTGTTTCGTTCTTTTTTATCTGGTTCAATATAAAGCTTTTAGACGGAGTTTTGTTCAGTGCACAGAATAATGATTTGCGTGAATTGCTCAAGTTCTTGCCTGCGAGTGCCTGCCCGTTTATGATTATTACCAATCTTTTGTTTTCAGTTCTTTTCTTCTTTGTTGGAATTATAGTCCGCGCTGTAAGAAAGAAGAATGGTTATGTAGTAGAAAATTCTGTTGCAAATAATAGTGGAATTGAAAATGATTTTGAACAGGTTTATGAAGCTCAAATGAAAAAAGAAAAACGAAACCGAAATAAAATGAATAAGCGTGAGAAAAAAATAAAAATAAGGAAGAGATAATATGAAAAAGAAAATAATTATACCTGTTACATATTCTCTCTTTGTATTTATTGCCTGCGTTTTAACTTCTGCCTTTTATAACAGAAATCTTCCGACTCTTTTAGGCGGTAAAGTTTTTTTATATAAGTTTATCCGGGGCTTCGACTGGTTCCTGTTTATTCTGCCTGCCATCCTTTTAAATAGTGTTACAATTACTTTTTCGCTTACATGGAAAAAATTTTCAACTAATATAAAAAAAAGGTTTTCTTCTGTAATGGTAGAGAACTTAAAAGAGTTATTAATATTCTGTCTTATTGTTGTTTTTATTTTATCCTTTTCTCAGGAATGTTTTATTCCGTTTACAAAATTAAAGCTTTCTAATTTAGCGAATGAATACAGTGAATTAAATTATTACTATAACTCTGCCAAAAATATTTATGATAAATATGAAGTTATAAATAATTCAAGCGGCTTAATAACTGATAATGAAGTTTTACTTGAAAAGAAAGAGTATTTTATTGCCTTACAGTATGTTGATAAATGCCTGAAAATTGATAAGAAAAATCAAAAGGCTTTAGACTTAAAGAAAAAAATAAATGATTCGCTGGAAGTTATAAATAATTTAAAAACGGTTAGAAGTATTTTTCAGGACGATTCAAAGCAAAAGGATGAATTTTCTTATACACAATATACTGTTCGTGAACTTTTAAAAAAGAGTGAAGAAGAAGCAAAAAAAGAAAGCTGGTTTAATTCTCACTACTGGGCAACTTTAGCATTAAAAGGCTGTGATGAATTGAATTTAAATAAAACCCGTGCTCAGGAACTTGCTAACA
This sequence comes from Treponema sp., assembly GCA_016282835.1. GTDB lineage: Bacteria > Spirochaetota > Spirochaetia > Treponematales > Treponemataceae > Treponema_D. Next base: position 5,552 of record JAEELR010000095.1, on the reverse strand, counting down.
ATGCGTGGAACAAATTAAATTCTCCTGTTCAGTTTGAAGGTGATGATAAAGCTGAAATTGAAAAGAAACAGAAATTATATGAAACGAAGAAGCGGGGATATATTGCATATAATTCAGGTGATTATCTGAAGTCTTATTACATCTTCAAATCAGTTGATAATAATTCAAGGGAATTTTTTGAAGACAAAGATGTAAGAGAGTTTTTGCAGCTGGCACAAAAAGAAGTAGAAAATCAGTATTTTTTCTATGATGAAATTGACAGTTACAAAAGCATAAGAACACACAAAAATATTTATTTTTCTCTGAAAAATTTAGATGATTCAAAGGACATATTTTTTATCAAAGATTTAAGGCAGATAAAAAACAGCAGCGGTTTAATTTCATATTTGGACGGTTTAACAATTGTTCATTATGATGAAAGCGGAAATTTCTGTTACACCGTAAAAACTGAATATGCAAAGATGATTGCCCAGCCAATTGAAGATGTCTTTACGAAAGATGAAATAAAGGCAGCACAAATTTCAGACAAGTGCCGTTATGTCCCTTTAATTCAGTTAAAGTGCCTCGACAGAAATAAAGAAGGTTTTGTATATGAGCCTGAGTATATTTTCGAGCAGACAGGTTTTTCTTATAACATAAAAAAGAACTCCAACAGCGAATCGTTTTTTAAAAATTATTTTAGAACAGAGGAAGAGCCTTTGCAAACTGAAAAAGACATTGGCTTTAGAGAAAAGAACTTCATGATTCTTCCAATGGATTTCAATGATTTTGTTCTGGTCAGTGAGTGTTCACAGAATTCCGATTCAATGCCTTTATTATCCATGGCGAAGTTTATTAATAATTCTGCTAAGTATGGTTTTGCTACAGAAGTGTTCAGGGAGAATCTTATTAACAGATTGACTTATGCCCTCATTATTTTTGCTTTCAGTATAATCTGTGGAATTTTAGGCTGGAACTTTAAGCTTGAAGATGAAGAACAGAAATTTAAATTTCTATGGTTAATAGCAATTCCATTTGAATGTTTTGTCTGCTTTGTAGTTTATATCTGTGTGCTTTATATGTGTCATGTTTTAAATTATATGATTGTAGGATTCTGCGGCAGCTTTGCGCTTGAAGTAGCAGGTTCCATTTATACCGCTTTGATTGTGATTTCAATGGTTGTCTTCCTTTCTAGAAAATCTTAAATTTCATTAGAGGAGAAAAAGCTATATGGATGAAAAAATCGAGACTCTAAAAAAGTATGTTGAAGAAAGTTCCAATATTGTTTTTTTCGGCGGTGCAGGAGTATCTACAGAAAGTGGAATTCCTGATTTTAGAAGTGTTGATGGTTTATATAATCAGAAGTGGGCTTATCCTCCGGAAGAAATTTTAAGCGCTCCATTTTTCTATGACAATCCTTCTGAGTTTTACAGATTCTACAGGGAAAAAATCTTAATCGATGGAATTGAACCAAATATAACTCACAAAAAACTAGCTGAGCTTGAAGCAAAAGGAAAAGTGTCCTGCGTAATCACTCAGAATATTGACGGCCTGCATCAAAAAGCCGGGAGCAAGGTTGTGTATGAACTGCACGGCACAACGCTGAAAAATCACTGCATAAAGTGCGGGCAGTTTTACGATTTCAATTATGTTGTTTCGCATAAAAATGATGATTACACCTGTACCTGCGAAAAATGTTCAAGCCTTGTAAAACCGGATGTTGTTCTTTATGGCGAGGGGCTGGACGATTCAACTGTTTCTGGCGCTGTAAACGCAATTGCTTCTGCTGATATGCTGATTATTGGCGGGACTTCTTTGACAGTTTATCCTGCTGCAGGTTTAATTCACTATTTCAGGGGAAATCATCTGGTGCTTATAAATAAAAGCCCGACCCCTACAGATTCTTCTGCGGATTTAGTAATTCACGATTCACTGGGAAAAGTGTTTTCGTGTCTATAATGTCATGCTGAGAATGCAATTTATTTTTTCTCTAAATCAAATCTCTCGGGAAGTAATTCGTTAAGGGTAAAAAGTTTGTATTCGGTTTTGTTTCTGGCAAGAATAAAAGTAAAGTCGTCCCTGCAGAATTCACTCAAGACCTGGCGGCATACTCCACATGGCGGGCAATAGTCTTCAACTTTACCAAAGCTGCCGCCCACAATTGCGATTGCCTTAAAGTTCTGAAAGCCCTCGCTTACGGCTTTGAATACTGCTGTTCGTTCTGCGCAGTTTGAAGGACCGTAAGAAGCATTTTCTACATTACAGCCTGTAAAGACTTTTCCTTCTGCTGTTAAAAGTGAGGCCCCAACACAAAAGTGGGAATATGGAGAGTATGAATATTTAAGCGAGTTAAAAGCCTGTTCGATTAAATTTTCAATTTCATACTGCTCCATATTGTATCACCTCAAAAATTATTTTCGTGCTGCGTTTTGAGCATCTAATTTTTCTTTGTATTTAATTTCTTCGCGGATATGCTGTAAAGCTTTAGCTGCTTTCTTTTCAGAAGTTTTCTGGTAAACATCCTTCATAAGAGTTTCTGCGTTGTATAAATCGCCAAGAACTTCAAGAAGGCATGCTGCATTGTAGCCTGCTTCATAGTAGCCGTTTGCTTCATAGCATTCCATGAATGTCTGATATGCCAAGTCATATTTCTTGTTCTTTGCATATTGGTTTGCAAGCTTCATTGATTCATCTTTTGTTTTATCTGAAAGAAGTGTGATATAGTAGGTTTCAGTATATGGGCGAAGTTCTTTCATAATTGCTTTGGCTAAATTTTCTACACTATTATAGATGATGCTATATGCATCAGGAAGTGAGCTTTTGTATTCATACTGGCTGCTTTTGTCAGAAAGGCGTTTTGATTTAATGCTCAGTACTGCATTTGTCTGTGCATCAATAATTTTATAGTTAATTGTTACATCAACCAGTTTTTCATATTTATAATATTTTTCGCCTTCATCATTTGTGTATGAATCAGTGCGGATTGATTCAGAGAATGAAGCAAGTTCTCCTGTAATGTAAATGTCGCATGGAATATCGGTTCCATTTGTAAGGGCATTTTCAACAAATTTGCCGCCAACGACATACATGTATCCGTCGTCCATAAGGTTTGAAAGAAGTGCATTAGTAAAATGATTTGCAATTGATCTTTTTTCGAGGTTTTCTTTTGATGCTTTTTCTGATTTTACAGAGAATAAGCCTAAAATACCAATCGGTGTATATTCACTTTGAAGTTCTGTCTGTGTTGGAAGAACTGCAACTGATTTTGCTCCGTTGAGATTTAATTCTGCCGGGCGTGTAACTGTCATTGGGATTGATGTAGCACATCCTGTTAATAATGCTAAAAGTGCAAATGAAGTTAAAATTTTTAAAAGTGATTTTTTCATATATCCTCCTGAATTTCACTAATATATATTACTCATAATATTAAAATTATATTGAATATGCAATGTATATTTATGCATTATGTAAATGATTCTAAGTGTCATATTGCGAAAGGTTTGCTTTTTATTTATTATTTACTTTATTAAAATAAAATTTGTTTTCTTATAGAAGGTGTTTTTATGGCTGTTGATGAAAGATTACAGACAATCAGGCATAGTTGTGCACATGTTATGGCAGAAGCAGTTTTGCGACTTTTTCCAGGAACAAAAATTGCTATTGGTCCTGCTATTGATAATGGTTTTTACTATGATTTTGAATTTAGCGAAGAACATAAAGTAAGCGAGAGTGATTTCCCTGCTATTGAAAAAGAAATGAGAAAAATTCTTGCAGGAAATTTTGACTTTGTAAAAACAGAAGTTACTAAGGAAGAAGCTCTTAAACTCTTTAAGGATCAGCCTTATAAGATTGAGCTTATAAATGATTTACCTGACGGTGAAAAAATTACAACCTATCAGCAGGACACTTTTATGGATTTGTGCCGTGGTCCTCATGTAGAAAATACAAAAGAAATTAATCAGCAGTCATTTAAATTGATGAAGGTTGCCGGTGCATACTGGAGAGGCGACAGTTCTAAGACTATGCTTTCCAGAATTTATGCAGTGTGCTTTTATAAACCAAATGATTTAAAAGATTATTTGAACATGCTTGCAGAAGCAGAAAAAAGAGACCACAGAAAAATTGGTGCACAGCTTGATTTGTTCCATTTAGACCCTGAAGATCCGGGACAGATTTTCTGGCATCCAAACGGCTGGTCAATGTATGTAACTTTGCAGAATTATATGCGCGATAAAGTTACCCGTGACGGCTATCAGGAAGTAAATACTCCAATTGTTATGCCAAGAACTTTATGGGAAAGAAGTGGTCACTGGGGACACTATCAGAAGAATATGTTTATTACTGAAAGTGAAAAACGCCTGTTCGCAATTAAGCCTATGAACTGTCCTGGTGCTCTGGAAATATTTAATTCGCGCACAAGAAGCTATAAGGATTTACCTTTGAGACTTGCTGAATTCGGTCACTGTACAAGAAACGAACCTAGCGGAACTTTACACGGTATTATGAGAGTTCGTGGCTTCGTTCAGGATGATGCACATATCATTTGTACAGAAGAGCAGATTGGAAGTGAAGTAACAAAGTTCTGTAAATTGCTTCTGGATGTTTACAAGGATTTCGGTTTCGATAAAAATCTTCTGGTAAAACTTTCAACTATGCCTGAAGATCATGTTGGTGAAGAAGCAACCTGGAGACAGGCAGAAGAAACTCTTGCACAGGCATGTAAGTCTAGTGGAATGGATTATGAAATTCAGCCGGGAGAAGGAGCTTTCTACGGACCAAAACTCGAGTTTACTTTAATAGATGCTTTAGGCAGACAGTGGCAGTGCGGAACTATTCAGCTTGACTATCAGCTTCCAAGTGCAGAAAGATTAAACGCCCAGTACATTGGCTCTGATAATCAGAAGCACCATCCGGTAATGCTTCACCGTGCAGTTCTTGGTTCTCTTGAACGCTTCTTAGGTATTTTGATTGAAAACTATGCAGGAGCTTTCCCTACATGGTTGCACTTTGAACAGGTTGCTGTTGTTCCTGTTGGTCAGGAATTCAATGACTATGCTGAAAAGGTAAATAATCTTTTGCAGGATTATGGAATCAGATCAAATGCTTATACAGATGACAGCAATATGAAGACAAAGATTAAGATGATTACAAGTGAACACAAGACTCCATATATTTTAGTTGTTGGTGCTAAAGAACAGGAAGAAAATTCTGTATGTGTACGCTTCAGACAGTCATCTGGTCTCCAGCAGAAAACTATGGGCTTAGATGAATTCAAGAATTATGTTCTCGAAAAAATTGCAACTCATTTTAATGGAATATAAGCTATGAAGTATGAAGTATGAAGTATGAAGTATGAGGCATAATCTACGAAGCATGAAGTATGAGGTGGTTGAGTAGCGCAGCGTATCGAAACTACCGTTTATGGTGAAACACGTGGTTTCGACAAGCTCAACCACCACATGCCTTGCGAGGCTCAACCACCACACTTTTAAGTATAAATTGTTAATTGTGCATTATAAATTATTAATTGTGAAATCGTGGTGGAGGGCGTTGCCCCGACTGGGCTCAACCAT
>JAEELR010000094.1 GCA_016282835.1 Treponema sp. | reverse complement strand
TGCTGACTGTATTGCATTCTGTATTAAAAACTGGGAAAAAGTTCCTGTTCTTATGAATGCAGGTCTTGGTTATGATTATACTGTAAATGAATACTATGAAACTGTAAAAAAGATTCTTGGATATTCAGGAAGTTTTGAACACGATCTTACGAAGCCAGTAGGTATGAAACAGAAACTTCTTGATGTAACGCGTGCAAAAGAAATCGGATGGACTGCAAAAACATCTCTTGAAGATGGAATAAAACTTACTTATGAATATTTTTTAGAGGCTGAAGAAAAATGAAATACGAACTTGCAATTTCAAGCTGGGGTGAAGAAGAAAAGGAAGCTGCAAAGGCTGTTATTGATTCCGGTTTTACCACAATGGGAAAGCAGGTAAAAGAATTTGAAGAAATGTTTGCAAAACACTTCGGTTCAAAATACTGTGTAATGGTAAACTCCGGTTCCAGTGCAAATCTTCTTGCTGTTGCAGCATTATTTTACACAAAAAACAATCCGCTTAAGCGCGGAGATGAAGTTATTGTTCCTGCCGTTTCATGGGCTACAACCTATTATCCTCTTTATCAATATGGACTTCATTTAAAGTTTGTTGATATAGATCTTCATACATTGAATTATGATCTTAGTGCTTTAAAAAATGCTGTTACCGATAAGACTCGAATGATTATGTGCGTAAATCTTCTTGGTAATCCGAATGATTTTGCAGAAATCAAAAAAATTATCGGATCTCGAAATATAATGCTTATTGAAGATAACTGCGAGTCTCTCGGAGCTGAGTTTAACGGAAAATTTGCCGGAACATTTGGACGAATGGGAACATTTTCAAGTTTTTTCAGTCATCATATTTCAACTATGGAAGGTGGAATGATTCTTACCGATGAGGAAGAATTATATCAGATTCTTCTTTCAACTCGTTCTCATGGTTGGACTCGTATTCTTCCAAAGCATAATCTTGTTTGTTCTGATAAGAGCGATGATTTGTTCAAGGAGCAGTTTCGTTTTGTTTTACCAGGATATAATGTGCGACCTCTTGAAGTAATGGGTGCCATCGGAAAAAAACAACTTTCAAAAGTTTCTGACTTTAATGATTTCCGTCGTTCTAATGCAGATTATTTTAAGAAGAAGTTTTCTGATTCAGCGTATTTTATGATACAGGAAGCAATCGGTAATCCCAGCTGGTTTGGCTTTGCACTGATTATAAAGGAATCGGCTCCGTTTACACGTAAAGATCTTCTTGATTTTCTTGCGAAAAAAGAAATTGATACACGTCCGATTGTTGCCGGTGATTTTACCAAGAATGAAGTCCTTAAGTATTTCGATTATGAACTTTCAGGTGAAATGAAAAATGCAGAATATCTTGATGCTCACGGATTCTTTGTTGGAAACCATCAGTTTGATATTAGGGATAAAATTGATTATCTCTATGAATCTATTGATGAATTTATAAAATCCTGAAGTCAGCAGAAATCTAATGGCAAAATCATTAAAAAAGAATGCCTTCTATAGTTTTATCAAGGCATTCATGAATCTTGCATTTCCAATCATCTCTTTTCCATACGCAACAAGAGTTTTGCTGCCGGAATCCATTGGAATGGTAAATTTTGCCAACGCTATTGTTGATTATTTCTTTTTGCTTTCTTCTCTTGGTATTGCAAGTTATGCTTCGAGAGAGGCTGCAAAAATAAGGGATAACAAAAGTGAATTAAATAAGTTTTCAAGAGAAATGCTGCTGTTCAATGTCATTTCAATGTCTGCAGCATATATACTTTTTTTTATTGCTGTTTTTTTTATCCCGCGGCTGTCTTCCTACAGAGTTCTTTTATGCATGCTTTCTGCAAAAATATTTTTTGAATCTGTTGGTATTAAATGGCTTTTTACAGCCCTTGAAGAATACCGCTATATAACGATACGATCAGTATTTCTTCAAATAATAAGCCTTGCTTTTTTGTTTCTTTTTATCAGAAAACCGGAAGATTACATGAAATATGCTTTTTTTGGTATGATTTCTTCTACCGGTGCAAATATACTTAATATCATTTACTCAAGAAAATTTATCAATATTTTTGAAAAGCATGTAATTGAATTAAAAAAACATGTAAAGTCAATTTTCATTTTTTTTGGTTCATCCGTTGCAGCAAGTATTTACAGTATTATAGACAGTACTATGCTAGGTGTGTTTGCATCAGAATCAGCTGTTGCATTTTATGCAGCTGCGAATAAACTGATTCTGCTTGTTGTAAGCCTGACGGGTGCAGTAATAGGTTCTTTTCTTCCGAGAAGCGCATATTATTTTGGTCAGGAAAACAAAGAACAGTATAATGCACTTATTCAAAAAACTTTCATGGCTGCTTTGTTTTTCTGTGTGCCGGCTGCTGCAGGTCTTTTTGCGGTCTGTCGTCCTGCAATGCTTCTTTTATGTGGAGAACAGTATATTTCTGCAATAAATGCAATGCAGATTCTTTGTCCGCTTATATTTACAAGTGGTTTTAATTCTGTAATTATAAATGTAATTCTTGTTCCGCAGGGAAAGGAACGTCTTTTGTTCCGTTTTCAGATTATACAGTGTTCTATAAATGTTATATGTAATTATTTTTTTATTCTTGCTTTTGGTGTAAAAGGGGCTGCTATAGCAACTCTTATTTCTGAATCTTTTATATTTTTTATTCTTGGTTTCTTAAACCGAAAACTATTTATAACAAAAAAACTTTTGATTTCATTTATTAAAATTGTAATATCTGCTGTAATTATGTTTATATCTGTTTATTGTGTTACAG
>JAEELR010000093.1 GCA_016282835.1 Treponema sp. | reverse complement strand
CGTTCTTACAAACGCTGCAATTTCCGGAGCAACAGATGGCCTCCACGGTATTAAGGAAAACGTTGCAATCGGTCACATGATTCCTGCCGGTACAGGTATCAAGAATTACAAGGATATCAAGCTCTTTGACGAATCTGCCACAGATCTGGATGTTCAGATGAACGAAATTCTTGAACGCCGCCGCCTCGAAGAAGAAGCCGAAGCTCAGAATGTAGCTGAAGAAACTTCTTTTGAGCATGAGGATAGTGATTAGGATTAGTTGCCGGGCAACGTCATTGCGAGCGTAGCGCGGCAATCCATAATTAAGAACCCCTATAATCAGAATTGGTTATAGGGGTTTTTGTTTGTTTTCTGATTTATAATGAAATTATTGCTTTATCCAAACTTTGTATTTTTCTTCAAGTAATTTAAAATCATTGCATCTTTGACTTAATTTGGATTTTCCATCATTTGACAATTTATGATTATAAACAGCTATAGCATTTTGAATTATCAATTCAGTTTTCTTTCGAATAATACGAATCTCATTGTTAAGGAGAGTTTTGTATTGAATGTTTTTTTCGGTCGCTGGATCTTTTAATTTACACACAGAATCAGGGACTGGTATCATATTGTTTAAGTTAATTACTGCCATATCACCGATTTTTATGAAATCTATAGTTTCTGATAACCGTTTATGTTTTTGTTTAAATGAAGAGAGTGGTGCAAAGTATTTAATCGAATTAATTTCAAATAAAATTCCAATATATTTTCTAGAAAAAGTTTGTGTATTTTTTGCATTATGGAACATATGTTCTGCGAACTGAGAAAGATAATCAATGTATGTTTTGTCGATTTCGTAAAAAAGTAATTTGTCCATAGATAAAAAACGAGGCCGTAAGAAAAACTTACGACCTCCGTATAACACTCGCGATTAAAGGCGCGATTTCCTTATAAATATAATATACGTCTGATAGCTGTTTTCGTCAAGATATTTATTCCCTGTAAGACTGTTATAAAAAAAAAATTACATACTGTCGATTAGTGAATTATGTAATTGTTTGTCTCGTTGGGAAAGTGCACAGTGTTTTTTAAAGTTTGTAATCGCGATGATATAAAGTTAAATTATTATCTTGTGTTTTGAGAATTCCGATAGATTGATTTGCAGTTACGAGGTATTCTACAGAGGTATTTAATATCTTTGCTAAACCAACAACAACATCTGTAGCAGGTATGTAAGCTAACGAACCAACATAACGGGCTAAGGTCTTTCTACTGATTCCTGTTTTGGAAGCGACCTCTTGAATAATAAAGCCTTAATATTCCATCTTTCCTTTAAGGTTATCACGAAACATGTACATACAATACCTTTATTTTGATGATTATAATTTGAAAATACTAATAAACAAGTATATAATTATTTAATCCCACAATGATAGGATTGAAATTATTTGTATGGAGATTTTTGAAATGAAAAATAAGAATATTCTTTTTCTATCTTTATTTGTTTTGATGATGTTGTTGTATTCATGTAAGAATGATGTAGAAGAAAAAGTTTATACAGTTGGGTTAGAAATCTCAAAATTACCTGATAAATTGAATTATTGTAAAGAAGAGACATTGAATCTTGATGGGCTGGAAGTAAAACTAAATAAATCAGACGGGACATGTGTGATACTCAATGACGATGAATATACAGTAGAACCGGAAGAGGGGACAATTCTTATAGAAGATGGAATAGTTCCAATAAAAATAAATGCAGAGGAGAAAAATATATATTTTTCAGTTTTTGTAGGAAAAACCGTTCTTTCATATATTAAAGTAACAAATCTTCCTGATAAGATTTATTATAATGAAAATGAAATGTTGGATCTTACAGGTTTGGAAGTTACAGCCGTTTTTCTGAATGGAAGTGAAATACAAGAGAAGAAAATTGAATATGGTGAGTATAAAAAATCGATATATGAAGGTTCGCCTCTTTCTGTTGGAAGTGGTCAGAAAATTTCAATAAGTTATGGTGGTAAGAATACATTCATATATATTAATGTTGGTGGTACATGGGAAACCTATACTTTTGAAGATGATGGTTCTCATCGTATAACTGATATTTGTAGGGGTAATACAAATCTTCGGAGTATTATTATTCCAGAAACGATGAAAACTATTGATGATTATGCTTTTTTTGGTTGTGCAGCATTAGAAAATGTCATTTTACCAAGGGATTTAGAGAAAATTGGTGATAGTGCATTTTTGAAATGTTCAAGTCTCAGAAAAGTATCATTTGAAAATGTATCAAATAATGTTTGGCAGGTTGTTGTTAGTTCGAAGGCATTTAAGGATTGTGAGAATTTAGTAGATATTGAATTTGGAGATACAACTAACAAATTCTATTTCACGGCAAATTCCTTTGAAAACTGTTTGAGTCTAGAAGTTTTAAATTTTAAAAATGCTGTTGTTTATGGAAGTATTGATAGTAGTGCTAACCCATCAAGTGCATTTACTAATTGTACATCGCTAAGTGAAGTTGATTTTAATGGAAAATCATATGGGCTTGGTTTTAGGGGGTGTACCGCACTTAAGACTATAAAGAATTCAATCAGCTACGATCTTTATGAATATTGTACATCTTTGGCAGAAATTCCTATTCCAGCTTTATATAAAGCTTACACTAACAAAGATTTGGTGGATAATGCTTTTAGAGGTTGTACAGCTATATCAACAATTGAACTTCATGATTCTGTTAAAACTATTAGCTCTCATGCATTTGACGGATGTACTAATCTAACCACAATTATAATTCCTAGGGGCTGTAATGTAATTTATAGTTATGCATTTGCTAATTGTACATCGCTAGAAAATATTGAGTTGCCAGCAAATTTAACTTCTATTTCTGAAGGTTTATTTAAGAATTGTGTAAATCTTAAGTCTATACAGTATCCAGATAATCTTGAAAGAATAGAATTGGATGCATTTGAAGGTTGTGATAGTCTGTCGCAAATAATTATTCCAAGTACAGTAACAGATTTATGGGTACGATCAAATAAAATAACACAAAAATTATGCTATGAAGGAAAAAAAGAAGAATTTAATAATTTGATAAAGAACGATAATTGGGCTGAAAATTTAAAAGGTAAAACAATTTACTGTTCTGATGGCAGCTTTGTTTATGGAGAAGAATAAAATATTAAGGAATGAGGAGAACTATGGTTACATCGATTGATTTATTACAAATATTATCAAAATTAATTACTTCTATTGATGGAAGAATCCAAAAATGGAATTTCGCAAAACGATCTTGTGACAAATGCGAAATAAATCTAGGCTCATTTTTCTTGAATCCACAGTCAAGATCGATTGGAGTTTATTACGACAGTTCTAAAAAAGATTTTACTTTCTGGGTTGGCTATTGGGAAAAATATGGTTTCTGTGTTTCATTTCATTCTAATCACGATCCATATGTAGAACAATTCTTAAAAAATTTAAAACTCGATTATCATGCAGATTATATAAAAATAGATAAACAAAAATATTGGTATTCAATTGTGTTTAATAATCAAGAAGATGATAATGTCATTTCTGAAGCAGAAGAGATAGTCAGAAAAGTATTAAAGGAAGCTAGAGAAATATTATAATATCTTGGATGATAATTATTTTATAAGCGATGATAGGTATTACACTCTACGATTCTTTTTGTTTATTTATGTCTTTTAAAAAATATTAAAAACTATGCAAAAAAAATTGGATTTCTGCTATAATATTCCTTTGCTATGAATTATGAGAATCCATTGATTGTTCAGGGGGACAGGTCGCTTTTGCTGGATGTGCATGCGCCGCTGGCGGATGAGTGTCGGAATGCGCTTATTCCGTTTGCAGAGCTGGAAAAGTCGCCGGAACATTTGCATACATATAAATTGACTCCTCTTTCGCTTTGGAATGCTGCAAGTGCAGGCTTTACTGCAGAGGATGCGGTGGCTGTTCTTGAAAAATATGCGCGTTACGAAGTTCCAAAGGCAATTCCGGCCTGGATAAAGGAAGTAAGCGGACGTTTTGGAAAGATTACGCTTGAACCATGCGAAGAAGGAGAGGACCTGCTTCTTGTAGCTGCTACAGAGGCTATTTATAAAGAAATTGGTGCTAATGGGGCGGTAAAGAAGTATCTGAAGGAAGGTGGTTTCGACAGGCTCAACCATCCCTGTTATCTTATAAAACTCACCGACCGTGGAACAATAAAGCAGCTGCTTTTGGAGGCGGGTTGGCCTGTAAAAGATCAGGTTGCGCTGGTGGACGGGGAGCCGCTCGATATAAGCTTAAGGCAAACAACTGCAGGCGGGCAGCCTCTTACAATACGAGAATATCAGACTGCGTCGGCACAGGCGCTTGTTGGTGACAAGGGTCCGGGTACAGGCTTTGGAACAATCGTTCTTCCGTGCGGTTCGGGTAAAACAATTGTGGGCATGCAGATTATGGACATGCTCAAAACAAGTACGCTCATAATTACTACAAATATCAGTGCGGTTCATCAGTGGATAGATGAGCTGTTGGATAAAACTAACTTAACCTCAGATCAGATTGCAGAATACACAGGCGAAAATAAAGAAATCCTTCCTGTTACAGTTGCAACTTATCAGGTGCTTACCTGGCGTCCGGACAAAGAAGGACCGTTCCCTCATTTTTCACTTTTTCATCAGAGGCATTGGGGACTCATTATTTACGACGAAGTTCATATGCTGCCAGCTCCTGTATTCCGTGTTGTAGCAGAACTTCAGGCTGTACGTCGTGTCGGCCTTACAGCTACTCTTGTTCGCGAAGATGGTTGCGAAGGCTATGTATTCAGTCTTGTCGGACCAAAGCGTTATGATGTTCCATGGAAAGAGCTTGAACGCGACAACTGGATAGCAAGTGCAGAATGTGTAGAAGTAAGACTGGATCTTCCATCTTCGAGCGAAATTAAATATGCAGTTGCAGGTGCACGTGAAAAACATAAAATTGCAAGTCAGAATCCAGATAAGCTTACTGTTGTAAACGAGCTTGTTCAAAAATATAAGGATGACAAAATTCTCATCATAGGGCAGTATCTTGATCAGCTTGATGAAATTGCAAAAATGCTCAAGGTTCCTATTATTACAGGAAAAACTCCTACTGCCGAACGCGACAGAATCTACGGAGAATTCCGTCAGGGGAAAATTAGTATTCTTGTAGTTTCAAAAGTTGCAAACTTTGCAATTGATTTACCAGATGCTTCTATGGCAATTCAAGTGAGCGGAACTTTTGGAAGCCGTCAGGAAGAAGCGCAGAGACTTGGAAGAATTCTTCGTCCAAAAGAAAGAGTGTCACACTTTTTTACTCTGATTACACGAAACACTGTAGAAGAAGAATTTGGTTCAAATCGTCAGAAGTTCCTGGCAGAGCAGGGCTATTCATATAGAATCGTAAGATATGGCGAAGGAGAAGAACTGTGAGTAAAAGCGTTACCACGGTAGAAGTCTGGAAAGAAAGTATCTCTTCTCTTGCTGATTCAAAATTTTTTGAACTCATGCGTCTTTATCTTGGCGAAATTGAAACTCCTTATAACAAGCAGCGTCTCATAGAACAGCTTGCGGGATTTGTTAAAAATCCGGCAAACTCTCAGAATATGATTACCCTGCTTGATGAATACGACATAAAGCTTCTTACGGCAATTGCTTTTATTCCAAATGCAACACAGGAAACTTTGATTCAGTTTTTTGCTGCTGAATACACAATGGCCGATATTTTTTCACAGTTATCAAATCTTATTGTACGTCTTCTTGTTTTTGAACAGAAGGATTTGTATTCGTCAAAAAAGTTCCTGCGTATAAATCCAATTATCTGGGAAAAACTCGAACCTTTTATCAAGTTAGAAAATATTATAAGTCCGATCGAGTTAGCCAAAACTAACATAGATGACGTTTTTAATATTTCGCCTGATTTTCTTGCGGCATTTATTTCTTTTGTAAATACAAAAGGTTGTTCCTGCAAGGCAGACGGAGTATTCAAAAAGAATACGCTTGCCCGTGTTCAAACAATTTTTGCGGGGCACGAAAAAACAATTCAGCTTATTCTCACAGCATTTATAAATCTTAATCTTGTACGCGAAGGAGAAAAATCCTATCAGATAGATTATGAGCGTTTTGAAATTTTTGCAAAGCTTGAAGAATCACAGCAGTATGCTCTTTTGTGTGCAGCGTCGTGTTCAAGATTCAGTCGTGAAGGTTTAAAAAAAGAAGCCCAGCTTTTGCTTGATACACTTACTTCTATAGGGGAACGCGGTTTCAGATTGTCTTCATTAATTCGTCTTGGATTTCTTGCACAGAATCAGACAGACGGCGGAACAACAGGTTCCTCGCGTTCACGTTTTAGTCGTATGCTCGAGGCCGCAAGGCAGGAAAATGAAGCTTCTGTTGATATGGATCCGGAGCAGGCAGGTTCTCTTTTAGAACGAATGCTGGACAGTGCAGTAGAGTTTGGACTTTTACAGAAAACCGGCTGGGATAAAGAAGGATACGAAGTTTTTGAATGCAGTAAGATTTTTAAACCTGCTGGTACAGCCAAGAATGTCTTGAACATTGATTCAACTTTTACAGTAAGTCTTATGCCTGGGCTTAGTCTTAAAAAACTTTTGCCTCTTACACAGTTTCTTCAAATCAAAAGTTATGGCGTAGTAACAGAATATGAAATTTCAAAACAATCGGTTAGCGCTGCTTTTGACAGGGGCTGGACTGTAGAAAAGCTTTGTGAGGAACTTGAAAAATATACAAGCTATGAACTTCCGCAGAATCTTAAAGTCTGTATAAATGAATGGTTTGAGTCTTACAGTTCTGCAATGATTTACAAGGGTTATATCCTCAAAGTTGCAAAGAAAAATATCAGCCTTGTAGAAAATGCACCGGCAATAAAAAGTCATATAAAAGAAAAGCTGGCAGAAGGAATTTATTTACTTAATATTCCTCTTGAAAGCGATATAGATTCGTTTATTGAAAACAGCGGACTTGATTTTATGGGCAAGGTAAAAGATCCGTTTGTTGCTTCTGAAAAAATTGCGTTCCCGACTTTGCAGACAGGAAGGTCTATTTCTGCTGTTGCCCTTCAACAAGGGCAGGAACCTCCTAATTTTGCGGCTGCAGGTCATCTTTTGAGTTCCCTCAAGGCTGAGCTTAAAAAAATGGACCTTAATAAAAATCAGCGTGAAAGTCTGGAAAACAGAATACACAACCGCCTTATTCTTACAAAGGAACAGCTTGCGACAACATGTATTCGCTCCGAAATTCTTGAGGCAGAAGGCATGGACTTTGGCGGCAAGCTCCACCTGTTCGAAGCAGGCCTCAAAGAAAACGATATGATGGAAATAACAATGCCAAGCTTTGATGACGAAAACCAGTATTTCAAAGTAATAGGCCGCACTCTTGGAATTACAAAACAAACCGGAGATGCAGTTGTAAGGTTCCAGGTTTATCCAGGCGGAGAAATTACAAATTTTGTTGTGAGTAGAATTACTTATTTGCGGCGATTGAGATTTTAGGAAAGGGTGTCATTGTCGGGCTTGACCCGCAAGTTTTTG
>JAEELR010000092.1 GCA_016282835.1 Treponema sp. | reverse complement strand
TATTCTACTTCAACGCGCTTTATGTGTGCGCCAAGTGACTGAAGTCTTTCTACTAAATGCTCGTAGCCTCTTTCAACCTGGTACACATTGCTGATTCTGCTTTCTCCATGTGCAATCATCGCAGCGATTACCATTGCCATACCTGCCCGTACGTCCGGTGAAACCAAATGATCTGCATGTAATGAAGTAGGCCCTGAAACAACTGCTCTGTGCGGGTCACAAAGTGTAATGCGTGCACCCATGCTTATCAGTTTGTCTACAAAGAACATTCTGCTTTCAAACATTTTTTCAAAGATTAAAACAGTTCCTTCTACCTGTGTTGCAATAACTGTCATTATAGAAGTTAAATCAGGCGGAAATCCCGGCCATGGACTGTCATCAATTTTTGGAGTCATGCCGCCTAAATCTGTATTTACTTTCATTTCCTGCGAAGAGCTTACTGACAAAGTGTCGCCTTCAATGTCCCACCTGATGCCCAGCTTATTGTAGGCAATTCTTAAAGGACGCATATCCTTAGGATTAATTCCAGTGATTGTAATTGAACCGCGAGTTGCTGCCGCCAGCCCGATGAAAGAACCGATTTCCATAAAGTCAGGACCAATTGAAAAGTCGCACGAGTGTAGTTTTTCAACACCCTCAATAGTTAAAATATTTGAACCAACGCCTGAAATTTTTGCACCCATTGCATTCAGCATATTACATAAATCCTGAACATGCGGCTCACTTGCGGCGTTTGTAATTTCGGTATGACCCTCGGCTAAAACTGCTGCCATAACGGCATTTTCTGTGGCAGTTACTGAAGTTTCGTCTAAAAATATATCTGCTCCGGCAAGCTTGTTTGCAGAAAATTCAAATTTGCCTTCAGTGGTTACGCGTGCACCTAAATCGGTTAAAGCTAAAAAGTGGGTATCCAGTCTTCTTCTTCCAATAACATCACCGCCTGGAGGAGGAAGAATTACCTTACCGCAGCGGGCAAGAACAGGACCTGCAAATAGAATAGATGCCCTGATTTTCTTACTCAAACTTACAGGGATTTCAATGCTGGAAATTTTTTTTGCTTCTATTTTCCATGAATGATCCTCGAGCTTTGTAACGGAAGCACCAAGCGCCTCAAGAATTTTAAGCATAACGCCTGTGTCTTCTATTTCAGGGATATTTCTTAAAGTAACAGGTTCATCAGTTAGAACCGCTGCAGCTATACAGGGAAGGGCTGCATTTTTATTTCCGCTTGCTTTAATTGTACCCTTAATCGGGAAGCCGCCTTCTATCTGGTATTCGTACATAATCTTTCCTTATTTGATTTGTGTATATTATATTATCGAGAGAATTCTTTGTAAATTAAAGGCAATTCAATTAACACGTCTTTTCGTTGTATTCTGTAACAATATCTTTAATTCGTTGATTTTAAGGTTTGAATTAAACCCAAAATACGTCTGGTCAAGGCACGCTTCGCTTAAAGCCTTGACTCAGCCGTTTTCCGAACCGCTAAATTATTATCGGTTCGAAATAAAAAACCGCCCTTTTACAGAGCGGTTTATAAAAAATTTGGATGGGCGGCGTATCCATCATATCAGGTTCCCTTACGGGAGTGCAGGGTGCCTTTCCTGCTCGTCAAATTTCATTTTCATTATAGCATACAAATAAAAGTTGTCAATCAGACAGTTTTATTAAACGGCCAGATTTACAATAGGATTCAATTTTGGAAATCTTTATATCGAATAATGTTGCAATATAGTATGTATTTTTTGCAATATCTCATTTATAAAGGTTTTAATAAATCAAAGCAATTTCAAAAAAGCTTCAGGTTCAATAGCAGAAATCTTTGATTTTTCAAAATCTTTTACATTGCGCGTTACAATATAATCAAGATTTGATTTTTCTGCACAAATCATCTGTAAGGAATCTTCTAAGTCTTTTGTTTCTTTGTCTTCTGCGATAATTTCAAAATCTGTCTGTCGTTCGGAAATAACGGTGAGATATTTACATAAGTTTGCAATCAGAGAAAGTCGTTCAGAAATAGTTTTATCTTTTCTAAGAATGTAAAAAATATCGCATAGAGAATGTGCTGTTACAAAACCGTTTATTTTCTTCTTAATACAAAGTGCAATTATTTGTTTTGCAACAGATTTAAATGGTTCTCGTTCTTGTACAACATCAAGAATAATGTTCGTGTCTATAAGTATATCAATATCTTTCATCGCGCCATTCTTCTCTTTCTTTTTTGTAGTCAATTTCTCTATGAACCGAACCAGAGATTTCATCTAACCATGAAAGCCCTTGTGCAATGTATTCATCTGATTCCTTGTTTTTTTCTTTTTCAACAAGGCGATTCAAGGTATTTTGAAGTGTAAGTATCTGATAAAATGGTAAGGATTCAATTTGTGTTTGCAGTTCTGCGAATGCTAATTCAGACATATTTTCACCTCCGCGTTTTTATTTTATCACGCTTTCTGCGTAAATGTAAGAAGCTTATAGATTAATTCTTAATTCATACCTCGTAGCTTCATATTTCGTAGCCTCGTCGCTTCGTTGCCTCTCTTTCACACAGTCCCTTGCAGAAAAAATATTCTTGAAAAAATTTAAGGGGGGGGGTACTATTATTTAATAGAAAACAATTTAAAAACTTGCAAAAC
>JAEELR010000091.1 GCA_016282835.1 Treponema sp. | reverse complement strand
TTCCAAGCAAAGCCGCTCCACGAATCGCCCCTGTTTGCAGTGCCGATTCTCTCCGCTTTGTTTGCTTGTCCGCTACCCCCTCTAACGGGGGCTTCCGCCCCCGTAACGCCCCTGCTGCATTTATGCCGCAGCAGTCCTCTTGTTGGTAAACTATCACAACCTCGAAATATTGTCATTAAATATGACTTTTGCAAGAAAAATTGCGTTTTTCATAGGAGTTGGGTAATTACCGTCCAAAAATATGCATTTTTTTCACTTTTAAACGTCCCAAAATATGTAAATTTTGCGCTAAAGACCGTCCAAAAATATGCATTTCTATTGAAAAACATATAAAATGCCCTATAATAGCATAAGAGGTTACTATGCTCAGACGAAAAGCTTATGAAGACTTGTTAAAATGGAAAAATAAAAAAAGCCACGAAACTCTTTTAATAAAAGGTGCCCGACAAGTGGGAAAAACATATCTTGTGCGCGAGTTCGGTAAAAATGAATACGAAAACTTTATAGAAATCAATTTCCTAAAGACTCCAGATCTCAAAGCAATTTTTGAAGAGGAACTTACAGCAGAGGAAATCTACAAAAAAATGTCCGCACATCTGCCTTCAATAAACCTTGTAAAAGGCAAAACCTTGATATTCTTAGATGAAATTCAAAAATGCGCAAAGGCAAGAACTTCATTAAAATTTCTTGCCGAAGACGATTCCTTTGATATCATTTGTTCGGGCTCCCTGCTTGGATTGCATTATGGTCAAGATGATGATAAGGAAGTTGAAGATGTTGAATCAGTACCTGTAGGATTTGAACGGCAGCTGATAATGTACTCTCTGGATTTTAAAGAGTTTCTATGGGCCTATGGTTATAAAGATGAAGACATTGCCTACCTCAAAAGCTTTTACGATAGCAGACAAAAAATTCCAGACGATATCGCGCAAAAATTTCAGTCATTAATAAAAGAATACATCGTTGTTGGCGGAATGCCAGAAGTCGTAAATGATTTTGTAACTCACAGGGATTTTAATCGCGTACAAAGTATTCAGGAAAAAATTCTTTCTTCGTATGATGATGACATTTCAAATCATGCAAAAGGTGTGGAAAAAGTTAAAGTCCGTAAATGCTATGACAGTGTACCCCGACAGCTCGCCAGGGAAAATAAAAAGTTCAAATACTCTGAAGTCGAAAAAGGTTCAACTTCGCGAAAATATGCAGACAGCGTTACCTGGCTTGAAGATTCAAATCTTGTACATGTGTGCAGGAATGTTTTTGAACCATATCTTCCGCTAAAAGCAAATTCAAAAGATAATGAATTCAAAATTTATTATAACGATACAGGACTTCTTCTTGCCCGCTACGGATTTCAAACTAAACTTGTTGTTTTAAATGGAACAATTAAAGGAAATGCAAAAGGCGGTATCTATGAAAATCTGATTTCTGAAATGCTGATAAAACTCGGGTATTCCCTTCACTATTATAAAACCGAAAACAGCAGCATGGAAATTGAATTCATAATCGAAAAAGACGGAGATGTTATTCCGGTTGAAGTTAAAGCGGGAAATACCAGCACACCATCACTTAACAGTTTCCTCGACAAATTCAAATCGAAATATGGAATAAAACTCATAGACGGCAATCTTGGCGTAACAGAAAACAAAGTAGTACTCCCACACTTTATGGCAATGTTTCTGTAAGGATAAACTAGTTTTTAGTTTTGCAAGCATTGCCCAAAAAGTCCTATGACTTTTGCAAGAAAAATTGCGTTTTTCATAGGAGTTATTTTGCCGATAGAGATAAATATTACAAAGAAACTGGTAATTCCTTCAAATTCATACAAAGTTGCAAGCATCTTCTGAGTAATCCAAATATTTTCATCCTCAGTCTAAACCAGCAGCTTTTAAAATTTATTCAAGTTTTTTCCCGCAATAAGGGCAATACTTTTTTTCTACCTTATCGTCTGAAATCGATTCAACAAATCCCGCTGAAATAATACCTGTGGGAACAGCAACGAGACCAATTCCTAAAAGAGCAATTACTGCACTTAAAATTTTCCCCAAACCAGTAACAGGATAAATATCTCCATAACCGACCGTTGTTAACGTTGCGAGAGCCCACCATAAAGCATCAAATGCATTTTTGAAAACATCAGGCTGTGCATTATTTTCGATATTAAACATCAGAACAGCGGCTACAATCATTAAAAGTATAACAACAAAAATTGATGATAATAATTCATTTTTTTTATTTTTAAACACCTTCGTTATTTTTGAAAGTGCATCAGTATATCTGTTGATTTTAAATAACCTGAACAGACGGATAATCCTCAGCATCCTCAAAACACGTAAATCAATCGGAATAATATATGGTATGTAAAATGGAAGAATTGCAAGTAAATCAATTATGGCCAAAAATGAAAATATATATTTTATTTTTGCAATAAAATAATTCTTCTCTGGAAATAATAACTCTGCCGTCCAAAGCCGGAGAATGTATTCTGCCGTAAAAATAATTACAGATATTTTTTCTATATACTCAAAAAGTTCTTTAGTTTTTTCCTGTAAAGTAAATGTATC
>JAEELR010000090.1 GCA_016282835.1 Treponema sp. | reverse complement strand
GCTGCGATTTCGTCTATAAATTCCCATGAGTTTACAACTTTCTTTGCAGCTGGATTTGCAAGGCGTGCAAGGTCACCTGTCATGATTCCATCTTCAATAACATCCAAAGTTGCTTTCTCAAGTTTCTTAGCAAATTCTTTCAGCTCTGGAGTGTCATCAAGTTCAGCTCTTTTTGCTAAGGCACCAGTCCATGCAAATATTGTTGCTACTGGGTTTGTAGAAGTTTTTTCACCCTTAAGATATTTGTAGTAGTGCTTTTGAACTGTACCGTGGCTTGCTTCATATTCGAACTCGCCGTTAGGTGAAACTAAAACAGAAGTCATCATTGCAAGACTTCCACAGGCAGAAGCAATCATGTCGCTCATAACATCACCGTCATAGTTTTTGCATGCCCATAAAAAGCCTCCTTCACTTTTCATAACACGGGCTACAGCGTCATCGATTAAAGTGTAGAAGTATTCAATTCCTTTTTCTTCGAATTTTGATTTGAACTCTTCGTCATAAATTCTTTGGAAAATAGCCTTGAAGTTGCCGTCATAAGTTTTTGAAATTGTGTCTTTTGTTCCAAGCCATACGCTTATGTTCTGGTCTAATGCATAGTTAAAACAGCAGCGTGCAAAGCTTTCAATTGATTTATCGAGGTTGTGAATTCCCTGAATGATTCCAGGACCTTTCATTACCTGAATTGTTTTTCTGATTTCAGTACCGTCATCGCCTGTGAAAACTAATTCTGCTTTTCCACTCACTGGAGTTTTGATTTCGCAGTTCTTGTATACATCACCATATCCGTGGCGGCCTAAAACGATTGGCTTTTTCCAGCTTGTTACATTGCACTGAATGTTCTTTACAAAAATTGGAGCGCGGAAAATTGTACCGTCAAGTTCACCTCTAAGAATTCCGTTTGGAGAAGGGGTGAGCTGCTTTAAATGATATTCTTCCATTCTTGCAGCGTTACTTGTAATTGTTGCGCATTTAACTCCAACTCCAAGTCTCTTTATTGCGTCTGCTGCTTCGTAAGTAATTTTGTCGTCACTGTCGTCGCGTGATTTTAATCCTAAATCGAAATATTCTGTTTTTAAATCGATGTAAGGTTCAAGTAATTTTTCTTTGATTATTGCCCAGAGCACTCGAGTCATTTCATCGCCATCAAGTTCGGCAATCGCATTTTTCATTTGGATTTTCATAATTTACCCCTTCTTAAATTTATATCAAATTAAATCTATAACAAACAGCTGTTGCCGTTGTAATTTAAATCCGTAAGAACTTCTGTGTGGTCAGGATAAACTGCAACCGTATGTTCTTCGTGGCAGCTCCAGCTTCCGTCGCGTGTTATTACAGTCCAGTCACTTCCTTTTTCTATTTCTACATCATCGCAGCCTTCGTTAATCATTGGCTCTATTGCTAAAACCATTCCTGCCTGTATTCTTGGGTTTGGTCCGCGGCCAGGATAATTTGGAACGCTCGGATCTTCATGAACTTCAAGACCAACACCGTGTCCGCAGTATTCATAAACTACACCGAATTTATTTTTGTTCTTGCAAAAGTCATAGACTGCGTTAGTAATGTCACTGATTCTGTTTCCGGCTCTGCATGCATCAATTCCAAGCAGTAAGGCTTCTCTTGTAACTTTAACAAGCTTCTTGTGTTCAGGCTTAACGTTTCCTACCATAACTGTGTGGCAGCTGTCTGAAACATAGCCGTTTAAATTGATTCCAATATCAAGCGAAACTAAATCACCGTCTTCAACAAATCTTTTCTTCGAAGGAACTCCGTGAATAACCTGATTGTTAATACTGATGCAGGCAGCTCCAGGAAAATCCTCTGCGTACCAGGCTGGCTTTCCTCCGTGCTTGCGGATAAATTCAACGCACCAGTCATCAATTTCTTTTGTACTTACTCCAGGTTTTACGCGCGGAATAATTTCGTTAAAAAGGTCTGCAAGCTCATGACAACTTTCGCGAATACCTTTTATCTGTGTTTCGTTCTTCAATAAAATCATCTATATTACCTCATTTAATCACAAGTTCACTGCCTGGAGCCTGCATAACTTTGCCGTATTTGTGTCTCCAAGTTTTTCATAAGCTTCTGCCATTTTGTTCAGGAAGAATCTGTCGTCTTCATTTCCAAACCGCAGTTCCAGAGCCTTCTCCCATGCATCTAAAGCAAGCTCAGTAGAAACCGAGTGCTCTATATTGTTTCTTAATACATGGCGTGCAAGACTCAGTACATCCGGGAAGAAAAATTTAAAGTAGCTGTATGAATATTCCATTTTAATTATCTGCTCAAGGATAATCACTGCATCATAATATTCCTGCCGTAAAACAAGTTCCTCTGCAAGAATAAAGCCCCAGTCCATAAAATCCTCGCGGGTAAACCATTTTGAAAGCTTAAAGTTCGGGCGGGTCATATTCATCTGCTTAAAGTATTTAACTGCTTCATCTTCATTTTTCTTTACCAGATAATAGAAAATAAGTTTTGCCATGCTTTCATCATCACCGCGCTCTAAAAGCCATGCAGCATAGTCAAAGGTTCCGGCATTATTTTTCTGCTTTGATTTATGTATATTGAATTCAAAAGACTCATCGAATAAGGCCCTTGCTTTAATGTCAGATAAAGTTTCATAAGCAAGCACAAGTTCCTTAAACTCTTCGCTTTCTGAATGAGTAATATCGGGATGTAAAAGTTTTGCCTTAAGCCTATAGGCGTGTTTTATTTCGCTGGCAGTTGCATCACGGGATACGCCAAGAATTTTATAGCAGTCACGCATTTGCATTTGATTTTAATGATTTTGTTAATTATGAGCAACTGATGAAAAACTAAAATATATATTCACAAATCTATTAAAAAAGTTTATATTTATACAAAATTCAGCATAAGGAGTGTATAAAAATGCATTTTATTGACGGTGGTGTTACAAGTCCTATTGGATTTACTGCAAATGGTATGTTGTGTAAAATTAAGGAGTCTCGAAAAACAAACGATGTCGCTTTAGTTTATAGTGAAAAACTCTGTAATGCTTCGGGCGTTTTTACTCAGAATCGCGTTAAGGCTGAATGTGTTAAACTTACGAAAAAAAATATTTCTAACGGTAAGGCTCAGGCAGTTATTGTAAACAGTGGAAATGCAAATGCATGTACAGGACCTCAGGGATATGACAATGCTATGCGAATGGCAAAAGCAGTTTCTTCTGTTTTAAATGTTAAGGAAGAAGATGTGATTGTCTGCTCCACAGGTGTAATCGGCCAGCAGCTTCCTGTAGAAAAAATTGAATCAAATATTAAACAACTGGCAGCAGGTTTAAGTAAGGAAGGCCATAAAGAAGCACGCATTGCAATTATGACAACCGATACTCATTACAAGGAGTGCGCTGTAGAAACTGAAATTGACGGAAAGAAAATTCATATCGGTGCAATGTGTAAGGGTAGCGGCATGATTCACATCAATCTTGGAACAATGCTTGCATTCATTACAACAGACTGTGCTATTTCTTCTGCCATGCTTGAGAAGGCTTTAAGACAAAGCGTTGCATCAACCTACAACTGTGTAAGTGTTGACGGCGATACTTCTACAAATGACAGCTTAACGATTCTTGCAAACGGAATGGCAGGCAACAAAGAGATTACAGGTGAAGGCGAGGATTTTGATAAGTTCTTTGAAGCACTGAATTTTATAAATACACAGATGGCAAAAAAAATTGCTGGAGACGGCGAAGGTGCTTCACGCTTAATCGAATGCAATGTCAGTGGCGCTAAAGATGTTGAAACTGCACGCGTTCTGGCTAAGAGTGTAATTTCTTCCAGCCTGGTAAAAGCTGCTTTCTTTGGTAAGGATGCAAACTGGGGACGTATTCTTTGTGCAATGGGTTATAGCGGTGCAGAGTTTACGCCTGAAAAAGTTGATGTTGATTTTGTAAGCGCAAAGGATTCAAAGAGACCCGGCTTTACAGATTTTGTCGGCGAGCAGACAGGTGAAGTTTCTTCCATAAGAGTTTTTGAGCAGGGAGTTCCTCTCGATTTCGATGAAGACCTGGCAAAGAAAATTCTTTCAGAAGATGAAGTAAAAATTATGGTGACCCTGCAGGACGGAAATGCAAAAGGTACTGCGTGGGGCTGCGATTTAACATACGAGTATGTAAAGATTAATGGAGATTACAGGACATGAGTTTTGAAGAAAATAATATGAATGAAGATAAAGCAAAAGTTGATCCAAGGCTTGATAACGCAACCTGGGCTGGAGTTCTGGTTCAGGCGCTTCCCTATTTCAGGCACTGGGTTGGAAAGACAATCGTTGTAAAGTATGGCGGAAATGCTATGCTCAACGAAGAATTAAAGCACGGTGTAATGGAAGACATTGTTCTTCTTAACACAATTGGAATCCATGTAGTTTTAGTTCACGGCGGTGGTCCTGAAATCAATAATATGCTCAACAGAATCGGTAAAGAAAGTAAATTCGTAAACGGCTTAAGATACACCGATGCAGAAACAATGGAAGTTGTTCAAATGGTTTTAACAGGCAAACTGAACAAAGACATTGTAGGCATTTTATTAAAGGAAGGCGGCAAGGCTGTTGGTTTAAGCGGCGTTGATTCCGGTTTACTCAGGGCAAAGAAGCTCGACAAAGATAATTTCGATTACGGATATGTTGGTGAAGTAACAGAAGTTCATCCGGAAATAATTACTTCTTTACTTGACCAGAATTTTATCCCTGTAATTTCAACAGTTGCTTTAGGTGAAAGCGGCGATTCAAACTGCTACAACATAAACGCTGACACTGCTGCTGCAAAAATTGCCGTTGCCCTGCATGCAGAAAAATTTGTTCAGCTTACAAATGTGCCTGGTGTTCTGCGCGATGTAAATGATCCTTCTTCACTCTTACAGCGCATTCATATAAGCGATGTTGATGCTTTAATTAAAGACGGAACTATTGCCGGCGGAATGATCCCGAAAATAGAGTGCTGTATGCTTGCAAGAAACGGTGGTGTTCCTCGTACACATATTATTGATGGCCGTGTCCCACATTCACTCTTAATAGAAATGTTCAGCGACCGCGGTATCGGCACTATGATTTATTAATAATTGTAGAAGTACATTTTTAGGTTTAATGTCGAGTTTCGTTTCGGTATAAATTCAAAAATGTGGTAGCGCGAAGAAAAGCAGAAGGCTGTTGAACACTTTGAGCGGTGCGAACGAGCGTAAGCGAGTGAGTCAGATACCTATTCCGCTCAACCGCGTGAAACAGCTTGTCTTTTCTGGGAGCGGACACATTTTTGCTCGTTAAGTGAATGTTTGAAACTCGCACTTTGACCCTATAAAAACTATAAGAAACAGGAGAAACAAAAAATGAATTCAAAAGTATTAAATAATTACGGAAGTTTTGATGTAACCTTCAAGAAAGGCAAGGGAGCAACACTCACTGACATCTACGGAAAAAAATATATTGATTTCCTCGCAGGAATTGCCGTTAACTGCCTGGGCCACAACTACGGTCCATTAGTAAGAACAATCAAAAAGCAGGCTAAAAAGCAGATTCACATCTGCAACTATTTTACATCTGATGTCGGCATTCAGTATGCAAATGAACTTTTAGCTCAAACTCAATTCGACGGAGTTTATTTCGGTAACTCTGGAGCAGAAGCTAATGAAGCTGCCATAAAGCTTGCAAGAAAGTATGGATATGAAACCGGCGGTAAAAACAAAAAAACAATTGTAACCCTTCAGAAAAGCTTTCACGGAAGAACTCTTGCAACTTTAACTGCAACCGGTCAGGATGTTTTTCACCCGGAATGTTTTGCGCCTTATGCAGAAGGATTTAAAACAATAGTTGCAAACGACTATGCTTCACTTGAAAATGCCTTCGACGAAAATACCTGTGCCTTAATGATGGAATGTGTTCAGGGCGAGGGTGGTGTAATTCCTTTAGACAAAGAGTGGGCAAAAAAAGCCTGTGAACTTGCACATAAAAACGGAGCAATCGTTATAGCCGATGAAGTTCAGACTGGAATCGGAAGAACTGGTTCATTCTTAGCAAGTAAACTTTTGGACCTTGATGTTGATGTTGTAACTTTAGCAAAGGGAATTGCCGGCGGTGTACCAATGGGCGCATGTCTTTACAGGGGAAAAGCAAATGTATTTAAGGCAGGCGATCATCAGTCTACATTCGGCGGAAATCCTTTGGCTTGC
Source organism: Treponema sp. (assembly GCA_016282835.1). Taxonomy (GTDB): domain Bacteria; phylum Spirochaetota; class Spirochaetia; order Treponematales; family Treponemataceae; genus Treponema_D. Next base: position 29,083 of record JAEELR010000090.1, on the reverse strand, counting down.
AGTGCAGCACTGCTGGTTTTGAATACAGTAAACAACGAGCAGTTTCTGGCAAATGTAAAGTTCAAGGGCGAGTACATCAGGAATCAAATTGCAAAGTGGAATCTTCCTTGCGTAAAAGAAATCCGCGGTGTAGGTTTAATGATTGGAGTTGAAGTAAATGTTAATCCTGTAGAAGTAGAAAAAAAATGTCTTTCAAAAGGGCTCCTCTTTTCTACAGCAGGTTCAAACACTTTGCGCTTAGTTCCTCCGTTAAACATAAACTGGAACGAAATCGACAAGGGGCTTTCAATCCTGCATGAAGTTCTGTCTTCGTATTAGTTTTTTGAACGCTGGAATTTGTGTTTGCGAAATTACTTCAACTGCTAAGAAATTAAAATTACAAATTCCACCCTTACGCCCTTCGCTATCCGCTCATTCCTCCGCGCTGCTCCGGAACTTCCGGGGCTCCACGGTGAGCTAATTCCAATTGAGACCAATTTTACAATTGCAAAAGACCACTTAGTTTTGTATCATAGTTACTATGAAAAAAAAATTGACTGCATTTCTGTTTATTTTTACTGTTATATTTCTGGCACTAATTTTTGTTTACCGCATTTTTATCTATAAAGAAACAGAAGAAAAGAATAATGTCTCTGTAATAATTCCGCAGGCAAATTCTACAGAAATGCAGTCAACGAATGAAAACTACAATTACGAAGATGATGTCGGCATGATTTCGCTGATTCCTCTGCAAAGCGATGAAACCTTGCTTAGTGTAGTAAGTATGGATTTCGATAACGACGGTTTCGACGATCAGGTTAATGCAATAAGGACTTCGGCATCTCCATACATTTCACTTTTGGTCGGTTTATATAATCCTTCAAAAAGCACTTACGAAAGAAGCATGATTATTTCTACTCAAATAAGTCATGTCTTAACTTTTTCTTTTACAGGAATTGATTTAATCGGAAATCATACAAATGCATTGGTTTATCAGGGCTTTGCAGAAAACGGCGATTCCTTACTGCAGGCTTTTTTAATAATAAATAAAAACGGAAAGCCGGGACTGAATTTAATTGCAAATTTCAGGGGCGACGGTATCATTTTTATCCAGCAGCTCGACCGCTACGATGCCTACGAAAAATCGCAGGTAAAAGGTTTAAGCTATCCGATTTGGGTATATACGACTGATTCTTCAAAACCTGAATCAAATGAACAGCTCCAGATTTGCTATGACTGGAACGAAGACGAACGCAAATATACTGAAACTAAAAGAATTCGTGTTGCAGGTTCAAGGCTTCAGGCAAAAGAACTTGCTAAAATCCAGGACGGTACAATAGAAACTTTTGCAAAATTCTTAGACGGTCTGTGGTGTAAAATTAATTCTTCATCTTCAGATGCTAATTATGTTTTCTTTGACTGGCAGTCTCAGGAAATAATTTTCTTTAACACTGACTTTGAAGAAGTTTACAGATGGGTTCATTCGAACTTGAGAAGAAACGGTGTTTATATAACTTCCATAAACCAGCAGATTGAAAACCTTCACAGAAGTATAAATGTTTCTTTGATAAGTGTTGATGAAATCCGTTTGCGCCTGCAGGATGATGTAAGGCTTTTGATTAATGAAAGCAATGTGTGGGATGGAGAATACAAAAAACTGAATTTTGAACAGGATTATTTTAAGAACAAAACTAAATCCGGTAAATCTAATGCTCTTCCAATTACAAAGAAAATTGAAGAAAACATTTTCTGGACAACAGCAGATGGAAGCGTTTTAAAATTTGAAAACGGTAATTTTACAAGTGAAGGCGAAGGCTCTTTAGAAAAAGGCTATTATACTTTCATACAAATTCAAAATGAATACTTTATACAGTTCCGCTGTGAAACCTCTGCTTTATATAAAGGCGTATATAAACTTTCTTATGCACCGCAGAGTCAGAATTCCAGTCAGTTAAATTATGATGTAATCTTTTTACAGCCATACACACTTTCTCCTGACGGTGTATATGCACAGGAAAAAAGAAGCATAATCTTGAACCGCAAGAATGACTAGGTTTGTAAAAACTGTCATGCAGAACTCGCCAAAATTGTAATGCAACAGACCTGAATATGAATATAATTCCTAAAAACCTACCATATTACTCAGGTAATATTTGAAGAAAAATTGATATTACCTTGGTCATATTTCAGCATTTTTTCATATTACCTTGGTAATATTTGCCCCTTTTACCTATTGTTTTCTACCAAAAGCTGTGTTATTGATGAAATATGCGTGGCAAAAACTAATAATAACAGAGGTTCTGTTATTTAGCTATTCGGATAACTAATCTATAACGACTAGTTATTTCTGAATAGTTGTCGTGCATACAAAAAAGATAATAATATTTAAGGAGATTCTAGATGAAAACATTTAGAAAAATGGCAAACAAAGTTTTAATAACTTGTTTAGTGGTTAGTATTGGTTTATTTTTGGGATTATCAATTTCATGTAATGCAACTTTTAATGAAAAGTTTAAAGATGAAAAATACTGTTATTTGAATTTTGATAATATGGTTTATTCATCAGAAGCATCAAAAATTACTGGAAGTCTTCTTGGACTTCAAATAAAAGCCTGTGAGAAAGCTATAAATACAGTTTCTATGTATATTGATGATTCTTCAACAGCAAGAAATATTTCAAACAAAATTAATTTTGAAGATATAGGAAATTTACTTCCTGCTGATTTATCTACAATGAAAAGAACTGTCTCAAAAAATGCTCGATCAATCGAAGAAGAAACAATAACTCTTGAAGATGAGTTAAATGAAATAAGAAAAGAATATGAGTCTTCGTTTGCTGAACTTATCCCAGATCACAGAAAAGCACTTACGCTTGATGGAATTAGTGCCTCTGAAACGGGATATCTTTTTGGAGATGATGCAGAAATTCCATTTAATTCGATACAGGGAATTATAATGACAGCTGTTTTAAATGAAGTTGCTGATGGAAAAGATGTTGAAGAAGTAATTTCCTCTATTAGAAATGATATGTCTTCTTTGTTGCATGAATCAGGAGAAAGAGCTGTTGTGAAAAAATCTACGGCACGCTGGCCGAATGGAGTTGTAAATTATCGTTGGGGTGACATTACAGAAGATCATAAGAACTTGATGTTAAATGCAATGAAAATTTGGAGTGATGAAACTGAAAACCATGTACAATTTTCTGAACTTGATGATAACGGCTGGATGAATTTTACCTTAGGAATTCAGGTTCGAGGCTGTGTTGTTTATAATACAAAAGATTTAGGTGATTATGTTGCCGGAAATTCGAATGTTGGGTGTATAGGAGGATTGCAGGATTTAAATCTTTCGGAAACATTAAATCCAATTCAATATACAAGAACTCCTGTTCATGAACTTGGGCATACGCTTGGGTTAGAGCATGAACATACTCGTCACGATAGAGATGATTATGTTGTCCTTTCTGAAGACCAAAAAAACGATACTGTAAACTATGGTATAATTCCATTAACAATAAATGGTTGGAGATGGGAGAGCAGAACTGTATCTATTGGATGGTGGAGAGTTACATTATGGTATCCGGCATTTTGGGAAAGTGAAAATAGCTGGCAGTCTGACAGTTTTGATTTTGAGTCTGTTATGCTTTATCCGAAATTGAATGTAAAGGCTGGAAAAGAAGCAGAAAATAAAAATGACCCGAAAACCAAAATGTATGAGACTCCATCAGCAAAAGATATAGCAATGATAAAAAGAATGTATTAAATAATTTGGAGAAAAAAAATAATGAAGAAATATTTATATCTTTTAATCATTTATGGATTAATATCAATTGTTACAGGCTGTATTCCTTCTTCTTCAGAACCTGTCTCAGAACCGTGTTTTCCTTATAAGATTGACCTAAATGTAACAAATGAAAGTGCAACATCAAAAGAAATTTCGACACAAGCCTATTCACTTTTTGATTATCATGGCGACCATGATGCTCAGTATTTGTATGATAATGAAACTGTATCGATTTCTGGAAAAACTTCAGATATATTTAGTATTAAAATTTCGGATGCTCTGTGTGCTGAGCCGCATTTATCCCACATAATTACAATCGATGGCAAGAATTTTGCTGGGTTTGATACGGATTTGTATGAAATTGAAGATTATGTAGAAAACACACATAAAAAAATTACTTCTGTCAAAAAGAATCTTGGTTCTGTAAACTGGCGTGATTCAAAATTTCCTGTAATTACTTATGAAGGAAAAACTTTTGAAACGGATAAGAAGTTTCCGGAAATAAAACTGATTTATACAATTGTAATTAAAGATGAAGCTGACATTTCAGATTCTGAAAAAGATGAATATGTTGACGGAATAAAAATTTCAGTTGCGCATGAAGTAAAATAAAAAAACTACCTTGTAGAAAATTCTACAAGGTTCGTTATAAGTTCTTTACACGAACTAACGAATTTGCGTTACAAACATCGCGGGAGAAACTTGGGGCGCTACGGGGTCTAGAAAATAAAGACTTCCCCGTTAGAAAGGGTAGGGCGCAACGAAGTGCGGCCGTAGGGAGAGTCTTCTCCCTTCAAGGCATTTACCCCAAAACACAGCTTCTGTAGTTCTCTATTTAATTATAAACCTATATAATCGCCTTATGGTTGAAGTAAAAGAAGAAGAAGAAAAAAAAGTCAGATGCTTACTCGTAGCACCACCTCCTAGAAAAGGTGAAGACGGATTTCCTTATGAATTAAAAGGCTTAATCGATACACTTGGTTTTGAATTCTGCAAGGCTGTAGTTTTAAACCGAATCGAACCGCATCCAACTTACGGAATCGGGACCGGTAAGGCTCAGGAAATTTCTGCCATAGCGAAAGAAGTTTTTGCAGAATGTATTATTTTTGACTGGGAACTTCAACCTTCAAAACAAAGGAACTGGGAAAAGCTTACAGGCATTCCCTGCTTTGACCGCAATGAAGTAATCATAAGAATTTTTGCACAAAGGGCTCAGACCAAAGAAGCCACCCTTCAGGTTGAACTTGCAAAGCTTACCTATTCACTTCCGCGTTTAAGTCATTCCTATGGTGACATGGCCCGCCAGAGAGGTGGTTCATACGGCTCAAAAGGAAGCGGTGAAACTCAGCTCGAACTCGACAGACGCCAGGTAGAAAATAAAATTTTACAGATTAAAAAGGAACTTGAGCAGGTAGAAATTGTTCGAAACACACAGCGCAAGCAAAGGCAAAAAACTTCTACTCCTTCCTGCGCACTTGTCGGCTACACAAACGCCGGTAAATCAAGTTTATTAAATGCACTTACAGGAGCCGATGTTTTTGTAGAAGACAAACTCTTTGCAACCCTGGATCCAACCACAAGAAAAATAACTCTTGCTGAAGGCGGAGAATTTTTACTTACGGACACTGTTGGTTTTATTTCGAATCTCCCGCACACTTTAATAGATGCATTTAAATCGACTCTCGAAGAAACTTCTTTAGCAGATTTACTTTTGATTGTAATTGATTCAAGTGATGAAAACTGCGGCAAACAATACGCACAGGTTCTGAAAGTTTTAAAAGAAATTGGTGCAGAAGAAAATGAAAAAATAATCCTGTTAAATAAAACAGACAGAATTAAAAATGATGAAGCCACTGTTTCGAAGCTGAAGAATTTATTCCCGGACGCAATTTATGTCAGCGCAAAAACTCAGGAAGGCTTTGAACAGCTTTTAAATCTGGTAACAAAAAAACTTTTAGGTGAAATACGCTCGCTGAAAATCCCGATGGAAAGATGTGACCTGGTTGAACTGGTCAGGAAAAACGGAACTATTATGGAAGAAGCCTGGCAGGATACCTGCATAGAATTAAAAGCACGTTTGCCAGAAAGCTCCAGAACACTTGCCTTAATAAAAGATTTTCTTATAGAGTAAAAGCGGGTAAGAGATTTAAAGAGGGGGAATCACAGGACTTTTCAATAAAATAAATTCTACATATCAATACTTTTGAAATAAACCTGCAAATTAAAAATGAAACATCAATCTATAAAAGTTATAACAAATATTCTTTATGGGATAATTATTACTATAGCTGCAGTCCTTGTTATAGAAACTATTATCTGTTTTACATTTCGAAATGATAAGGTCGGTTCAAAGTACAGAGTTGCCGATCCTACACCGCAAAAAATTACTTCGAAGCAGGACAAAAAGAATGGAAAGATGGAAGCCTTTACAGAACTCGAACAGTTAAGGCTTTTAACCAAAGCTCCCGACGAAAATTCTACAGGTTCAGTAATAATCCTGACACCCTGGTTTTCATATCCTGAAGGAGACATTTCATTTCACGAAGAATTATCACTGAAACGAAAGCAGGAAAGTTCAATCATTATAGATTACTTTTCTAACTATACAGAACAGGAATTAAGATCTAAGGGTGAATCAAACATAAAGAATGAACTATGCACCTTAATCAACAAGGAAATGGTTTTAGGCCAGATAAAAAATGTCTATTTCTATGATTACTTATTCGTGAACTAAACAGATTAAATCTGCAACTTTTTTCTATAGTTAGTGTCTAAAAAATATGAGGTACAAAAAATGGAAACACACTTTTCTGCAGCAGCACAGGTTTTAATTTCTTTAATACCAATTGTAGGTATTGTTTTTGCAGGCACAGTTATTTTCTTTGCCTTACTCTGGCATCATAGGGAAAACAGCTTAAAAATCAGGCAGGGACAATCAACACCAAGAGAATACAATTTAAAGGCATCTTCCCTTTTTATTGGAATGTGTTTAATTGCTGTTGGTCTGGTTTTAACAGTTATGTTTGCATTATTACAGGGACTTTCATACACCTTACTTGGAGGTCTTATTCCATTAGCTATTGGAATTGCATGCATAATTTTCTACAAAATTAATCCGGATTTTAAAAAATAGCTTTTTATGGGCTCAAATTCGCGAAAGACAATACAGACAGTTTTTACAGAAGCTCGCGATAAAATTCTTATAAGGGAAAGTTTGGCAGGAAATTCTAAATCTTTTGCTAAACTTATTTCTTATTGTAAAGAAAAAGTTCATGCATTAGGTATGAGTTTTTTTCATAATCACACTGACACAGAAGATTTTGAGCAGGAAGTTTACATCAAAGTTTTTACCAGCTTAAAGTCATTTCGTGGAGATTGTAAGTTTTCCACCTGGGTTTTACGGATTGCCTACACAACAGCAATAAATACAAAAACCCGCAAGAAAGAATACGAAACTATAGCAGATGAAAATTTATTACTTTCAGAAGACAAAACCCCGGAACAGTACAATCTCTTAAATTTTACAAGACAGGCAGTTCAGGAAGCAGTAAAGGAATTACCGGAAAATTACAGCATCTGCCTCGACTTATACTTTTTCTACGATTTGTCACTTGAAGAAATTACAGTCGTTACGGGATTTCCACTGAACACAATCAAATCCCATATATTCAGGGCGAAAAAAATTCTTGCGCAAAAACTAGCAGAGTTTAAGTACTAAAAAATGAAGAAGCAATTAACAGGAGAAAAAATATATGAATGAAAAATGTCAAAAATATTTAGACGAATATCTTTCACTCGAGAAAGGAGAAAGAGTTCCATTCAAAACAGCATTGCATATCCTTTCGTGCGCTGAATGCAGGCATGTCATAAAATCCCTGACTAAAGCAGAAAAAATTGCAACCGAGCCTTTAAACATTTCCTCTCCACTTACTTCAGATTCTATCACTAAAGCAGTTCAAAGCGTTAACCCTAAATACAAGCCAAAGACAAACCGCATTCCTTTTGCCCAGTGGATTTTTACCGGCTTAACCTTCATTGCGTGCATTTTAATCTATGTAATCTTTTCAAAATGCATTCCTTCTATAATCAATTTAAATGTAAGCCTGTGCTTTGCAGGAGTTATAGTTTTATACTGCACCTTCTTCGTTATAAACAACATGGATGTCTTTATAAAAAAAGTTGGCGCTAAGCTTGATAAATAGAATTCCTCACTATTGCAAAAAAAACTAATTTAAAAGAATTTTTTTCCGATACTGTAAGTATGCCGTCGAAAACTAACTCTTACAGTAAACCGGATTTTTGGTCTCAGAAAGCATTTAAAGAAGGGTATCCTGCCCGAAGTGTCTATAAGCTTGAAGAAATTGACAAAAAATTTGGAATGCTCAAAAAAAGTTCCACTGTCCTTGATTTAGGAGCTGCTCCTGGAAGCTGGACATGCTGGCTTTTAAGAAATTTAGGTCAAAATGGAAAAGTTGTCTCTGTCGATTTAAATCCTTTGTCGAAAGATGTAAAAGGCGATAACCTGATTTTCTTTCAAGGGGATTTACTAAGTGAAGAAATTCGCAATAAAATTACAGAACAAGGCCCATACGATTTAGTAGTTTGTGATGCGGCACCTTTAACAACTGGAAACCGTGCAATTGATACAGCCCGTTCAAGAGCTTTAGTTGAAATGGCTATCTGGTATGCACAGGAACAGTTAAGAACTGGCGGAAATTTTTGCGTAAAGATTTTCCAGAATGGTGATCAGCAGAAAGAATTGATGAAGATGAAAGAAATCTTTTCTAATGCAAAAGGATTTAAACCGCAGGCGTGCAGAACAGAATCTTTTGAAACTTATTTAATTGGATTGGGCAAAAAATGAAAAGAATTAAAAACGAAAATACAAATATGTTTACAAAAATAACAAGACAAAATGCAGTACTAAAGCAGACACTTATTTACACCCTGGCATTTCTCTTTGGAATTACAGCAATATTAGTAATGCTAGTATGTACGATTTTTATAAATAACACTAAAGGTAAAGGTGGATACGAATCTCCTTCTCAGATTCAGCTTGCCAATGACATTGCACAATCGCAGGCACAGGCAGAAGAAGAAATCGCCCTTGAAGAAAAGACAGAAGATACAGCACAAGACATAACACAGAATGTAACATATTTTTCGTACCGCGTAAAAAAGGGTGATATGATTGGCCTTATTGCAGAGCGCTTCAATGTAACAGAAGATTCAATCATCAGTATAAATAATATCCGTCAGTCACGATTGATTCAAATTGGCCAGTATTTAAAAATTCCTTCAATGCCAGGAATTTTATATACAGTAAAAACCAACAAGGAAACTCCAGAAACAATTGCAGAAAAATACAAGGTTGATGCCAAAGAATGTGCCTTAACAAACAATATGGAAATCAACACAGAGCTGGATGCAGGAAATATTATTTTCGTTCCAAATGCAAAGCTTGACTGGGTTACAAAGCAGGAGATTAACGGAGACTTGTTTAAAAAGCCATTGCATTCACACTACTACATTTCTTCAAGATTCGGCTGGCGTACAAGTCCTTTCGATTCTTCTAAAAGAACCTTCCACGGCGGAATTGATATGGCAGTTGCAAAAGGTACTGCTATTTATCCTGCAATGAATGGCGTCGTTGTACAGAAAGGATATAATGATGTGTACGGAAACTATGTAATCATTTCGCACCACTCGGGATATAAAACTTTGTACGGTCACATGATGGAAAGTGCCTGTGTTTCTAAAGGAAATTTCGTTTATACAAACACAAGAATCGGTAAGGTCGGAAGCACTGGAATGAGTACGGGACCTCACCTGCATTTCACTGTTTACAAAAACGGACGCTCAGTGAATCCCGCAAACCTCTGGAATTAGAATAACCATTACGCTGAATTTACAGCTCGTTATTTCGAACTTGCTTCAGCATCTCTGCACGGACAAATATCTAATACTTTAAGTTATTTTTGTTTTTCTTACAGTAAGAAGCCCATTCGGAGTCGGTCATCAAATAAGTCATAAATCTGAGGCCGCCATACTGAACAACATTGTTTATATAAGTATCGCTTCCATTTTGAATTTTCTGGCTGTATAGCGATGAAGAATTTGCATACCACAAAGGAACCATTGTAAACTTTTTCAAAAGCTCACATTCAACGCGGGCTAGAATTTTATTCTTTGTATCATAAGAAGAAATAACATATTCACCGTTACACAATGCAACATACCAGTCATAAAAGGTTTTTGTAATAAGTTTTGAATCAAGTTCGATTGTTACTTTTTCTTTCTTTGGTTCAAAACCATATTCATTTATAATATCCGGCTCACAGTAACACCACAAAAGTCCATAAGGGTCAAAGCTTCCGCCACCCCATGAAGTAAGTGCACAGTCAACTTTTCCGTTCTTTAAGTTGCTGTAATAATCTTCATCAGTTACCTGGTTAAAATAAATTCTGCCTTCCATAGCTGTATCTTTTATAATTTCATTCATTGAATCCTGAAGCAGCGCTATACACTGAACAATACTTCCTGTGGCACTGTAAGTGTGAATATCAATCTGCAGTTTATCACCTGGTAAAACATCGCCGCACGCAAGGGCTTCATTGTAAGCTTTTAAAACCAAGTCCTTTGCTTTTTCTTTGTTATAGCCTGTAATGTTTTCTACAGAAGAGGCTTCATAAACTTCGCACAAAGCCTGTTTTGCATAATCGCAGTCCCTGTAGATTTCTCCTTTTTCAGGATCACTAAAATACAAATTATTTATAAGGCCAAAACCTGGTTCACTCGCAGGGCTTATAGAAGTAACAAGTCTCTGGCGGTCAACAGAAAATGAAATTGCTTCTCTAAAATCTTTATATGCCAAAAGTACGTGATTTACATTTGCTTCATTTCCTTTTTTTAACGAAGCTTTATCAGTATTAAAAGTTAATTTCCAGGTATATGACTGTGGCGTTGTTAATCTGAATTCTGAATTGCCGTAAAGTTTTAAATCGTTTGAATCAAGTCCAACTGCATCCAGTTTTCCCTGCATAAATAATGAAATTAATGTTGAATGTTCTGTAATGAACTGGATGTTTATGTCGGTTGTCTGGTACTGATTTTCATGCAGCCCGTCAGTCCAGCCGTACCACAGAGGATTTTTTTCCAGAAGCATTTCTTTGTCATTCTGAAATGTTTTGATTTTATACGGACCATAAGAAGCAAAAGTTTCTTTACTTGTTCCGTATGCAGATTTTACAATGTCGCCGGTCTGCTTTTTATTTGCTTCGTATAAATCACTCTTTACAAGAATTGGTGAAGAACAGTTGTACTCAATAAAAAATTTTGAAACCGGTTTCGTTAAAATTAAAGTGAAGGCGTAATCATCATCTTTTACAAAGCCAACTTTTTCCCAGTCACATTTTCCTTCATAATAGTCTTCGCCGTTTGCAAGTGAAAGTGTATCCTGATAAAAAGATGATGCGCGGTAATTCTTCATCGCAGGATTTAAGAACTGCTGTATAGAATATTCCCAGGTTGAAGAATTGATTGGAGTTCCGTCTTCCCAGACAGCATTTTTGTTGAGTTCGAATTTCCAGGCCCAGCACTCTATAGCATTTTCAGGCACTCCATATTTTCCCCTGTATTTTTCAGTAACATCTTCAGGGAATTTCTCTGCCATTTCACAAATTATTTCGTAACCGTTTTTTTCTTTATTCATTACAAAATCGTAAAGCCCGAAACCTGTAAGCCCGATAATAGTTCCTTCGCTGGACATCTGGTAATCTGTTGGAGAAAAAGTCTGCGGTGAAGTTTCACTTATATTATAGGTATATTTTTTTTCACTAGATTCTGTATTCTGTTTACCACAGCCAATTAAAATTCCGGGTACAAAAAGTGTACACAATAAAACTAAACTCTTAAAATTTTTCATGCGTTCATTTTATCATAAACACTAAAACTAACTCAACTTTTGCTTTGGCAAAGTAATAAATTTATGGTAAAATGATTTGTTATGGAAAAAGTTATGCTTTTTGCCGGCAAAGATAGTCCGGATTGCTCTGATTTTATAAAAAGTTTTTTATCTTCAAACCGTAAAGTTTCCTGCGCCTGCGAAGCTGAAAGCGATGTTTCCGGTGCAAAAAAAACTGTGGCAGAACGAAAAGCTTTTATGCAGAGTTATGAAGAAGAAAAAAACATAGAAGCCCAAAGCGGCTCCTGTACTTTTGAGTGGAACAGGACAAGTTCTCTTTCTACCCGCTCTTTAGTTTTACAGACAGAAAATACTTTAGGCGATATAGACGAAGCTGTTTTGTATTTCGATGAAGAATGGTATGCAGTGCATTCAGATAAAATGGATGTTCACGAAGTTTCCCGTTCAGCAGATGAAATGATTACCAGCTATCAGACTTTAGCACTGGAACTGCTGGAACGCTTTGAAAAGAAAAATGACGGGCAAATAAAAAATCTTGTATTCTTTTTAAAATCAATTCCTTCTATTAGTGCTGCACAAAAAATGCCGGCATTACGAAACGGTTCAAAATCAATTGCCTCTCCATTAATTTCTTCTGCAAGCAATGCGTTTATTTCTTTTGCAGAAAATATTGCAGCCCTGTACAGTGAACAGAGTTTTGTAAATATAATTTTAGTTAAGACAGATTTTTATGATGATTCGTGGACAAAAGATTTAGAGCTTAGTAACTGGCTTTGTTCTTATCTTGATAGTTTGAATGAAGCTCCTTCAAAAAAATCAAATGCTAAAAAGAATGTTCAATGGATAAAGCCAGGTGCAAAAGCCGGCGGTTCAAAGTTTCACATTTTTCATTTCTAGGAAGCTGTGATTTATAAGTTGAAAGCAAGAGGTAAAAGATGGACAGAAGTTTTTTAATTGAAAGCATAATCAAAATATTAATCAGTATTTTGTTTGGTGCAGTTTTTGGACTCGAAAGAAAAGTTCACAATCATGTTATGGGCATGAGAACTTTAATTCTAATCTGCGTTTCTTCCACTTTACTTTCAATCGTTTCTTTTTACATGGCCTCTCCAAGCCTTTCAAATATTCCTGTTGTCGGCGACCCTACACGAATTGTTGCAGGCGTTGTAAGCGGTATAGGATTTATTGGTGGTGGAGTTATAATGAAACAGGGGCTTAACATAAAAGGCCTCACTTCTTCAGCAATAATCTGGACTGTTTCAGCTATTGGTCTTGCAATTGGCTGCGGCTTATATCTTCAGGCAGGAATGATTTTAGTTATTGCAGAAATCCTTTTAATAGTTCTGGAAAAACTCGAATCAAAGTTATTCCCTTTGAACACAAACAAAATGCTTCATCTTTGCTTTGACAATGAAGACATAGATTTGAAAGAAATAAAAAGTGTTATGGAAAAAAATGGACTTGTTGTAGTTGATTTAAACATTTCAAAAGTGATTGCAACAAAGCAGCTCATTCTTCATTATTCAGTAAAAACTCCAAAAGAAGTTGATTTCATAGAATTGATGAAAGAAATTAAAAGCCTTGGAACTCTGGGAGAATTTTCTGTAACTAACTAAAAATGAATTTAGAAAATCCTTTAATCATTCAATCAGATAAAACTTTACTCTTAGATGTTCATTCACCGCTCGCAGATGAGTGCAGAAATTCTTTGCTTCCGTTTGCAGAACTTGTGCGCTCTCCAGAACATTTGCATACTTATCAGCTCACTGCCCTTTCGTTATGGAATGCAGCCAGTGCAAATTTTACCAGTAAAGATGCAATTGAAGTTTTACACAAATATGCCCGCTACGATGTTCCTCAGTCTGTTGAAATGTGGATACAGGAAACTGCAGAAAGATTCGGCAAGCTCAGGATTGTGCCGGGCTTTTTAATGAAATCAGAAACTAAAGAAGCTGAAACTGTTGAGTATTTGTACCTGGTTTGTTCATCTCCTTTCGTGCATAAAGAACTTTCGGTGAATCCTTCATTAAAAAAGAATTTGATTCCCTGCGAATTTAATGAAGAGTTTTTCCAGGAAAGCTTAAAGCGTTACGAGTGCAAAATCGAATTAAATGAAAACGAAAAAAAATATTGCTTTGCCCTGCTTTTAACGGACAGGGGAACAATTAAACAGGACCTCTTAAAAATTTCGTGGCCTGTAAAAGATGATGTTCCTTTGCGAGACGGCACTCCTCTAGAAATCAATCTGAGGGAAACTACTTCGAGCGGAAAAAAATTAGAAATCAGGGATTACCAGATTGAAAGTGCAAAAGCCCTGGTAGGAGATAAAGGTCCCGGAACTGGCTTTGGAACAATAGTGCTTCCCTGTGGTGCGGGTAAAACAATTGTCGGCATGCAGATTATGGCAATGCTGAAAACAAACACACTAATCGTTACGACAAATATAAGTGCAGTTCATCAGTGGATTGATGAGCTTCTAGATAAAACCGATTTAGACGCTTCACAAATTGCAGAATATACCGGCGAGTCAAAAGTAATTAAAAATGTTACGGTTGCGACTTACCAGATTTTAACCTGGCGGGCAAATAAAACCGGCCCTTATCCGCACTTTGAACTTTTCAGAAAAAACAACTGGGGACTGATTATTTATGATGAAGTTCATATGCTTCCTGCTCCTGTGTTCAGAGTAGCTGCAGAATTACAGACAGTGCGCCGCGTCGGGCTTACTGCAACTTTAGTCCGCGAAGACGGCTGCGAAGGCTATGTATTCAGTTTAGTCGGTCCTAAAAGATATGATGTTCCGTGGAAAGAACTTGAGATGGAAAAGTGGATAGCGAGTGCACATTGTGTCGAAGTGAGAGTTGATTTGGAAAGCGGAAAAGAAATTGAATATGCAGTTGCCTCTCCAAAAGTAAAATACAGAATCGCCAGTGAAAATCCTGCAAAGCTGAAAATTGTCGAGCAGCTGATTGCACTCTACCCTGACGATAAAATTTTAATCATCGGACAGTACATTTCTCAGCTGGAAAACATTGCACAGATTCTGAAGGTGCCTTTAATTACGGGAAAAACACCGAATGCTGAGCGCGATAAAATTTACAGTGACTTTAGAAAGAATGAAATAAAAATTCTTGTAGTAAGCAAGGTTGCAAATTTCGCCATTGATTTACCTGATGCAAGCATGGCAATCCAGGTAAGCGGAACTTTTGGCAGCAGACAGGAAGAAGCACAAAGGCTTGGAAGAATTTTACGCCCTAAAAAAACTGATGCAAAATTCTTTACGCTGATTACAAGAAATACATCTGAAGAAGAGTTTGGAACTAACAGGCAGAAATTCTTAGCAGAACAGGGATATTCATATAAACTCGTTCGTTATACAGGGAATGAGTCTCTTGAAGAACTTAAGGAGCTTTAAATGAAACTTGATTCAAAAGCCTCAGAAGTTTTGCAATGGAGAGAATTTTTAACCACAACAGATGACACAACTTTTTTCAACATCATTCACTATTATCTGGGTGAAATAAAAACGCCTTATAACAAACCAAACTTAATCGAGCAGCTTTCAACGTTCTTAAGAAAGACAGAAACCAAAGAAAAAATTTTATCGCTTCTTTCAAAAGCTGATATACAACTTTTAAATGCAATTCATTTTTTGCACCAGCCGACACTAAAAAAGATAAACACATTTTTGCAGGGACAAAATGCACTCGGCAAACTGGAAAATCTTCAGGAACGCCTTTTAGTTTTTGCTTCAGCATCCACAAATCCCGAAGGTGCTGTATACAAAATAAATCCCTTGCTGAAAGACGCCCTTGAAAAAATATTCTGCATAGAAAACCTGATTGAACTGGAAAACATTTCGCCAGCTTCAGGCACGGAATGCAAGCCGCTGCTTACTTCTGAAATAATCTGTGCACTGATTTCCTATATGAATGTAAATTCTTCTGCACTAAAATTCAGCGGGCAGATAAAAAAAAGAACTGAAGACGATTTTATAAGAATTTTTGGCGAACAGTATTTAGAGGCGCTTTCTATAATTACAAACGCATTCATAAATTTAAATGTGTTTTTACTGGGTGAAGGCGGCTTTAAAATAAACTGGTCTGTGCTGGAATCTCTTTCATCGCTTGAGCTAAAAGATTTTCTTTTATATATGTGCGTTGCTTCGTGCGGGCATTTTTCCAAAACGACTTTATCTGTTAACGCAAAAATTTTACAGGAGCTCATTTTAAATTTAAGCGAAGTCGAATGTGATTTTATTTCCTGCACAAAGCTTTATTCTGTAATCAAAGAAATACTGATTGGCGAGGATACAATTCAAACGCGGTTTTCAAAAATGATTTCGGGCGTAGATGAATATTCTCTGACCGTAGAAAGTTTATCGCAATCAATTATTGAAAACGCAATTAAACTCGGGCTATTAAATTGTGTTGAAGCTGCTAACGATTATAATCCATACCAGAAAATAAGCGCTTCAAAAAAATATCTGGCTCTTTTCGAAAGTCAGTATTGTGAAAAAGTCCTGAGCGTTGATTCTTCCTTCACGATAAGTTTGCTGCCCGGCTTAAAGCTCAGCGATTTAATTATTCTCTCAAAGATTCTTGAGCTTAAGACTTACGACACAGTGAGCACCTATACCTTAACAAAAGCAAATTTCACTAAAGCACTTTCCTGCAATATGACTAAAGGTGAAATTGTTTCGCTTCTGGAAAAATATTCAACTTATCCTTTGCCGCAGAATTTCTTAGCTTTAATTGATGACTGGAATGCTTCCTACAACTCTGCACTGATTTACAAAGGCTATGTGTTAAAGCTTGATTCAGAAAGCCTGAAAGAAAATGTCTGCAACAATCCTATTTTAAAGCCATACATATTGCTCGAACTTTCAAGTACAGTTTTACTCATGGATTTTAAAGATGATAATGAAGCAGAACACTTAATCGTAAAAAGCGGAATTAATTCTACAGGAGCAATCAATTCCTTTAAGAAAGATGCTGCTGGTGTTTTAAAATTAAATTCTGTGGAAAGAGAAAATCTTGAACTGTGTAAAAAAATCACTGACAGGAAAAATCTCATTAATGAAAAGGCACAGGACAAGCTCTTAAAAGATTTGGAAAACACTGTGAATTCAATGAGCCTTGCTGATTTCCAGAAGGATGAATTTTTAAACAGGATAAACAAACGCGTTATTTTATTCCCTGAGCAGCTGAGGGTTGAAACTGTGAAATACGAAATGAATGAAGCTGGCGGTATGAACTACACCGGAAAAATTCATTTGATTGAAAAAACACTGGAAGGGAACTGGTATTTATCAATTGCAGCAGAAAACGAAGAAGAAGAAATTTTAATAAAACCTGTTTCGCTTTCCGACAAATCTTCAGAAGCAGTTTTGAATGGAATTGAGGTTTACTCCGGTGTGGACAAAAAAATTAGGGTGTCTCTGATTTCGAGAATTAAAAAGATCCACCCTATTCTTATTGATTAGAATCTTTCTACGGTGCCGTCGCTGTGGGAAACAAATACTTCAGGAATATTTTTTGTAAAGAAGCCGCACTCTACAACGCCTGCAATTTTGTTAATCTTATCTTCAAGTTCAAATGCGTTAACAGGAGCTTCCCATTTACAGTCAACGATTAAATTTCCGTTATCAGTAATTACTGGTCCTGCTTTTTTTACGCCTTCGCGAAGTACGCAGGCTGCACCCAGTTCCTTTAATTTATTTATTACACAAACTCTTGCTTCTGCAATTATCTCTATAGGAAGTGCAAATCCTGTGCCGTGAGTTTTTGCAAGCTTTGAGTCATCTGCAATTACAACAAATTTCTTTGCGTTATATGCAATTATTTTTTCCCTTAAAAGAGCAGCTCCACCACCCTTAATAACAGTTTTCTCAGGAACAATTTCATCGGCACCGTCAATTGCTAAATCGAGTTCACCGGAAATTACTTTATCATTCATTGTAAATACAGGAATTGCCAGCTCTTCACAGGCGAGTGTTGTCTGAAAACTTGTAGCAACAGCCTTTATATCCTTTAATGTGCCGTCCTGAATTTTTTCTGCCAGGCGCTTTACAGCAGGAAGTGCAGTAGAACCGGTTCCAAGTCCGATTTTCATTCCGCTAAAAATTTTTCCTTCCTGAATCAATGTGTCTATTGCAGTATTTGCAACTAAGGTTTTCATTTCACTTTGTGTCATATTTATATCTCCTGATAAAAAATTTATTTATTAAGTTCAACTTCAGCGGTGGTTGAGCAGGCAATACCGTATCGGGGCAACGCCCGTTACCACCTGAAAAAGGTTTTAACTCCTTCGTGGTTTCGACAGGCTCAACCACCACACATCTTGCAAGCTCAACCACCACACATCTTGCAAGCTCGACCACCCCATGTCTTGCAGGCTCAACCACCACATATCTTGCAAGGTCCACCACACTTTACGCGGACACATTTTTGAAACCCATCTCGATATTGATCTATTAATAATCCACTCCGGTGAATATTTTAAACTGTTCATATCCCTGTTCTTCCAGCATTCTGTAACCGTTGTAAACTCTACAACCGGCATTGATAGCGCGCCTCATGATTGCAGTAACTTCCGGAACATAAATAATATCATAAACAATTTCATTTCCTGTAAACTCATAGAAATTTATTGGATCATTATTTATGTCAGTGTTGTCAGCGCCCATTCCTACAGAGGTTGTCTGTATAATTATGCTGCTGTATTTTTTCAGTGTGTTTACGCCTTTTACGCTGAGCTCTTCGTATTTGAATTTATATTTCTCCGCAAGTTTTTTTGCTTTCTGTAACGAGCGGTTAAAGATACAGGCTTTCCCGCCAAGCATTTTTACAGAATACGCGATTGCTTTTGCAGCACCACCGGCTCCAATAATTGCAACCCTTTTATGTTTGAGATTTTTTAATCCAGTAAACTCAAGGAGTGATCTTGCAAAGCCTATGTAATCAGTGTTGAATCCTTCCCAGCCGTTTTTTGTTCTTCTAATTGTATTGCAGGCGCCTATAACTTTTACATCTTCATTATATTCGCTCAAATAACCAATCACTTCTTCCTTGTGCGGAATCGTAACAGACATTCCCTTTAGTCCCACAACATCAGCAAAGCGGATTGCCTGCCCTGCTTTTTCTGCACAGACAGGAACATAAACTGCATTCATTTTATTTTTTTTGTATCCGTCTGAATGAAGCTGAGGACTGGAAGTTTTTTTCAAAGGCCAGCCGGTAATTCCATAAATCGAAGTATTTTTGTCAATTGATTTGAAAGTATACATTTCATTTAGTGTTACAGGATCCAGGTGCGAAAGTGACTGAAGCCCTTCCTGACTTTCTGGGGCTGAACAGTAAGTAAGATAGTTGTTTAGCTTTTCACTCAAAATTCTTGAAGGCACTCCCAAAGGTCCCATTGCAACAAGAATGTGATAATTGTTTTTTATAGTCTGTGCTTCTGCAAACAAATTCGTAACGTCATCAAGTGAATGAGGCATAAATGCAATTTTTGGAATTTCATAATATGAAGTCTGCAATTTCTCCAAGCGCTCGCGGATATTTGTAATGGGATTTTTCATGTCGTGAACGGAACGGATAATTTTTGTACCGAAAGCCAAGGTTGCATCCTGAAGGCTCGGAATGTGATAGTCTTCTTCGAAATCTACATAGGCAAAATTTTTTGTCTTGTCCTCAGTATCTGCATAAGAAAGTGCACGGGCAAAAAGTGTTGTTCTGCTGGCTTCTCCTTCATCATACTGCCCGCCGTCAATTTTTCTTCTGATTGTTAAAATGCACGGAAGCCCTGCCATACCAGGAAACTTTCTCATGTACAGAGATTCATCCGGTTCCAGGAAGTCTCCGCGAAGTTCTACCATATCAATGTATTTGCGGTATTTTTCAATTGTCTTTAAATTTTCCTGCAGTGTTTTTCCGGTAAGTGTTAAACAGATTTGAGGTCTTTTCATAAGGTGGATTATAAATGTTAAACTGCACTTGTACAATAATAAAAAACAAAGTGAGCACGCCGTGGAGTCCCGCAGTACCAAAGGTATGAGCGTGAGCGAAGGACGTAAGGGCGGATGATGTTTAAATACTCTCTTAGCAGAAATTACATTCGTGAAGATGAAATTTGCGGCAAATAAAACAAAATTGTATAAATATACAAAATGTTGACACAAGAAGAAATTTTATACATACTTTCGACATTATGATAAATTCATTAGCACAAGAATTAAATGAAACACTCCAGGGAACCACAGCAGGTTCTTTGTTGTCAGATGTTGGAACACGCCTTTATTTTCCAAAAGGCATAATCGCTCAAAGTGCAGAAGCTAAAAAATTAGGTAAAACAGCAAACGGAACAATAGGAACAACTTTAGTAGAAGGAAAACCTGTAATGCTTCCTTCAGTAAAAAAATATGTTCCTGAACTCACAAATGCAGAGCTTGTTGGATACGCACCTACAGCAGGAAATCCAGATTTAAGAGCTGCATGGAAAGAAGCAATCATCAGAAAAAATCCTTCGCTTAAAGACAAATCATTTTCGCTTCCGGTAGTAGTTCCAGGACTTACAGCAGGTATTTCATATCTTGCAGATTTATTCTTAGACGAAAATCATCCTTTAGTTGCAGCAGATCCTTCATGGGACAATTATGTTTTGGTAGCAAGTGCAAGACGCAATGCAGACTTTGTTCAGTTCCCAATGTTCAAGGACGGCAAATTTAATATCGACGGTTTAGAAGCAGTTTTAAAAGAACAGGCAAAAAAATACGACTCAGTAAGAGTAATTCTAAACTTCCCGCAAAATCCTTCTGGCTACAGCCCAACTGTTAGTGAAGCAAAACGCCTTGTAGAAATTGTAACAAAAATTGCTCAGAGCGGTTCAAAGGTTATGGTCTGGTGTGACGACGCATACTTCGGCTTAAACTACGAAGATGATATTGAAAGCCAGTCATTGTTTGCATATCTCTGCGATGCTCACGAAAATATTCTTGCTGCAAAAATTGACGGTCCTACAAAAGAAGATTTCGCATGGGGCTTTAGATGCGGCTTTGTTACATTCGGTTCAAAAGGAATGACAGAAGCTCAGTACGACGCCTTAGTAAAAAAAATTATGGCAGCAATCAGATCTTCTGTAAGCTGTTCTTCAACACCACCACAGTCACTTCTTTTAAAGGCATTCCAGAATCCGGAGCAGGTAGAAAAAGAAAAGCTGGAATTCCGTGCAATCTTAAAACGCCGCTACGATTTAGTAAAAGCATTTGTTACAACACATACAGCAAAAGGAATTGAGCCGCTGCCATTTAATTCCGGATACTTTATGGCATTCAATTTAACAGGAATCGACGCCGAAGCTTTGCGCGTAAAACTTTTAAATGAAAAAGGAATCGGAACAATTGCAATTGATTCTAAAACTTTAAGAGTTGCATTCTCAAGTTTGGACGAAGATAAAATCGAGGTTGTATACCAGGCAATCTACGACACAGCACAGGCGATGTAAGTCTGGATATAAAAAAAAGTCCTCATTTAATGAGGACTTTTTTTTGTGCCTGCTGGAATCTGTCACCCTGAATTTGCAGCTCGTTATTTCGAGCTTGCTTCAGGGTCTGTATGTGCATGGACTGACAGAAGGTGGTTTCGACGGGCTCAACCACCGACAAGCTATTTATTATCCAATACACTTCTCAGTGTGAAATCTACCCAGATAATTCCGTGCTGCTGATATGGGTATAAATCTTCTACAAGAAAGTTGCCCAAATCTTTAACAGGATTTTTCAGCTTACCCCAAAGATGTTTATCTGCTGGATAGCCAATCTGGAAAATTACAGGGTTTTCCGAAAAGTGCTCAGCCCAGTCTGTAAACTCTTCTTTAAAGTGATCCATGCTTTCAAATTCCTGGCTGTCATTTACGAATACCATATCTGACCTGTATGTAGGAGGAAGCCAGTCGTAGTCCCAGTGCTTAACAAATAAAGTGTAATTTTTATTTACAGCCTTAACTGTTGCATCAAGCTTTTCTGCCATTTCATCTGTGAACTTTTGACCGTAGCCGTGTGTGTTTGCAGGCTTAAACCATTCTACATCAACGCCAAAACCCTTTACGCACTTGTGTCGCTTATAACGATTTAAAACAATTTCTGCAAGCTCATTTAAATCTGCATTACCTGGTTCTACCTGAAGCCATACTGCATAGTTCTTGTCATCGAATTCCCTTAAATATCTTTCGTTTTCATCATCAACATTATCAAAAACATTTTCTGGTGTTTCACCAACAGGGAAATTTAAGTTGCAGGTCCAGGCACCTTCTGTAACCTTACCAACAATCCAGATTAAAGCACCCTGACTTCCAGGATAATTTGACTTTACCTTATCAACATAACCGCACCATTCCTCAACTGAAGGAAATGGTTTAATTCCATAGCTTGAACTTCTACAGCCAGCCCAAGTAACTTTTTTGCTGCTGCAGGAAGAAAAGCTCATCAGTGAACCCATAAGTAAAACTCCACAAATAAATTTAAAAATCTTTTTCATCTGATATCCTCTATAAAATTAATATCTATCTAATGCAGACCGCATTGTAAAATCAACCCAAATCAATCCTATATCTAAATTGTATTCCGAAGCAGAATCAGTAATTGCTTTTGCAGTTGCTAAAGGATCCTTCTGCCAGATTGCAACATCAGCTTTGTAGCCAATCTGAAAGAACACAGGACTTCCCTGAAAGTATCTTGCCCAGTTTGTAAAATCAGAAACCATTACTTCAAGGCTGTCGTAGATCTGACTGTCATTAACAAAAATCATTCCGTCCCTGTAAGTTGGCGGCATAAATCTTTCGTCCCAGTGCTTTGTAAAAACAGTATAGTCTTTATTAAACTCGCGAACCTTTTTTACTAAAGCGGCTGCCGTTTTATCATCTACAGCACAACCTTCTTCTGTGTCCGGATTGTACCATTCGCAGTCTACACCAAAACCTGCCACGCACTTATGATGAGAATACTGAGTCATTACAATTTCACAAAGCTTAACCAAATCGTTATAACCTGATTCAACCTGAAGCCACACTTTATAGTTTTTTGAATCGCACATTGTAAGAAAGTCTTCGTACAAATCGTCTTCATCAAAATCGACATCTACAGAACTTGTATCTACTCCTTTCGGCTCAGGAAAACCAAAGGAACAGCCGCCTTTAGAAATTGTTCCCGGTATTAAAATAAATGTGCCTGCACTTCCAGGGTATGCCTGAGTTAAAGTTGTAACATATTTCTGCCACTTCTCTTTTGTCATTTTGTCATTTAACTTGTTATCTACTTCATCCTTTCTGATTCCATAAGGCGAATACCTCAAGCCGGCCCATTTTACAGCACCCTTCGTTTCAAGCTTTGGAATTGATTCGAGATACTCTTTATATTGCTTTGCATAAAGCATCTCAGGAGACTCGTTACTTTGATCTTCAATACCTGCCGGGCTCTTCTGCTTTTGATTTTCATCACCCGTTAAATCTTTACACGAAATAAAACTCATAACTGCCATAATTATAGAAAGAAGAATACAATATTTTTTCATTTAATGAATTTCCTTTTACTTCACGTAACGGTCTAAAGCAGTGCGGAATGTAAAGTCAACCCAGATTACGCCAACTTCTTCGTTCCATTCTATTGCAGAATTACAGATTGCCTGAGCAGTTTTTAAAGGATCTTCCTCCCAGATTTTTTGATCCCTTGCATAACCTATCTGGAAAAATACAGGACTTCCCTGAAAATGTTTTGCCCAGGTTGTAAATTGTGAAATCATATCCGAACTAGATGTAAATCCCTGACTGTCATTAACGAAAATCATTCCGTCTCTATATTTAGAAGGCATATAAGAAGACATCCAGTGCTTTGCAAAAACTGTGTAGTCCTTATTAAAGCTTCTTACAGTTTCTACAACTGTTTGAGCGGTTGCATCATCAAGCCTTTTACCTGTATTTGTCTCTTCATCATCAATAGGATACCACCACTCAAGGTCAATACCATAACCTTTTACGCATTTATGAGAACCATATTTTTTTAATAAAACTGTTGCAATTCCAGATAAATCATTGTGACCCGGTTCTGCCTGAAGCCATACACTATAACCTTTTGAATCGCACATAGTTAAAAAGTCTTCATAACCATTGCTGTCATCATTCTCTCTAAAATAAACATTCATTCCTGAAGTACTTACACCAGAAGGTTTCTTAAAATTAAAAGAACAATAACATGTTCCATCATCATCAAACGAAGCTGTTCCAGGAATTAAAATAAAGGCGCCTGTACTTTCTTCAAAAGCGCCTGTTAAAGCAGAAATATATTTTTGCCACTCCGCATTTGTAGGAACATTCTTTCTTCCTACTCCATAAGGAGAATACCTGAGACCTGCCCATTTTACAGTACCTGGAGTTTCCAGTTTTGAAACCATATCACAACTTGTAAATAATGATAAAATAAGAATTAAACCTAAACCTGCTAAAAATGCTTTTACCTTCATAATAAGAACCCCCTTTTATGCAAAGTCCTTATATTATAACGCTATTCTGTAAATTTTTCCATAATATTATTTGGTTATGAATGAGTTTCTACTGTGACAGACCCTGAAATGAATTCCTTCTGGTACAGACCCTGAAATAAATTCAGGCTGACGGGAGAAAATTTTGTCATGCCGAATTTAGTTCGGCATCTGTCATAAAACAAGTGCAGAGATTCTGATATGAATTCCTTCTGGTACAGATGCTGAAACGAGTTCAGCATGACAGGACTCTTATATGACAGACCCTGAAATAAATTCAGGGTGACGGGATTCTTGTTATTGATTTATTGCCTTAACATCTACGATTCGAAAAAATTCTTCGTCGGAAGCTTCATCAATGAATTTTTTTATTTTGCCCAAAAAAACTGTTTCGCTTTTTATTTCAAAATCTTTTTCATCCAGCGGGAAAATCTGAAACCTTCTTGTACAGCAGCCGGCTTCATCAGGAACTTCACAAATATAAGACACTTCATCGCCCCTGTAAGACGGATAACAGTCGCACTTAAACTTTACTTCCTTTCCTTCATAAAAGTCCAAATCGTAATTGAACTGGCAGATTGTACTGTATACAAGATTAACCGGCATCTTTGTTAAATCAATTAATTCTGTTTCTGCTTTTGTCTTTTTAGAACATGCTGTAAATAAAACTATTAAACACAAAACTAAAAACTTTTTCATTTGTCGTAATCTCCAGTAAATTTATTCCTTTATCACCACAGAAGAATTTGAAAGCCTGAAACAGTCCACTTCATTTCCATCAACTGTACGAATATAATTTTCAAAGGTTCCTGTAACGATTATATTCTTATCCTCTACAAGCTGTTCCTGCAGCGGCTGGTATTCCTGAGCAAGTTCGAATTCAAGCCCGGTCCAGCAGCACGATAAAGCATCTGTAACTATACAATAGTTTACTGAAGAAGAATCCTGTTCATCATCAAAGCTTGTATAAGTGCCTTCTATGCGGATTACTTTTCCTTCATAACTTTCGCTTTCACACATAAACTGAAAAACAGCAGCATAAACCATATCCTTCGACATCTTAGATAAATCAATATCAATTTTTTTCTCAGCAGGTTTTTCGCTCAGTGTTTCATTCTTTTCAATATTATTTTCTGCAGCAGCATTTTGAATTTCTATTTTCTGAGATTGAGGCGCTTCCTGCAGGGACAATTTATTTTCACGCCTGGTACACGAAAAATTTATTGCGGTTAAAAGCACTAACGAATAAATAAAAATCTTTTTCATAGGCATTTGTTTACTCTATTTTATTTTTATTTTTTCAAACCGATTAAAAAATGAATGAAGAACAAAAGTATATTTACCACAACGATTGTAGAGCCTACCGGAGTCGAAGCCATTATGGAAACAAAAAGTCCCACGACACTCGCAAAAACTCCAAGCACTGCCGAATAGACAATTGTAGATTTATAGCTTTTCATAACCTGCATTGCACTTAAGGCAGGGAAAACAAGCAGGGCAGTAATTAAGAGCGAGCCTACAAGATTCATTGCAAGAACAATTACGATTGCAGTAATGATAGCAATAATCATATTGTACAGTTCAGTTTTTTTACCGATAGCAGTTGTAAATTCAGGATCAAACGTTACGGAAAAAATTCTTGTGTAGAAGAAAATAAAAAACAGAATTACACCAATTGATGAAATGGCGCTGACCAGTACTTCGCTTTTTGTTAAAGTTAAAATTGAAGTCGAGCCGAACAAAGTTGAACAGACATCGCCAGAAACATTTGCAGAGGCAGAAAAAATATTTACGACCATGTATCCGACAGCCAGAGCTCCTGTAGAAACAATTGCAATGATTGAGTCGCCCTGCAGTCTTGAATGTTTATGAGTTTTCAATAAAAAGATTGCGAACAGAACTGTAACAGGCATTGTTAAAATCGAATCGTTGGAAAGCTTTAACACTGTAGCAATTGCCATGGCGCCGAATGCTGTATGAGAAAGGCCGTCACCAATGAATGAAAATCTTTTTAAAACAAGAATTACTCCAAGCAAGGAAGAAGAAAGCGCAATTAAAACGCCGGTAATAAATGCGTAACGAACAAAAGGAAACGAAAGATATGTAGAAAATGTATTTAAGAATTCCATTTTGATAAATCCTCCGAAGTTAAGGTTTTCAAATATTCATCTTTAGTGCCAAAGAAAAAATCTTTTTGACCCAGGCGCAAAACATTTGTTGAATAATTTATGGAAGACATATCGTGACTTACCATAATGATTGTTATGCCTTTTTTATTTAAGTCTTTTATGATTTCATAAAGCTCTTCCGTAACTTTTGGATCAAGCCCCGTAACCGGTTCATCTAAGAGAAGAATTTTTTCTGCAGCACACAAAGCGCGTGCAAGTAAAACCCTCTGCTGCTGACCGCCTGAAAGCCTGTGGAAGCTTTTATTTTTTATAGAAGTGATTTCCATCTGCTCCATTTTTTCTACGGCAAGTTTTTTCTGTGCTTTAGTATAAAACGGAAAGAAACCGCACGAAGCTAAAGTTCCTGAAAGAACTACTTCCCATACAGTTGCAGGAA
Organism: Treponema sp.; assembly: GCA_016282835.1. Taxonomy (GTDB): domain Bacteria; phylum Spirochaetota; class Spirochaetia; order Treponematales; family Treponemataceae; genus Treponema_D. The sequence continues at coordinate 2,302 of JAEELR010000090.1, read as the reverse complement.
AATCTTTTTGAATTTCATTTCTTTGAGGAAGATAACCAATTTCAAGTTTTTTCAGCGATTTAGTTTTTGCTTCTGTGTTGTCCTGATTAAAAAATAAATCGATTTCGCCGGAAACTTTTTCCTGTAAGCCTAAAAGAGTTTTTATTAATGTAGATTTACCGCTTCCGTTTTCTCCGATTATGCAAAGATAATCACCTTCGTTTACTTCAAAGGTTAAAGGAGCAGAAACAGCTTTATTGTTATAACCTAAAACCAAATCTTTACATTTTATAAATGTCATTAAAGCCTCCCTCAGTACTTCAAAAATATGTCCGCTCCCAGAAAAATTGTAGTGGTTGAACTCGCTATGAGGGGTGGTTGAGCCTGTCGAAACTACCCCAAGAATTCTATTTCCTGCAGTGGTTTCGATACGGCTTCGCCTACTCAACCACCACATTTTTTTCTATGCAAAAATTGGTCTTACATTAATAACACCTTCAATTGCTTCAAGTGCTTTTAATGTAGCTTCATCAACTTTTGAATCAACATCGATTAAGTTGTAAGCCAAATCGTTTTTGTTCTGATTGAGCATTCCTGCAATGTTATAATTTGCATCGCCCAATACAGAAGAGAATTTTGCTACAACGCCAGAAACGTTTTTATTGCAGATACAGAGACGAGTTCCGCCGGCAGGAATTGGTGTTTCCATTTTACAGCGAGGATAGTTTACACTGTTTACGATTGTTCCCTGCTCTAAGAAATCGCGTAATTCTTTTACAGCCATAACAGCACAGTTGTCTTCTGCTTCCGGAGTAGATGCTCCCAGGTGTGGCATACAGATTACTTTATCATTGTTCAAAAGTTCTTCTGCAGCGAAGTCAGTTACGAGAGCTGCTACCTTTCCTGATTCAAGTGCCTGCAGAATATCTTCATTGTTTACAAGACCGCCGCGTGCAATGTTAATGATTCTTACACCGTCTTTCATGTTCTTGATTGTGTTTGCACTGATAAGGCCTTTTGTGTCTGGTGTTTCTGGAACATGAACTGTAATGTAATCAGACTTAGCAAAAAGTGTGTCTAAAGTTTCAGCATTTTTTACTTCTGACTTCAAGCTCCATGCAGCGTTGATTGAAAGGAACGGGTCATAGCCTACTACATTCATTCCAAGTTCTACGGCAGCATTTGCAACCTGTGCACCGATAGCTCCCAGACCGATAACGCCTAAAGTTTTACCTTTGATTTCCTGGCCGATATAGTTCTTCTTTCCCTTTTCAGCAAGGCCTGCAATTTCAGCACCTTTTCCTGCAAGAGAATTAACCCATTTGTTTGCAGCAACTACAGGGCGGCTTGAAAGCAGGATTCCTAAAAGTACAAGTTCCTTTACAGCGTTTGCATTTGCACCAGGAGTATTGAAAACTACAACGCCCTTCTGTCCCAATTCTTTTACAGGGATATTATTTACACCGGCACCTGCACGGCCAATTGCTTTTACAGAAGCTGCTAATTCCATAGAAAGCATATCGTGACTTCTTACTAAGATTGCATCAGGATTTAAGATTTCGCTTGCAATTTCATAATCATCACGAGGGAAATTATCTAAACCTTTTGAACTTATTCTGTCTAATGTTTGAATTTTATACATAATTAATCTCCTATTTTTCCACGGTGGTTGAGCCTGTCGGGGCAACGCCCGCAACTACCTCAAGAATTCTATTTCCTGCAGTGGTTTCGATACGGCTTCGCCTACTCAACCACCACATTGCTTTAATTCACCGGGGTGATTGAGCCAACCACCTCAATATTTATTTATTCTCTTCTGCAAATTTTTTCATGAATTCAACAAGAGCTTTTACACCGTCTAAAGTCATAGCGTTGTAAATTGAAGCACGCATTCCGCCAACTAAGCGGTGGCCTTTCAGGTTTACAAGACCCTGGGCTGCTGCTTCTTTTACGAACTTGTCATTGATTTCTTTTTCTTTTGCAAGAGCTGCTTTTTCTGCATCAGTGCGGTCTGCTTCATCCTTTTTAGCTGCTGCTGCAGTTTCTGCTGTTGAATACTTTGTAAGGAAAGGAACATTCATTAAAGAGCGGCTTCCCTTTTCTGCAGTTGCATGATAGAAGTCAGAGTTATCAAGGAAGTCATAAAGATAATTTGCTTTTTCAACATTAAGCTTATTGATTCCCTGAGCACCGCCATTCTTTTCAATCCAGTGAAGAACTTTACCCAAAACATAAATTGTGTAGCATGGTGGAGTATTGTACATTGAATCGTTGTCAGCGTGAGTTTTATATGTAAGCATTGTTGGTGTTCCCGCACGAGGTG
>JAEELR010000089.1 GCA_016282835.1 Treponema sp. | reverse complement strand
TCAAGGCCAAGATGCTTGAGGTTAATGGCCATTCCTCTTCCGACACCGCCGGGAACAAGCTCAATGGAGCCTTCACGATAAGCTTCGGTTCCGTCGTCTTCAGGACAGTACGCCTTTATATCAACAGAAATATTACCGACACACAAAACTTTTTTATTGAAGTGATGATCCTGCATGCACTACATTCTAGCACATATAAAACATTTTGTGGATAGAAAATTATTTTTTTAGGGTGTAGCGTTTTACACAGAAAAATTTGCATCCTCAAATACCGCTTTTACAGTTTCGCAGAATTCTTTATACATTTTATAATATTCAAGCTCGGTAAGGGCATTTACAATTGATTCGTAGTACCACCTGATATTTTCTTTTGGAGCGTTGAAGCGTTCCCAAAGTTTTTCGCCGATTGCCTGTAAGTCTGCATACATACTCTTTATGTTTGAAAGTTTGTCGGCACAGCATACGAGCTTTGTAGCCATTGTGTCTTTTTGCAGGCAATCTATTGTATGCTGTTTGCGTTCGCGCCAGGTCTTTGACTTGTCTTCGCTTTCGGTAAGGACAATATCTAAAACAGCTTTGCCGAACTTCTGTTCAATTTCCTGTGGAGTTGTGTCAGTGTCTTCAAGGGTGTCATGAAGAATCCCTGCAATGATGATTTCCTCCGGTAAGTTTTCTGCAGAAAGAATCTGCATAACTTCCATCGGGTGAACGATGTAAGGAACTCCTGAGCCTTTTCTTTTCTGATTCTGATGTTTGAGTGTTGCAAAGATGATTGCTTCATGGATGTTTAATGAAATAGACATATTGTTTCCCCCTTGTGTTATGTATGAAATTTAAACTTCGATATCATCTTTTATAATTCCAGATTTATCTTCAAAAGGTGCTCTGTATTGTAGTCGAATATTTGATGGAAGCTGCTTCTTAATTTCTTTTGCTATTTCCATTCCTCTTTCGTGAAAAGATTTCCAGTCAAAGTTTTTATTAAGATCTTCTAAGGTTATTTTACCAGCTGCACAAGGTATAAGGACTTCATTAATATAAGTATTTAACCAGTCTTGAAGGCCTGGAATATTAATATTTAATTCAATTTGCTTCTCGGCAGATAAATAAATCGTATCATAATATGAATATCCTTCTTCTGGATCATAGAAGAGTTGATCATAATCTGGTTCAAAGATAAATAGTTTTTCTTCCATAATTAAAAACCTCAAGTTATAAAACATTTGCCTCGATAATTTCTGTTTTAAATGAGAGTACATTCATTTTTTTTATCTTCCTGATTTTAGGAGTGTGTTGAAGGATTGATCCAGTCTCGAAACAGTTACAAATGATAATCCTCATCCAAATACATAATATAATGAAAAGATGATTATATCATTCAACTTGTAGTTGAATGCTTTTCTGTGGTTCATGAATTGTCTTTATCAATTACCTCCTGGATTTGAGCATATAAAGTTGTAAGTAATTCCAAAGCTTTTTCATTTTTCTGATGTTCAGAATCCAAATCCTTAAATGCTGTTGCATTTATTTTATAAGGTGTTGAATAAAAAATGTTGCAGCCGGGAATTGATTTATCGCCAATACGAACAAGATCTTCATTCCCGTCTAAAACAAGAGAGTTGTTGATAAACTTTGGTAGATTGTTGATTTCATCTTTATGAGCTTCAATAAATTTATTGACGGTTTCCGCAAGTTTTTCAGAAGTGAAGATTAATTTCCTCTGATAATTCTTTTCATCAAGTTGTTTAATTTTAGATGATGAAAACAAATTTCCATTTTTGGTTTTCGGTTTATAATTGGTTTCGTAATAACTGCCATCATCGAAAATTGTAAATCCACTAAGATCTTTATTTGTAAAATCCATACAACAGCGGCTCAAATGTTCAAATAAAACTTTTGGCTTGGTTTCTCCTTCTTCAAGAATTTTTCTTGCACTCTCCGTAAAATATTCTTCTGGTTCAATATACATAGTTTCCTCCTGATTATTAGTGTCCAAGCCAGCATGTTATAATGCCGGCCTGGATATTCATTCCTTCACCTCTATACTTCAAGTTCGACTACAATTTCATCACCACAGAGAGCTGCAAGTTTTCCGCCGTAGTTCATCTTCTTTGGCTTTGCTTCGCGGATAATCTTTGCAGCAAGGGCGCGGATGTGGCCGGCTTTTTCAAGCCCTGGATTTCCGCAAAGTTTTGCTTCCGGATTTTCGATGTTCACAAGAATAGAGTTCTTGTCGTGAGTGTTGTACGGTTCTGCCTGAACAGAAAGCTCGAGTGATTCATAAAAGCCGTGCTTTGCCTTACGAATCTTTTCTGCCATTCCGGCAAGGTCATCGCAGCTTAAGTTGTCGCTGAGTTTTTCGAGTGCAAAGGGGTCTGCATCCCAGTCATAATAACAGGTGCCGACGAGCGGGAGCGTAAACTTTGCAGAGTTTTTCTTAAACCAGCGCGTAAGAGCCTGATCGATTGTTTCGCGTGAAGAATCGTACTCTAATTTTTCGACTGCGCTTTCATAAACAAGTTCAAGATCTTCCGGAGCTAACTGCTGCATGCGGCCATAACACATCGAAAAAAGAATTTCAACACAAAGCGGTTCAAGAATGTACTGCGTAAGCTGAGAAAATTTTTCAAATACTTTACTCCGGCGGAGGTAAAGCTGTCCTGCAAGAAGAGAATCTTTTGCTTCAACAGCAGCAAGAAGCGGACCGATGTGTACGAGGTAATCAAAAAGATCTTTGTCAGAAACATCAACATCAGGAGCCGCATAAATTACAGGATTGCAGTTGAGGGCAGAATCAATAAACACATAATTGCATGGAGTAAAGTATGCGCTTGAAAAAAACTTCTGTGCGCCGTCTACATTGGGCAAATCGCAGTTTTCCCATTTTCCTTCAAAGTCCAGCTGACCTGTGCGGCTTTTTGTAAATTCAAACCAGTCACCGGCGGTCTTAATTAAAATCTGTGCGTTCATAAGTACCTCACAATTTGTCGGGAGATGCCAAAAACGCCCATGGCAGGATTTAAGACAGTTAAAAAAGTACGCACCTTGACGTGAACGTTTTGCTTTCTCCTTTAGTTTCAGATTAATTATAAAACAGGGGGTGTCGCAAATAGTGCGACAGGTTAAAAAAATTGTGATATAATTTTATGAGTGCAAAACCTGTGCGCGGTGGTTATATCAAATGGACAGGTTACGTAAAAACCACGGAGGCGGCATATATGGCAAAAATGGCTAAGAAAAAAGAAAAGGCACCTCAGAGAAACGCTACTCACATTCTTTCTTATATCATGAAGATTGACCAGTCTATCATTAACGGTGAATATCCGAATGTTAATAAGCTGAATAAAAAATACGGCTGGAATTTAAGCTGCAGCACGATTGGCCGCTATATTGAAATCTTAAAAAATGATTACGATGCACCGATTGATTATGACTTTCAGAAAAACGGTTACTATTATACTGATCCGACATTTTATCTTCAGCGTGTAATGTTGAATGAAGGCGAACTGCTTACTCTTTCTACAATTCTTCCTCTTCTGGAACAGTACAAAAATACTCCGTTAGAAAAGACTTACCGTGATTTAATGATGAAGCTTATTAAAATGCTTCCGGACAGCATAACTGTTGATTCAGCATTGATAAACAACGAGGTGCATTTTATTTCGGACCCGGTTACAAATCTCGAGGACGGTGTTTTTGAAAATGTTTTAAAAGCGACAAAGATGCACAAGATTCTGGAAATGGAATACAAAACTGCGCAGAATAAAAACTATGAAATCCGAAACTTTAATCCTTATCACATAATCTG
>JAEELR010000088.1 GCA_016282835.1 Treponema sp. | reverse complement strand
CTTATCCGCGACGAAAGCATCCTGGACTACGAAGACCTTCCCGACCCAATCGAGAGCGCCCAGGACTGCATTGACCAGCTGGAAATGGCCGCCGACCTCATCAAAGAAGTTGTCCGCGAGCTCAAGAAGACGGAGAAATGATATTTTTTGGAGACTATAACCGATAAAATTAAGAAAAAACTTGATTTTGGAGATTATAACTGATAAAATAGTGTTATGATTAAGCGCGAAATATATATGCAGAGAATCAGGCAGTTTTTGGAAAAAACATCCAGAATATTGACCAAGTTCTTGAAAACATAGTCTGCCTCGAACTTTTGCGCCGAAATTTTAAGGTCTTTGTGGGCAAAAAAGGTGACACAGAAATCGATTTTATTGCAGAAAAGCAGGGCAAAAAAATCTATGTTCAGGTTGTCTATCTTTTGGCAGGCGAAGAAACCGTAAAGCGCGAGTTTTCTGTTTTCAATTCAGTAAAAGACAGCTTTCCAAAATATGTTGTTTCCATGGATGATTTTGATTTTTCCCAAAACGGAATAATCCACAAAAACATAAAAGACTTTTTGCTCATGGACTTTTAGGGTGATTGATAATTTCGAATTAATAATGGAGAATTGAAATTTGGCAAAAGAAGATATAGGACAAACAAAAAGCGACACACAAAAAATATCCATCCGCTTTTTCAACGACCGTGAAGTCCGTGCAATCTGGGACGAAGAAAACTCAAAGTGGTGGTTTTCCGCAATTGATATAATTCGCGCCATCAATAATGAAGACGATTATGTAAAAGCAGGAAACTATTGGCGCTGGCTCAAAAAGAAATTTTCAACAGATAATATTCAACTCGTGAGTCTCACTCACGACTTCAAATTCCAGGCACCTGACGGAAAAAAACGCGCAGCTGATGCGTTAGACTACGATGGTGTTCAGATACTTGCAAAAAACTTCCCGAACAACAATGCCGTAAGATTTCTTGATTGGTTCAATTACAGCGATAACACAATAGACGGGCAAAGCAAGAAAAAAGCGTATACATTCTTGCAAAGCAATCTTGTTGCCGACGAAGATATTGGTACAACAAAATCCCTTCAGCAGATACATGCCTATATTTTTGGCGGACTGTATGATTTTGCCGGTAAAATCAGAACTAAGACAATCAGTAAAGGTGATTTTACATTCTGCGTAGCGCAATACTTGAATGACGCTCTGAATGCCATCGACAAAATGCCTGAAAACACTTTTGATGAAATCGTAGATAAATATGTAGAGATGAATGTTGCCCATCCATTTATGGAAGGGAATGGCAGAAGCACAAGAATTTGGCTGGATTTGATTTTCAAAAAGAGACTTTCAAAATGCGTTGACTGGAGTAAAATTCCAAAAAATGATTACCTGAACGCCATGATGGAAAGCCACAGCGATTCCACAAAAATCAAAGCCCTCCTGCAAAACGCCCTCACAGACAAAATCAACGACCGCGAAACCTTCATGAAAGGCATCGACTATTCATACTACTACGAGGAAATATAATGGCAAAGAAAGTTGCGATAGATTTAATTTCAGTAACATCGTTAAAAAAAAGACTGCCACGATCCCTAGCACTGCAGAGCAGGAGAAAGGATTACGTGGCTCACAACTTTATTATAAACAAATTTTGTGGTAAAATCAAACTGTTTGGAGAAGTAAAACAATGAAAAGCATAAAAGAAACAATCCACGCACAAGGCATTGAAATTGGAATTTATACAACTGACTTTGAAAATGAATTTATTTCTCTTACAGATATTGCCCGATACAAAAGCGATGAACCTGCTGCTGTTATTCAAAACTGGATGCGAAACAGAGATGTAATTGAATTTTTGGGACTGTGGGAAACTTTGCATAACACAGATTTTAACCACCTCGAATTCGAGGGGTTTAAAAATGCTGCTGGAGCAAATGCGTTTACAATGTCACCGCAAAAATGGATAAAAGCAACAAATGCAATAGGCGTAGTTTCAAAATCAGGACGTTATGGTGGTGGAACATTTGCACATTCTGATATTGCAATGGAATTTGCGTCTTGGATTTCTGCTGAATTCAAGCTTTACATTGTAAAAGATTATCGTCGTTTAAAAGCAGATGAAAACAGTCGCCTTTCATTAAATTGGAATCTGAATCGAGAACTCTCAAAATTGAACTACAAAATACATACCGACGCAATAAAGCAGAATCTTATTTTGGGGGAACTTACATCACAGCAGAAGTCTTTTGTATATGCAGACGAGGCAGATGTTTTGAATGTTGCTTTGTTTGGTCAAACTGCAAAACAATGGCGAGAAGCGAATCCTGGACAAAAAGGAAATATTCGGGATTATACAGATTTGCATCATCTTTTGGTTTTGGCAAATTTGGAAAGTTACAATGCGATTCTCATTGAACAAAACTTGCCGCAATCAAAACGCCTTGAACTTTTGCGACAAACAGCCATAAAACAGCTAAGCACAATAATGAATTTGGATTTTTCTTCTCAAAAGGTTTTGACTATTACAGATAAGGAGAAATCTGAATGACACAAAAAGAAATAGAGCGAACTGAAATAGAAGCACCGTATGAACTGGTCGTAAAAATGACCTCCTGTCATTTTTACTTCTCGAGTTTTCATTTTGCTTTGCAAAATAAAAACTCGCGCATTTATTGCTAAAATATTGATGCGCCATCCATGGCGCTATTTGTGAGGATTTTGAATGGAATACGAATTAGGTGAATTATTACCTTATGAACAACCTGCTGATTACATTGTAGAAGCAACAGATTATGATGACTCATACAAAACGCCAGTTCTTACAGCAGGTAAATCTTTCATTATTGGGTATACTAGTGAAACAAAAGGAATTTATACAAAACTCCCAGTTAT